>JAAFJC010000022.1 GCA_013297925.1 Comamonadaceae bacterium
TCCTTGCGTGGATAATCCACAAATACTGAGCCGGGTGCTCATGCATGCAGCGTTTGAGACACGCGCTGTGGCCACCCGGCCAGCGACACGCTGCAAAGCCTTCCATTATAGCGCTATGAACAACACTGCCCGAACTTTGATCCGCCCCTCCACGGAAGCTGACCTTCCCGCCATCCAAGCCATTTACGCCCATCACGTCTTGCACGGCACGGGTACGTTTGAAACCGAGCCGCCCACGGTGGCCGATATGACGACGCGACGCGCCGATGTGCTTTCAAAAAAACTACCCTATCTGGTGGTTGAAGTCGGTGGCATCGTGCAAGGTTTCGCCTACGCCAATTGGTTCAAGCCGCGCGCGGCTTACCGCTTCAGTGTGGAAGATTCGATCTACATGGCCGCTGACTCAGGCGGCAAAGGCATGGGCAAGCTGCTGCTCACCGAGCTGCTCGCGCAGCTTGAGCGCGGAGGCATTCGCAAAGCGATGGCCGTGATCGGCGATTCAGCCAATGCCGGCTCGATTGGCGTGCACAAAGCCTGCGGCTTCGAGCATGTGGGCATCTTTAAAAGCTGTGGCTGGAAATTCGGTGCGTGGCGCGATATCGTCTTGATGGAAAAGACCTTGGGTGCAGGCGATACCACTGCGCCGCAAGATACCTAAGCTAAACGTGTTTCCCTGCCGCGAAGCCGAGCTCTTTTGAGGCCTGCTGTGCCACAGCCAAAGGCACAGCCTCTAAAGGTGTGGCCATAGAATCGTTCCAACGGTTGAGGAAGCCAAACATGGCCACCACGCCGAGAATCTCCACAATCTGGCCTTCGCTCCAGTGCTTGGCGAGCTCGGCGAAGAGTTCGTCTGTCACGGCGTTGGGCTGCGACGCTGCGGCAAGAGCAAAATCTAAAGCGATTTTCTCAGCGGGGGAGTACAAATCGCTGCTGGCGTAACTCCACACGGCAGCCATTTTTTCTTCACTCACGCCAAAATTCTTTGCGCCCAAAAGGGTGTGCGCTTGGCAATACAAGCAGCCGCTGGCTTTGCTTGCTAGGTGCCCGATCAAGCGACGAAAACCCAAATCCACCTCGCCTTCGGGCGACATCACCGCTGCATTGAGCTGTGCGAACGCTTTGACCAAATGCGGTTTGCGCTGCATGGTGAGCACACTGTTGGGCGTGAAGCCCAGCGTGCCGAGGAAGAAATCGAAATGTGATTTCAGTTCAGGTGTGGTCTCGGGCGATAGGGGTTTTAACCGTGACATGAGAGCTCCATTGTTGAATACAGTCTAGTGCATTCCCAAATGATCCAAAGAGGAGACTTATATGACGAAGATGATTGCCCGCCGCCACATTTTGGCCGGCTTGAGCGCTGCTGCTGCGGCCACCGCCCTGCCCGCCTTCGCGCAGGCTGCGCCTGTGAAAATTCTCGTGGGCTTTCCGCCCGGCGGCTCCGCTGATGCCACCGCGCGCCTCATCGCTGAGAAGATGACCGCCAGCATGGGAAGCCCCGTGATCGTGGAAAACCGCCCTGGCGCAGGTGGGCGCATCGCTGCGCAAGCTGTGAAAGATGCCGCGCCCGATGGCAACACGCTGATGCTCGTGCCGATGGCCGTGATGGTGGTGCAGCCCGTCGTTTTCAAAAGCATCAAATATGACACCACCAAAGATTTCACGCCCATTGGCAATGCCGCCACCTTCCCGCTGGCTTTGGCCACTGGCCCGGCCACACCGGCCAAAAACATGGCCGAGCTCATTGCTTGGATCAAGGCCAACCCAACACAGGCCAACTACGGGTCTCCCGCCACCGGCTCCCTGCCCCACTTCTTGGGCGAGATGCTCGGCCAAGCATCGGGCGTGAAGATGCAACATGTGCCCTTCCAAGGCGGTGCGCCGCTGATGACTGCGCTCCTCGGCGGCCAATTGCCGATGGGCTTTGACACGCCGCTTGAGTTTGCAGAAAACCATCGCGCAGGCAAATTGCGTATTCAAGCGGTCTCCAGCCCGCAGCGCATGGCGCAATTCCCTGACGTGCCCACGCTGCGCGAATCGGGCATCAATATTGAAGCCACCGGCTGGTTTGGCGTTTTCGGGCCATCAGGCATGCCCGCAGCGCGCGTTGAGCAGCTCTCTGGCCAAATGCAAGCCGCGCTGCGCCAAGCCGATGTGGTGGCCAAGCTCACCAGCTTGGGACTGTTGGCGGTACCCGAGTCCTCCGCTGATATGGCCAGGCGCATGGCTGCTGATAAAGCCCGCTGGGAGCCAGTGATCAAGGCAACAGGCTTCCAGGCAGACTAATTTTGCTGCGTTACATCATAAAAATTTTTGCAATTTTTTGATGAATTTGCTTGTTTGTCTTGGACAAAAGAATTAAAGTAAGTGAATGTATGTATCGCAAAGCCATGTTGCTACTGGTGAAGCAAGCCAAGCGGATGAAGAGCCACTGAGGCGTTGGCTGCGCGCGACCGCACAACTTGACTACAAAACACCCAAGCTGCGTACCACCATGCTCAGCTTGACGCAGCTGATCGCTGGGGATCGAGACAAAGCGATTGTGCTGCACGATTTTGTGAAGAAACTGCGCTTTGGCGTGAATCCGGATGACATGAGCCTCAAGGCCTCAGATGTGCTCAAGCAAGGATTTGGGGATTGTTTTACCAAAGGCATGTTGTTTGTAGCCTTGCTCAGATCTGCCGGCATCCCGGCGCGCCTACAATTCGTCTCACTGCCGGTGCATTTTCTGCATGGCATCATTGATTCGCATGACGCGACCATCATGCATGCCATGGCGCAAGTGCATCTGGATGGGCAATGGATCACGACCGACAGCTATGTGCCGGATTTAACGATGCAGCTCGCTGCCATTGATCGGCTCTCGGCTGAGAATCGCGTGCTCGGCTATGGCATCCATCGCCGTGGCGCGATTTATTGGCTGGGCAGAAAAGATGCGAGCGCGCAAAGCCATGCATCAGATGAGCGCAGCATGCCGACCATCGACTGGGGCATTGCGGATGATCCCATGAGCTTCTATGCAGACCCGTCTCACAGTGAGCTGCGCCGAAGCTTTGCAGAGCGTTTGAAATGGCGGATTGCCGCGCCCATCGTGAACAAGCGCACCGAAGCCTTACGCGCAGAGTATCTAGCGAGAAACCACGCCGCCTAGGTTCAGGCGGACTGGTTCAAACGGTGTAATTCAGCGCCATGCGCCCGCCATCGACTGTGATGATTTCTCCGGTGATGTAGCTGGCGGCATCACTGGCCAGCCAAGCCACTACATCGGCAATCTCAGAAGGCTCACCCAATCGCCTCATCGGTGTGCGGCTCATAATTTTTGCTTTGGCCGCCTCATCGGTAAGCACGGCTTTTTGCGCGAGCTCAGTAGCAATCGTGCCAGGCGCGACGGCATTCACTCTGATGCCGTGATCGGCCAAGGACAAGGCTGCCACGCGCGTGAGCTGGTTGATGCCGCCTTTGCTCATGTTGTAGCTGGCAATGCTCGGGATCGCCAATACGCCGTTGACCGAGCTCATGTTGATGATGCTGCCTTGCGTTTTGCCTGCCACCATCGCGCGAGCAGCAGCTTGCGCCATGAGGAAACTGCCTTTGAGATTGACGCGGATCACCGCATCAAAATCCTCTTCGCTCACGTCAAGAAACGGCGCGGCTTTGAAGATGCCGGCATTGTTGACCAGCACATCGATGCGGCCATACAGCGCGAGTGTTTTTTCTACCAGCGCATCAATGTGCGTTTTTTGCGCTACATCGCAATGCACATAGGTGGCTTTCAATTGCGCAGCCAAAGCTTGGCCAGCAGCATCACTGACATCCGCCAGCACCACGCTTGCGCCCTCACGCGCAAAGCGCTGCGCACATGCCGCGCCAATGCCTTGCGATGCGCCGGTGATGATCACCACCTTGTTTTGCAAACCGAGTTGTATCGTGTTGTTCATAGGGTATTTAAAGTGAAATCATTGGTTTGCCGGCATAAAATATGCGCGAGCAGCTATTAAATCAGTAGCATCTCTTTGCAGCTGCGAGATCGGCTTACCCGGCGAATAGAGCGACGATCCGATGCCAAAGCCATTCGCTCCGGCTTTGGCATAGCTCGCCATATTCGCAGCACTGATGCCGCCGACAGGTAATAGCAAAGCTTCACGCGGCAACACCGCACGCATGGCTTTCACCGCGGCTGGCGAGATCATCTCCGCTGGAAAGAGCTTGATGGCATCCGCGCCCGCAGCCAAGGCCGCAAAAGCCTCAGTCGGCGTGGCTACTCCGGGAATCGCCAACATGCCAGCCGCCTTTGCGGCAAAGATCACATTCACATTGAAATTCGGCGCAATCACCAGCTGCCCACCTGCGGCCTTGACCTGATTCACTTGATCAGCATCAAGCACCGTGCCCGCGCCAATCAGCGCATTTGGCAAAGCTTCACACAGCGCGGCAATGCTCGCATAAGGCTCAGGAGAATTGAGGGGCACTTCCAAAATCCGAAAGCCTGCATCCCACAGCACGCGCCCCACTTCAGGCGCTTCCTGCGGCGTGAGGCCGCGCAGAATGGCTATCAATGGGCAAGCGGAAAGTGCGGATTGAAACTGAGTGGCGAGCATGGCTACATCATAGATGCCGCTCAGCTATTTGCTCACAGGCTTGCGCCGCTTCGGCACAGCCTTGAGCTTGGGTGCACCGCTTGCAGCGATAGCCTCTTCAAGTTCCTCGATCGATTCGCGCGTGTAATCCAGCATGCGCTGCAGCGATGGCACGGCACGCCGGCATGCGATGTAGCCAAAGCCCAAATGATCGCCATAGCCACTGATGGTGATATTCAGCGCCAGATAATGCGTAGGAATCGATACCGGATACACCTCATCCAGCCGAGCGCCATCCAGATACAGCATCTCGCGCGGGCCGGGCACGTTGGAGATCACCAAGTTAAAGGCCGGGCGCTTCTTGGCATGCCCGGTCACCAAGCTGGCGCCCATTGGAGCGAGCATCGTCGCGCCGTGGGCGATTTTTTGCAGACGCGCCATGCTGGAGAGCTGCTGCTTGGCCGAGGCGGTGGAGGCCATGATGCGATGGAGGCGCTTGATCGGGTCGGCTAAGTTGGTCGCTAGGTTGGCCAGCAACAAAGCCACTTGGTTGCCGCCCTCATCCGTCTCGGCATGCAGAGAGACCGGCACCATCGCCGTGAGTGGTTTTTTGGGCAAGGCATCGTGCGCGAGCAAATAGCGCCGCAAAGCGCCCGCACAAATCGCCAGAGTGACGTCGTTGACCGTCGCACCCGTGGCGCTGCCGATTGCTTTGAGGCGATCCAGCGAATACGACTGCGCAGCAAAACGCCGCGAGCCGGTGATCTCGGAGTTGAAAGGTGTGGGCGGGCCTTCATAGGGCGCTGTCGATCCAACTTCGGCTTGGCGATCTCGCACCAGCTCCCACAAGCCGCTGCGCACGCCGGGCAAAATCTCCCCGGTGGCGCGCAAGGCTTCGCTCGCCGACGCCATCAAGCGGTCAATAGCCGCCTTGGGTGGCGCTGGGACGCGCTTGCCAAAGCTTTGTGCCCAAATCGGCGGCTTGATGTCACTGGCGTTTTTCGACAAGCCCTCGGCCATCATCTTCGCCCCGCTCACGCCATCCACCAGCGCATGATGAATTTTGGTGTAGGTGGCAAAGCGCCCGCCGGGCAGGCCTTCAATCACATAGGCTTCCCACAGCGGGCGATTGCGATCGAGCAAGTTGCCATGCACCCGCGAGACCATGGCCAGCAACTCGCGGATGCGCCCAGGCCGAGGCAAAGCCACATGGCGCAGGTGGTAATCCAGCTCGAAATCTTCGTCTTCTTCCCAATACCAGCGGCCGAGCTTGAGAACTGGGCGCAGATTGAAAGGGTGCAGGGCGCGCAAATGTTGCCGCCAGCCTTGCACCAGCCGCTGGATATAGTCAGCGCCTGCACCTTTGGGAGGTGTGTAGAGATTCAAGCCGGCCACATGCATGGGCTGGCTGCGTGTTTCCATCCACAAGAAAACCGAATCGGTGGGGCTGAGTGGTTTCATGGACAGAATCCTTTTGACCCAAGGATACGCTACTGAATTCGCTCAACCGCCGGCATGCCCCAACTGCCATTCAGCGCGGCTTCGCGTGGCCAATAGAGGCGCGCATTGAGCAAGAAGCGCTCGCCGGCTTTGACAGGAAGCCAGTTGCTCTTTTTTCCAGCTTCGGGTTCGTCGGCTTGGATCCACAAATCCAGCGAGCCATCAGCATTGAAGACCAGTGGATCACGGTCGCCCAAGGCATAGCGTTTGATCGGGTTCTCGATCAAGAAGTCATCAGCGCCGTAGGCCGTGACTGACCAGAAAGCTTTGACAGGAGGCAACTCGCCGGCCTTGAAGCTGAGCCGGTAGCGTTTGCTTCCGTTCAATGTATTTCCTTGCGAATCAACTTGCGCCTGCGGGTAGGTCGCGTCAGCAGGCAAGTTTGCGCCTAGGCCGACCATGGCCACCACCGCGCGAATGTTGTAGCTGGTGCCGTATTGCCCCAAGATCATCGGCGGTGTGGACCAGCCGCGCACGAGCTCGCGGGGTTTCTTGAGCTCCTGCGCGACCTTGAAGTCTGCAATCCAACGCCCCAGCGCAACACTCCAGCGATCCAGCAGCCCCCATTGCGGCGGCTGGCCGGGGGCGATGCCGATGCGCTGCAGCTTCATGAGCATCGGCTGGTCTGCGTCGGTGGGCGGGTTGTCCACCATGAGCGCGGCGAGCTGGGTGAAGAAGGTGTTGGTGTCCATCTCCTGCATGATTTGTGCGGGAGGTGTTGGGTTTTTTGCCTGTGGCCGAATAGCCGCTGCTGGGGCAGGAGTTTGCGAGCCGATGACACCCGCGTTCCAACGCTGCAAAGACAGGCCATCTTGCAGACGATGCACGACGGGATAATCCGTCACGCCATTGGTTTGCGTGCGCCCGATCAGCCAGACGATCCTTGTTGGTGAGCGCAGAAGTTGCATACCGTCTGGCGCTATGCCCGTCCAGTTGGGTCCAGCCAAGAGGAATTTGCCGCCTGCTTTGCCGCTCAGCCGCGTGCCCGGCGCTGCAAAGACATTGGTCCATGCGTCCATAAAGGGCATGACTTCATAGCGCTGATCGTTGGCGCTCATCTCGAACACCCACGGGCCCTGTGCCATATCGATAAACGCTGATGTGTACAGGGTATCAACATTGGGCCGAACGACGCCCTTGAAGCTGGCATCAGGAAACACGCGGACGCGGCGCAATTGGTTTTCTGGACCGACGGTGAGCGCAGAATGTGCCCGCGTCACGTCCATCACCACCAGCGGGTAGCCAAAAATGTAGGCTTCAGCACCAAGGACGATCTGCTCGGACTTGGCGTAAAGCGTGGCGCCAGCTGCAACGATAAACGCCAGCACTGCCAGCAAAACAGAGTGCCACCGCTTGATGCGGCTTGGCTTGCGGGGTGATGTTGGCGTATCCATGGTTTAGGCCGGCAATGGTTGGAGCGCTGCGGGCAGGTGATCCTGCACACCATAGACCAGCCGCTGCCAGCCCGTTGGCGCGAAGGCTTGCCAATGCCCCTCGGGTTGCGCCAAGCGTTCTGCGACCAAGTACAAGGCGCTTGGGCAGGCCGTCATCCCCAGATGGCTGGCTGCGCGAAGGTGAATACTCTCACCATCGTTGTTGTCACCCTCAATCGAGCACGGCCAAGCCACGATACCGTCGGTCTTGCTGTACACCGACGTCGTTGGCACGGGCGGCTTGGCGAGCACGCGCGCCACTTGTTCGGGCGCGATATCTTTGAGTTGCTCGCCGCTGAGCCACTCATACAAGCGCGTGGCATTTGTCGAGCCGAGATGGCCCGCAAACGGTGAGCCCAGCGAGATGACTTGCCGCACGCAGTCAGGCTCGAGCTTAGCGAGCTCGCGCGCATAAAGCCCGCCTAAACTGTGGCCGATGAGGGAGACTTTGCGCCCAGTTTCCGTATGAATTTCCCGCAGTCGCTCGCGCATACGTTGCTCCAAGCCAAGCCGCGCGCCGGTGTTGCGCCCCTGCTCCCAGCCATGAGCCTCATAGCCTAAATCACTTAAGAAGCGCCGCAGCATGCCAGTCGAAAGGTCAGACGCTCCCAGACCGGGCAGCACCATCAGCGCATGGCCATCGCCATGCGGAGCCGCTTTGAGCAAGCTGTTGCGCAGCATCAGCCCCGCGCTCAATTCGATCAAGGCGCGTGGCGGTTCGGTGCAGAGCATCAGCAAAGAAGGTGCTTTCACCGATGCGTGTTCATGAGAGCTGCGATTCACGAGTAAAGGCATAAATTTAAATCATATGGCACGATAAGTGTCATATGATTTTTAAAAGTGAGAAATTGGGGTTTACGTGTAATGTCTTTTCAAAAAAAGTATCTTGGCGCATGCAAATTCGCGGCACGCAAACGATCAGAATACTGGTATGAAGAAAATCAAAATCAAGCCCCTAGAAGCGCCGAAAATGACGGCAAGTGAGTCTGGAGATCGTGCATCCCCCACCTCTGGTGAGGCCAAGGCAGATGGACGGGCGGATCGCAGCAGGGCAACGCGCAAGCAGATCGTGCAAGCGCTCACAGCTTTGGTGTACGAAGGGCATCTCGCCCCAACAGCGCAACAAGTCGCCAAACGCGCCGGTATCGGCCTACGTACGGTTTTTAGGCACTTTGAAGATATGGATTCACTGTATCGCGAAATCAGCACCAATCTCGACGCCTTGATGCAGCCCGTGCTGTTGCAAAGGCTGAGTGCGCCGACGTGGCAGGAACGGTTGTTAGAAAGCATCGACCATCGCGCCGATCTGTTCGACCGAATGGCCGCGATGCACGTGGCTGCGCAAGCGCATCGTCACGAATCGGCCTATCTAGCTGGCAACCTGATGGACGTGGCGCGGCTACAGCGCGAGTTGTTGATGCGCCTGCTGCCGCCTGCGCAAGCGAAAAATGCACTGCTACTTGACGCTTTGGACGTGATGATGAGCATTGAGGCGTGGATCCGCTTGCGGCGCGAGCAAGGCCTGGCTTCTGATCAAGCTCGGGAAGTGGTGCGCTTGGGTGTGCGCGCTTTGTTGGGCAACGCGTAACGCTTTTAAAGCCGTTTGCCTTGGGCATCAAAGCCGTGCAGCTTGCCGGCCAAGGCTTGCACATGGATCGTGCTGCCGATAGCTGGGCACTCTTGGCCTTCGGAGATGCGCACGATCATGTTGGGCTCATGGCTTTGACCAAGCTGCGTGTAGAGCAGGCGCTCCGCGCCGAGCATCTCAATGCTGAGCACTTGCAGCGCCAAGCCTTGGGGCATCACGCGCAGATGCTCCGGGCGCACGCCGACCGTGACGATTGCATCATTTTTAGAATGAAACAGGTCATTCGCCGGCATAGAATCTGTGCGAGACGCTATTAATTCTGTAGCGTCTTGCATGGCCACCAAATTCATCGGTGGGCTGCCGATGAAGCTGGCCACGAAGGTGGAAGCGGGGAAGTGATACACCTCATCGGGCGTGCCCAGTTGCTCCACATGGCCGCTGTTAAGCACCATCAGTCGCTCACCCAGCGTCATCGCCTCGACTTGATCGTGCGTCACGAAAAGAGAAGTGATGCCCAGTTCGCGGTGCAGCTGCTGGATTTGTAGCCGGGTCGAGGCGCGCAGCTTGGCATCGAGATTGGAGAGCGGCTCGTCAAACAAAAACACTTGTGGCTTGCGCACAATCGCCCGCCCCATGGCCACGCGCTGGCGCTGCCCGCCAGAGAGCTGGCCGGGCTTGCGATCCAAGTAGGCGCCAATCTCCAGCATCTTGGCCGCTTTGTCCACACGCTGCTTGATCTCGTCAATCGGCACGCCTTTGATCTTCAGGCCATAAGCCATGTTGTCAAACACGCTCATGTGCGGATACAGCGCGTAATTCTGAAACACCATAGCGATATCACGCTCGGCTGGGTCAAGCTTGTTGACCACGCGTTCACCAATCGAGATATTGCCACCGGTGATCTCTTCCAAGCCCGCCACCATGCGCAGCAGCGTGGATTTACCGCAGCCCGAGGGCCCTACCATCACGATGAATTCGCCATCCTTGATGCTGGCGCTCACGCCGTGGATCACCTGATTGGCTTTCGCGCCAGTGCCATAGCTCTTGGTGATGTTGTCGAGTGTGATTGAAGCCATGTATGTTCAACTTAAGTGAGTTCAATGAAAACCAAATACAAAATACCGGACGCAGAAGACGCAAAGGTTACGCAAAAGACGCAAAAAATACCGAAGACCGAAAGCAAAGTGAATTTAACAAAAACTTCTTCTGACTTTCTCTTTTTGGTATTTCTTCTGCGTAACCTTTGCGTCTTCTGCGTCCGGACTTTCTGACTTCTTGATTTATTTCTCTGAATCAACCAATCCTTTGACGAACCAGCGCTGCATCAAGATGATCACCACCACAGGCGGCAAGAGCGCGAGCATGGTGGTGGACATGACGATGTTCCAGTCGGTCACGGTGTCGCTGTTGCCGATCATTTTTTTGATGCCGATCACGATGGTGTCCAGTGATTTTTCTGTGACGATGAGCAGCGGCCAGAGGTATTGATTCCAGCCGTAGATGAAAAGAATCACAAATAGCGCGGCGATATTGGTGCGCGAGAGCGGTACGAGAATGTCCCAGAAAAAGCGCATCGGGCCTGCGCCATCCATCTTGGCGGCTTCCACGTATTCATTGGGCACGGTCATGAAAAATTGACGGAAGAGCAGCGTGGCTGTGGCCGAGGCAATCAAGGGCAGTGTGATGCCGGTAAACGTGTTGATCAGCCCCATGTCAGAGACGACTTCATAGGTCGGCAAAATCCGCACCTCAACCGGCAGCATCAGCGTGATGAAGATCATCCAGAAAAACAGCATGCGGCCGGGGAATCTGAAAAACACCACGGCATAGGCTGAAAGAATGGAAAGCACGATTTTGCCGAAGGTGATGACGAGCGCCATCACCAGCGAGTTTTGCAGCATGGTCATCACCGGCGGCGAGAGCTTGTTGGCTGAGCCAGTGAACAAGGCTGCGCTGTAGTTTTCTACCGCTTGCGAGCCTGGCAAAAGAGGCATGGGCGCTTGCGCGAGAGCTTGGTTAGAAACCGTAGAGGCGACAAAGGTGAAATACAGCGGAAACGCCACGACCAAGAGGCCAAACCAGATGATGACGTGTGCGAGCCAATTGGAGCGTTGGTTGAACATCAGTAATGCACCTTTTTACCAACGTACTTGAACTGGATCATCGTGAGCAAAATCACG
Organism: Comamonadaceae bacterium; assembly: GCA_013297925.1. Lineage (GTDB taxonomy): Bacteria > Pseudomonadota > Gammaproteobacteria > Burkholderiales > Burkholderiaceae_C > JANMDU01. The sequence continues at coordinate 11,276 of JAAFJC010000022.1, forward strand.
ATCACCATCAAGATCACCGATTGCGCGCTGGATGAGCCCAGGTCGAGCGCGATGATGCCGTCGTAGTACACCTTGTAAACCAGAATTTCGGTGGCTTTGGCTGGGCCGCCAGAAGTCACTGCGTGGATCACGCTGAAGGTTTCAAAGAAGGCGTACGTTGCGTTGACCACCAAAAGGAAAAAAGTGACGGGCGAGAGCAGCGGGAAGGAAATCGTCCAGAAACGGCGAGATTCGCTCGCGCCATCAATGGCAGCTGCTTCCAAGAGCGATTTGGGAATGGACTGTAAGCCTGCAAGAAAAAAGAGAAAGTTATATGCGATTTGCTTCCATGCGGAAGCGATGATCACCAAAATCATGGCGTGAGTGCCATTGAGTACAGGATTCCAATCCACACCCAGGCTACCGAGGAGCCAAGCAATCGTGCCCGTGGCGGGATTGAACAAAAATAGCCACATCGCACCAGCCACGGCGGGTGCAACAGCATAGGGAATGATCAGAAACGTCTTGTACGCGGTCGCCCACCGCACCACGCGATCCGCCATCACGGCCAAGACCAAGGCGGGAGCCATCGCGAGGAATGTGACGGCAATCGAAAAATACACCGTGCGCCAGACCGAGGCTAAATAATCGGGATCGGTCAACACGCGTTCAAAATTTGCCAAACCAACAAACTTCACCGATGTGCCAAAAGCATCCTGCTCCAGCACTGACATGAACAGCGCCTGCCCCGCCGGCCAAAAGAAAAAGACCAAAGTAATCGCCAACTGCGGTGCGACAAGCACATAGGGCAGCAGCTTGTTGTTGAAGCCAACGGTTTGCATGGAGGCTGATCTTAATTGCCGTTGCCTTGGGTCTCAAAGCAACGGCGATGCATCAGATCAATTGGCTGCCATGCGATCAAAGGCGCGCAGCAAGGCCGTGCCACGGCGCTGCGTGTTGTGCAATGCATCGGCCGCGGATTGCTTGCCCTGCAAAGCTTTCTCCACTTCTTCGTGGTACACATCACGGATCTCAACCCAACGGCCAAAACGATAGCCGCCAGTATGCTCGCCGGATTTGGCGCTGATCAACTGCAAAATTGGCACATCGCGGCCAGGGTTCTTCGCGAAAAAGCCTTCGTCTTGCATGGCTTTGAAGGCCGCATTGGTCGCGGGCAAGAAGCCCGTTTCTTTCGCCCAAGTGGTCATCACAGGGGTGGACTTGAGGTAGTTGAGAAACAGCGCCACGCCACGGTATTCGTTGGGGGTTCGATTTGGTGCATTAAACACCCACAGCGATGCGCCGCCGATGGTGCTGGCATAAGGCTTGCCGTCTTTCACAGCGTCTGGCCAGTAAGGCAGAGGTGCAGTAGCAAATTGGAACTTAGCATCGCGGGCAATCGCGCCCAAGCCGCCGGAGGATTGCAACAGAATGCCGCATTCACCCGAGATGAATTTAGCAGCGGCATCGTTGCTGCGGCCGCCGTAGTCAAAGCTCTTGTCTTTTTGCATATCGACCAAGGTTTTGATCACGCGCTGATTCAGCGGCGTATTGAGCTCCAGCGATGCACCCGCACCGGCTTTGCCATTGCTCATGGTGCCCAGCGGTACGTTGTGCAGGGAGCTGTATTGCTCAAGCATGATCCAAGCCAGCCAAGTGGTGGTGAAGCCGCAAGCCGCGCCATTCTTCTCGCGCAGGGTTTTGGCGGTGGAGACGAGCTCTGGCCAGGTGCGCGGAGGTTTGTCCGCGTTCAAGCCAGCCTTTTTGAAGGCGTCTTTGTTGTAGAACATCACGGCGGTCGAGACGTTAAACGGCATCGAGAGCATGTCGCCATTGGGCAAGCTGTAGTAGCCGCGCGCTGGGGCGATGAAATCTGCGGGATTGAATTGCAAATTGGCGCGCTTGAACACATCGCTGACTGGCACGATGGCGCTCTTGGCCGCCGTCATGTCGCCCGAGCCGGCATCAAACATTTGCATGATGTGGGGAGGATTGCCAGCGCGGTAGGCGGCTACGGCTGCGGCGCGCTGCTCGGGATATTGGCCTTTGAAGGTGGCGACCACGCGGTATTCGGTTTGCGAGGCATTGAATTCGTTGGCAAAGCGGGTGAGCAGCTCGCCGCCTTGGCCGGTCAGGCCCATCCACATTTGGATGTCGGTGCGCTGCTGGGCTGCGGCAGGCAAGGCGGCAGCTCCCAAGGTCAGCGCAGCGGTCACTGCGAAAAGAGTTTGTTTGAAGACACTACGCTTGGTAGACATGGGACTATCCTTTGATGAAATAAACGGCACGACCATGGATCGTATGGCGCGATTATGACAATTACATGAATGACATAAGCTTGCATCAGGGTTGTCCCGCATGTTTGCCTTGTAACGGCGATAATGTCGGATTGAGCACCTAACCTATGAATGCACCCCTGCCCACCCAGCTTTTAGCCGCCGTCGGCCAGACCGAGCCGCGCCTGCGCGAAATTCCTTATAACTACACCTCTTTCTCCGACAGGGAGATCGTGATTCGGTTGCTGGGCTCTCGCTCTTGGGAGCTGCTGGAGCAATTGCGTGGCGAGCGGCAGACCGGGCGTAGCGCCCGCATGCTGTATGAAGTGCTGGGTGATATTTGGGTGGTGCAGCGCAATCCTTATTTGCAGGATGATTTGCTGGACAACCCCAAGCGCCGCAAGGCTTTGGTCGATGCGCTGAACCACCGCCTGACTGAGGTGGAGAAGCGCCGTACGCCAGAGAAAGACAAGCTGCGCGATGAGCATGTGGGCATCTTGCTGGAAGCGGCTCGCGCCTGCGTGAAATCGTTTTACGAGACTTTTTCTACCGTTTATGACTTGCGCAAAAAAGCCACCAGCGTCTTGCGCCGCACCACGGCCAAAGACAACATCAAATTCGACGGCCTCTCACGCGTGAGCCATGTGACGGATGCGACCGATTGGCGTGTGGAGTACCCATTTGTTGTGCTCACACCCGATACCGAGGCCGAAATGGCTGGCATGGTGAAGTCTTGCATCGAGCTGGGCTTAACCATTGTGCCGCGCGGCGGCGGCACAGGCTATACCGGCGGCGCGATTCCACTCACTTGGAAATCAGCGGTGATCAACACCGAAAAGCTTGAGACGATGACCGAGGTGCAGATGGTGAGTCTCCCCGGTTTGGCTGAGCCTGTGGCTACGGTGTGGTCAGAAGCTGGCGTGGTCACCCAGCGCGTGGCGGATGCGGCTGAGCGCGCGGGCTATGTGTTTGCGGTGGATCCCACCTCGGCGGAAGCCAGCTGCATTGGCGGCAATATCGCGATGAACGCCGGCGGCAAAAAAGCCGTACTCTGGGGTACAGCGCTGGATAACCTCGCCTCATGGCGCATGGTCACGCCTGATGCGCAGTGGCTGGAAGTCACACGCCTGAATCACAATTTGGGCAAGATTCATGATGCCGAGCTGGCCAGCTTCAAGCTGGAGTATTTCGATGCGGGCGGCAAAAAGCTCCTCAAGACGGAGCAGCTGGACATTCCCGGAAAAACCTTCCGCAAAGAAGGCTTGGGCAAAGACGTGACGGATAAATTCCTCTCTGGCCTGCCCGGCATCCAAAAAGAAGGCTGTGATGGCCTGATCACCAGCGCGCGATGGATCGTTCACAAAATGCCGCAGCACACCCGCACGGTGTGCATGGAATTCTTCGGCAATGCCAAAGATGCCGTGCCCTCGATTGTGGAAATCAAAGATTTCATGTTTGCCGAGCAAAAGCGCACGGGTGTGTTGCTCGCTGGCTTGGAGCATTTGGATGATCGCTATCTGAAAGCCGTGGGCTATGCCACCAAATCCAAGCGCGGCGGCTTGCCCAAGATGGTGTTGATTGGCGATATCGCTGGCGACGATGCCGATGTGGTGGCGCGCACGACCTCCGAGGTGGTGCGTATTGCCAACAGCCGCAATGGCGAAGGCTTCACCGCCACCAGCCCCGAGGCGCGTAAAAAATTCTGGCTGGATCGCAAGCGCACCGCCGCGATTTCCAAGCACACCAATGCCTTCAAGATCAATGAAGATGTGGTGATCCCACTGCCGCGCATGGCTGAATACACCGACGGTATTGAGCGCATCAATATTGAGCTCTCGCTGCGCAACAAGCTGAAATTGTGTGATGCGCTAGAAGAGTTTTTCGCCAAGGGCAATCTGCCCTTGGGCAAAGGCGATGATGCGATGGATATTCCATCCGCTGAGCTGTTGGAAGACCGCGTGAGCCAAGCCTTGACGCTGATCAAAGACGTGCGCCATCTCTGGGCGGGCTGGCTCAGCGATGTGGATGAAAAATTCTTGCAATTGCAAGACCACAGCCTGCGCGCCAGCTGGAAGACGCAGCTTCGCGCGCCTTTGGGCAATATCTTCACCGGCGGTGCATTCAAAGGGATCTTGGATGAATGCCAGGCGATTCACAAGCGCGTGCTCAAAGGCCGTGTTTGGATCGCGCTGCACATGCACGCCGGCGATGGCAATGTGCACACCAACATTCCGGTGAACAGCGATGATTACGACATGCTGCAAACCGCGCATGAGGCCGTGGGCCGCATCATGGCACTCGCGCGCCGCTTGGATGGCGTGATCTCGGGCGAGCATGGCATTGGCATCACGAAGCTGGAGTTTTTGAGCGATGCGGAGCTCAAGCCTTTTGCGGATTACAAAGCTAGGGTTGATCCTGAAGGGCGATTTAACAAAGGCAAGCTGCTACGAAATAGTGAGCACTCCGCGCAGGAAACATCCCAGCCACATGGCAAAAATGCCTCAAAAACAGCTTCGGATGTGTGGTTTGCAGACTTAACCCACGCCTACACGCCATCGTTTGGTTTGATGGGGCATGAATCGCTCATCATGCAGCAGTCCGACATCGGCGCCATCGCCGATTCGGTGAAAGATTGCCTGCGCTGCGGTAAGTGCAAACCGGTCTGCGCCACCCATGTGCCGCGTGCGAATCTGCTCTATTCGCCGCGCAACAAAATCTTGGCCACGTCACTGCTGATTGAAGCCTTCTTGTACGAAGAGCAAACGCGGCGCGGCGTATCCATCAAGCATTGGGAAGAGTTTGAAGACGTGGCCGATCACTGCACGGTTTGCCACAAATGCGAATCGCCTTGCCCAGTGAAGATTGATTTCGGCGATGTCTCGATGAATATGCGCAATTTGCTGCGCAAGATGGATAAAAAATCCTTCCGCCCCGGCAATGCGGCAGCGATGTTTTTCTTGAACGCGACGAATCCTGAAACGATCAAATTCATGCGCTCGGCGATGGTGGATGTGGGCTTCAAAGCACAGCGCTTGGCCAATGATTTGCTGCGCGGTTTGGCCAAAAAGCAAACCGCCAAACCGCCTTCCACACTGGGCGCAGCGCCAATCAAAGAGCAAGTCATTCACTTCATCAACAAGAAAATGCCCGGCGGTTTGCCGAAAAAAACCGCGCGTGCCTTGCTCGATATTGAAGACAACGATTACGTGCCGATCATCCGCAACCCGAAGGCCACCACGGCGGAGACTGAAGCCGTGTTTTACTTCCCCGGCTGCGGCTCGGAGCGCTTGTTCTCTCAAGTGGGCCTCGCCACGCAAGCCATGCTCTGGCATGCGGGCGTGCAAACCGTGCTGCCGCCGGGTTATTTGTGCTGCGGCTATCCCCAGCGCGGCTCGGGGCAGTTTGACAAAGCCGAGAAGATGATCACCGACAACCGCGTGCTCTTCCATCGCGTCGCCAATACGCTGAATTACATGGACATCAAAACCGTGGTTGTTTCTTGCGGCACGTGTTATGACCAGCTTCAAGGCTACGAGTTCGACAAGATCTTCCCCGGCTGCCGCATCATCGACATCCACGAATACCTGCTGGAAAAAGGCATCACTTTGCCCCAAGGCCAAGGCGGCTTTTTGTATCACGAGCCTTGCCACAACCCAATGAAGCTGGGTGATTCGATGAAGACCGTCAAAGCGCTCATCGGGGACAACGTGCTCAAAAGCGAGCGTTGCTGCGGCGAATCTGGCACCTTGGGCGTCTCGCGACCCGATATTTCAACGCAAGTACGTTTCCGCAAAGAAGAGGAAATTCGCAAGGGGGAGGCCGATCTGCGCGCCTCAGGCGCTGTGGCAGAAAAAGCCAACGTGAAAATCCTCACCAGCTGCCCGAGCTGCCTGCAAGGCCTCTCGCGCTATGGCAACGATCTGAACAACGGTCTTTTGGAAGCCGATTACATCGTGGTAGAAATGGCCAACCAAATCCTCGGCGAAAACTGGTTGCCAGAATACGTCGCCAAGGCCAACGAAGGCGGCATTGAGCGCGTTTTGGTTTGATTCAAACAAGAAAGAGACAAGTATGGCTGGCCTGACCCAAGACACCCCGACCCCCACCGACATCACCGTTCATCAGCAATCCAAGCTGCTGGAAATCGCTTTTTCTGATGGCAAGGCTTTCAAACTGCCCTTTGAGCTAATGCGCGTGTATTCGCCGTCTGCCGAAGTGCAAGGCCACGGGCCGGGGCAGGAAACGCTGCAAACCGGCAAACGCGATGTGGGTTTGCAAGAGTTAGAGGCGATTGGCAATTACGCGGTGAAGCCGGTGTTTACCGACGGCCATGAAAGCGGCATTTTTTCTTGGGATTACTTGTATTTCCTGGGCAGCCAGCAAGATGATTTGTGGAAGCGCTACTTGGCAAAATTAGAAGAAGCTGGCGCGGATCGTGATGCGCCGATGCTTGGCGGCGGCGGCCATGTGCATGGCGCAGGCTGCAGCCATTAATTTCGTTCACTATTATTTTTATAGCTGCTCCCGCAGTAACCACCATGGCTAGCACGCATTTCGGCTTCAAAACTGTGGATGAAAACGAGAAAGCCGCCCAAGTGCGTGGCGTGTTTGATTCCGTCGCCTCCAAATACGATGTGATGAACGATCTGATGTCTGCGGGTCTGCATCGCGGCTGGAAGGCATACACCGTGCTCGTCTCGGGTGCGGGGCTCGGCTCCAAGGTGTTGGATGTGGCTGGCGGCACGGGGGATTTGGCTTTGGCGTTTGCCAAAAAGGTCGGCGAAACCGGCGAAGTCGTCCACACCGACATCAACGAAGCCATGCTGCGCGTGGGACGGGATCGCTTGGTGGATGCGGGCTATACCTTGCCCACCCTGGTGTGCGATGCGGAAAAGCTGCCGCTGCCCAGCAATCATTTCGATGTCGTCACAGTTGCTTTCGGTTTGCGCAACATGACGCACAAGGAAGAAGCGCTGGCCGAGATGTGCCGCGTTTTGAAGCCCGGCGGCAAGCTTTTGGTGCTGGAATTCTCCAAAGTCGCCCAGCCTTTGCAAAAGGCCTACGATTGGTATTCCTTTTCGATCCTGCCAAAATTGGGCTCATGGGTTGCGGGCGATGCGCAAAGCTATCAATATTTGGCTGAGAGCATTCGCATGCATCCCGATCAGGAGACGCTCAAAACCATGATGCTCTCACAAGGCTTTGGCCACGTTGATATACACAATATGACAGCGGGCGTGGTGGCATTGCATATGGGGATCAAGTGCTGATGGCACTTGCATTTTGGTCAGTCAGCGGCATGTACGGGATTGAATTTTTTCAATGAGGCAAGGCAAATGAAGTTACTTTCTTACATCATCACAGGCATCATGGCGGCGAGCTTGGCGCTCGTGAGCTTTGACGCAGACGCTGCCAAACGCATGGGCGGCGGTAAATCCATGGGCAAACAGTCCAACAACGTCACTCAGAGCCAGGGCGCTCCCGCTGCCCCGGCTGCAGCTCCTGGCGCTGCAGCAGCTGCAAAGCCTGCTGCGCCCGCCGCTGCAGGCGCAGCCGCTGCCGCCCCCAAGAAGCCTTGGGGCGCGATGCTCGGCGGTTTGGCAGCTGGCCTGGGCCTCGCATGGCTGGCCAGCTCGCTCGGCTTGGGCGAAGCCTTTGGTCAAATCTTGATGTTTGGTTTGCTCGCTTTGCTGATCATGGTGGCCGTGGGTTGGTTCATGCGCCGCCGCGCTGCCAATCAAGGCGGTATGCAGCAAAACTCCCCTTACGCGATGGCAGGCGCTGGCGCACCTAACGTGCCCCAAGTTGATACCCAACGCAGCTACAGCCCAGAAAACGTGGGCAACGATGCATCTGCCCGCCCTTGGGAGCGCAATTCCACGGCTTTCCAGGCGCAGACACAATCCACCGGCGGCAGCCTGATTGGTTCACGCCTGACTGGCGGCTCCAGCAACTGGACGATCCCCGCTGATTTCGACGCTCCAGCCTTCTTGACCACAGCCAAGCAAGCCTTCGTGGCCTTGCAGGCGGCTTGGGATAAAAACGACGTGAAGACACTGGGCACGATGATGACAGACGACATGCTGCGCGAAATCCGTCAGCAGCTCTCCGAGCGCGATCAGCACATTGGTGGGGCATTCAACCACACCGAAGTGGCCGCACTGGATGCCAAGCTTCTCGGCATTGAAGACACGGGCACCGACTGGATGGCCAGCGTTGAGTTCTCCGGCATGATCAAAGAAGATCCATCCCAGAGCCCTGGCCCCTTCCGCGAAGTGTGGAACATGACCAAACCCAAAGACGGCAGCGCAGGCTGGCTCGTTGCAGGTTTGCAGGCTTTGAACTGATCTGTCCTGTTCTCTCCCCAAAAGCCCGGTTCGCCGGGCTTTTTTGTGCCTGGAGTGATTCGCCTCGCCATAACGCGCGACAAGTGTCGCGCAAGCGCGGCAGGAGACCATGAGGCCGTGACGCCGTGACGCATACGCCGAGCGCAGGCCAAAGAACGCCACCCAAGCCAAGACCACAAAGCGCCATCACCCCAAAATAAGCAGAGATAATGCAAAGCATGAGCACCGCCCCCAGTTTCCCGATTCCCAAGCCACCCGATTGGCTGTTGCACGAAATGCAGCAGCGCGTTGTGTTGCTGCTCAATCATGTGATGCAGCAAGAACCGGAGGCTTTGGCACGATTAAAGAGGCAAAAAGGGCAAGTCGCCGGCATAGAATCTGCGTGGGTAGCTATGAAATTAAGAGTGACTCCGGCTGGCTTGCTGGATCTGGCAGAAGCTGATGCAGAGCCTGATTTATCGCTCAAAGTGCTCGAGGCCAATCCTTTGAGCATCCTGCAAACCCTGCTCAGCGGCGAAAAGCCTCGTATGGAAGTCTCAGGTGATGTGATGCTTGCAGCAGAGGTTAATTGGCTGGTCGATCATGTGCGTTGGGATGTGGAAGAAGATCTCTCTCGCATCTTGGGCGATGTGCCAGCGCATACGCTCATGAAGGCTGTGCGCGGCATCGGCGATACGCTCAAAGCCTTCATCGCTCCCAAAATGCAAAAACCTTCCCACCCAGAATCCACCACCTCATGAATTGGCTCACCCGTTTTGCTCGTGGGAGCTATATTGTCTTCATTGTGTTGCGCTTCGGGCTCGATCAGCTTGTGCTCACCAGCTTCCAAAAGCCGTGGCTGAAAATCATTGCGCGCATTGCTTCGCTAGGCAGAAATTTAAGTGCACCTCGCGGCCAGCGCCTTCGTGAAGCCTTGGAAGCGCTTGGGCCCATCTTCGTGAAATTCGGCCAAGTGCTTTCTACCCGGCGTGATTTGCTGCCTACCGATATTGCCGACGAGCTGGCCAAACTACAAGATCGCGTGCCACCCTTTGATGCAGCAATCGCCGTGGCCACGATTGAGCGCTCATTTGGCCGCAAACTGGCCGATATTTTTGAGAGCTTTGAACAAAAGCCGGTGGCCAGCGCCTCGATTGCGCAAGTGCATTTCGCCACGCTCAAAACCAAAGACGGAAAGCTACGCGATGTGGCGGTGAAAGTGCTTCGCCCCGGCATGCTGCCGGTGATTGACAAAGATCTGAGCCTGATGCGCATGATGGCCGGCTGGGTGGAGAGTTTGTCCGCAGACGGCAAGCGCTTGAAACCGATGGAAGTGGTTGCGGAGTTTGACAAGTACTTGCACGATGAGCTGGATCTCGTGCGCGAAGCATCCAATGCTGCGCAACTGCGTCGCAATATGGCGGGCTTGAATCTCGTGATGATTCCCGAGATGTTTTGGGATTTTTGCCATACTGAAGTGATCGTGATGGAGCGCATGACGGGGCTGCCGATCAATCAGATTGAGCAGCTCAAAGCAGCCGGCGTGGATTTCAAGAAGCTATCGCGCGATGGCGTGACGATCTTTTTCACGCAGGTTTTCCGCGATGGATTCTTCCACGCTGATATGCATCCCGGCAATATTCAGGTGAGCCTAGAGCCCGATACCTTTGGCCGCTATATCTCCCTGGATTTCGGCATCGTGGGCACGCTCACCGAGGTGGATAAAGACTATCTAGCCAACAATTTCGCCGCCTTCTTCCGCCGCGATTACAAGCGCGTGGCCGAGCTGCATATTGAATCGGGCTGGGTGCCGCAAGCCACTCGGGTGGATGAACTAGAAGCTGCGATTCGCGCGGTGTGCGAGCCTTTCTTTGATCGGCCGCTTAAAGAGTTGTCGCTCGGCATTGTGCTGATGCGCCTGTTTCAAACCTCGCGCCGCTTCCAAGTCGAAATTCAGCCCCAGCTCGTGCTCTTGCAAAAGACGCTGCTCAACATCGAAGGCCTAGGCCGCCAGCTCGATCCTGATCTGGATTTGTGGGCCACTGCCAAGCCTTTTTTGGAAAAATGGATGGCAAGCCAAGTCGGCCCCGAGCGCTTCTCGGATGCGCTCAAAGACCAAGCCCCGCGCTACGCCAAGCTCATCCCCCACCTGCCGCGTCTGCTCACCGATTTTTTGCAGCGCGAAGGCTCAGGCAACGATGCACTCATCAAAGAACTGCTGCAAGAGCAAAAACGCACCAATGCCCTGCTGCAAAAAATCGTCTATGGTGCGATCGGCTTCGTGGTGGGTATTGCGCTCATCACACTGTATTTGCGCATTCGGCTTTGGTAGGTTTTGGCGGTTTTTCAAGCAAAAACGACGCTTTGCTGGGATGAAATATGCATGGGATGCTCATATTTTTGTAGCAATTCTTGATCGCTTTCCATGCATTATTTGAACTGAAACACGCCCGAATAACTCACATAGCTGATCGGCATGAACACACCGCCGCCGATGTATTGCAGCTCCAGCGCGTCGTATTGCGTGCCGCTTAGGAAGCCAGTGATGTCGGGCGTGGTTTGATCGCGTTTGACTGAGGTGTAGATTTGGCCGTAGAAAACGGTAGCTACCAATTTGTGACCCAAATGCGAGGAGGCAATTGATCGCCAATCGCGAATCGTTTCGCGGTTTTGCCAAGTCAGGCCGTAGTCGTTGCTGTAGTACAACTTGGGCTCTGGCACCCTAAACCTAACAGAAGTACCGCCAGCGAACCAAATATGCCTGCCGTCGGCCGATATGGCTGATGCGCGAACCTCAGTACCGACCAGTCGCTTTGTCCAAGTTGCACCGTGATCGCTTGAAATGGAGATGTGATATTTATCGTCTATGAGGTCGAAGCCACCAGCAACAACGACGCGTCCGTCTGCCGAGAGCGACAGATTGATCCATTCGAACTGCGTACCGAGAGTTGTGCCTGACCAAGTTCCCCCCAAGTCGTTAGACAAGTACATCGATGAATCTGGATAAGCGTTGCCCCTAAGCCCTAAAACCAACCGATCAGCACGAGGCGTGATTGCGACGGTATTTGGATATTGACCGATGTAGTTATAGTTTCTTTGACTCCAAGTCTGACCTCCATCGACAGAAGTATCCAAATTAATCAGATCTGAAACAACGATGACTTTTAGCCCGTCTGCGGATACTGCCAAATCAGTGAATACGGTCGTCCCGAAAAAAACCTCGGTCCATGTCAGACCCGCATCACGGGATGCAAAAACTCCACCGAAGCCTCCGCTAGTTTGAAAAGCGGCATACAAGATGCTGCCATCCGAGGAAGATGCCATCTTTTTCCACTCACGGGGCGGCACGGTGCGCAACACCCAGCTAACTCCTGCGTCAGCAGAGGTCAAAATCTCGCCATCATTCGTGGCGGCAACCAATTTGTTGCCATCCGCTGATGAAGCCACGCTCACCCAAGAGCGTGTGACATCACGCGCCGTCCACACGAAGCCTGCTGGCTCAGCATTGGTGGGCAAGCTGCCAAATTTGATCGATTGCCCCGCGTTTTGCGCGAGCTTCCAGCCGCCTGTGCCTACGCCATTGATGCGCACGATATCGCCGATTTGCGGAGCGGTGGGGAGTGTGACCACCACAGGAGAGCTGCTGTTGGCCAAATAGCCGCGATTGGGCTGGGCTTGCACGGTGGTGCTGGTGACTTCGACCCAGGTCACGCCGGGGCCGGGTGCGCCGTTACACACATAGAGCGAGCTGGTGATCTCGCTTGCGTCGAGTGTGGTGTTGCCGTTGGCATCCAGCCCGGCGGTAATGCGGCTGCCGGCGTAGGGGCAGTTGCTGCCAGCGGGCTCGGCAGCCGATGCGATCAAGGTTGATGTGCCATTCGTACCATTGGCGCCAGTTGCACCGTTGCTGCCCGTCGCGCCATTCGCACCGTTGCACACATAGGCCGTGGCGCTGATCTCGGCAGTATCGAGCGCTGAATTGCCATTGGTATCTAAGCCAGCTTCGGTCTTGATGCCGCCCGTGGCGCAATTGCTGCCAGAAGGCTCGGCGCTGCTGCGCAGCAAGGTGTTGAGACCGGCCGCTCCTGTGGCGCCTGTGGCGCCAGTCACGCCACTCGCTCCGGCTGTGCTCCCGCCTCCACCACCCCCGCAGGCGGCCAGAGCGAATAGAGCGCAAAGCGCTGCAAGCTTAAATGCACGCTGTAAGCAGATGGCTGATTCCTCAATGGAATGATGGCGCATAGCAAGCCTCACGTGGTTAGGCATATCGAATTGAAAAAAATAGCCAAACGATTGTCTGAAGCTCCCCAAGCTTTGTCATTAGTCTTTTTGTACCAACGCCCAGCGCATAAGGTTGCTGCGCAGCGTCACGGGCGGCACAATCCACCCATGATTCGCAAAACCGATCCTGCCCCATCTGATCGCCTCGCGCTGCGAGCTGCCGCGACGCGCATTGATGTGCTCTTGGTGGATGATCATGATCTGTTTCGCGCGGGCATGCGCTTGATCTTGGGCGATCAGCCGTTGGGCGTGGGCATGCAGATCGGGCAGGTGCATGAAGCGGCCAGCTTGGCGCAGGCCTTGGCTTTGGCCGAAGGCAGCAAAGTCGATGTGGTGCTGCTAGATGTGCAGCTGCCGGGCTTGATGGGCATTGAAGGGCTGACTTTGCTCAAGCGCCGCTGGCCACAAGCCGCTTTGCTCATGCTCAGTGCGCAGCAAGACAGCGCAACCGTGCGCCTGGCCTTGCAGCGCGGCGCGCTGGCTTACTTGAGCAAGACCTCATCGCCCGAGCAGATTCGCCAATCGGTGCACATGGCGGCACTGGGGCAAATCAAGCCTTCATTGCTCGATGTGGCGCAAATGGATTCAAGCTCAGAATCTGGCGAGGCCGCGCACAGTCTTTCTGCGAGGCAGCTGGATGTGCTGCTGCTGATGTGCGAAGGCCTGAGCAACAAAATCATTGCCTATCGATTGAGCTTGAGCGAAAACACAGTGCGTAACCACGTGGCTGCCATTTTGCGATTCTTGGGTAGCAACACGCGCACCGGCGCAGTACTGCAAGCGCAGCGCCAAGGCTTGGTGCAAACCACGCAGCCCGCACCTTTGCAGGCGCTGCCCTCATGAAGCTGGCTTGGCGGCAACGATTGGCGCATTGGGCCGCCATGAGCCCAGATCTGAGCGTACGCAATGCGCAAATCGGTTTGGTGCAGGCCAATTCATCCATCTCTGTGCTCGGGGCTTGGGTCTGCGGCGTGATCATGACGGCAGCGATGTGGCCCTATGTGTCACACACGTTTTCTTTGGCTTGGATCGCTGCGCTGACTTTGCTTTGTATTTACTCGCAAGCGATCTCGATTGGTTGGAGATGGCATACACCGCGCACCTGGCGGCAGTGGCTTGGCTTGGAGCGCGTGCATACGCGCCGAACCAACCGCGTGATGCACGTGATGGCATGCATGAGCCTGCTCTGGGGCCTGTGGTGCTGGCAGGGGTTGACGGCAGCGAGCATCCAGAAGGCATCCACGCCTATGCTGATCGTGGCATTGAGTGCCAGCGGTATGAGCGCGGGCGGCATGGCCTATGCGGCGGCGTATTTTCCAGCTGCAGCAATGTATTTGCTGGTCGTGTTGCTGCCCGTCATTTGGGCAGCAGCCATAGCGCAGAGTGATATGGCGCAAAGTCTGTGGCAAGGTGCGCTCACTTTGCTGTGTGCCTTGCTTTTTTTTGCGCGCACCATCTCCCTTCGGCTGCGCACCGGCATTGAATTGCAGTTTAAGAACGAACTGCTTGTCCAGCAACTGGCCGAAGAATCGCGGCAAGCCCATCTCGCGCGTGAGCAAGCCGAGGAAGCCAATCGCGCCAAAACGCGCTTTTTGGCTGCAGCCAGCCACGATTTGCGCCAACCGGCACAGGCGCTGAATCTATTTGTGCAACTTCTTGCCAATTCGCAGCCGACTGAGCAACAGCAAACCCTGATCGAGCATATCCGCAAGGCCTGCCACGCAAACAGTGAAATGCTCAATGCCCTGCTCGATTATTCACGCATTGAAGCGGGCGTGTTGGTGGCTCAGCCCAGCGCCGTGCCTGTCGCGGCGCTGCTGCATCAACTCGAAGAAGAATTTGGCGCACAGGCCGATCAGCGCCAGCTCGTCTATCGCACGCGCGATAGCGATTTGCGCATCCACGCCGATGCCACTATGGCGATGCTGATCCTGCGCAATTTTGTGAGCAATGCGCTGCGCTACACAGCTACTGGCGGCATTCTCGTGTGCGCACGCCAGCGTGGCCAAGAGGTGCGCATCCAGGTCTGTGATACGGGGCTGGGCATTCCTCTTGAGCAACAGCAAGCCGTCTTCAAAGAATTTCACCAGCTGGGCAACCCCGAGCGAGACAAACAAAAAGGCTTGGGGCTCGGTTTAGCGATTGCCAAAGGCTTGGCGCAAAGCATGGGCGCGACAATCCAATTGCGCTCGCGCGTAGGGCATGGCTCGGTGTTCACGCTGTGCTTGCCGCTCTCGCGCGAGGCGATTTCTGAGGACGATTATGTGCTGCGCTCGGGTGGATGGATGGCAGCGCAGCTGGCTCGGCCACCCGCTTTCGCGCAGGGCATGGCCCCTGAGAGCCAATCATCCCAAGCCTCATCCGAGCAGCTTTTGCAGGGGCTGCGTATCCTGGTGGTGGATGATGAAGCTGCTTTGCGTATCAGCATGCAAGCACTTCTGCAAAGCTGGGGCTGCGAAGTGCGCACCGCTGAGGGCTGGCAAGAGGCACTCGCCCTATGCGAAGGTTTAGATCTGCATGCTGAGCTTGCGTTTAAGAACAAAGGCTTTGTGCCTGATTTACTCATCACCGATTACCGCCTGCGCGAAGGTGTGAGCGGCGCGGAAGTGATCATCGCCTTGCGCAAAGCTCTGGGGCAAGCATTGCCCGTCATCATCATCACAGGCGATACCGATCCTTCGCGCATCCGCGAAGCGAGCTTGCAGGCAGCCACGTTGCTCCACAAACCAGTCGGCGTATTAGCGCTGCGTGATGCCATCTTGGCTCTTTGTCACTCCACAGCCGAATAAGGGGCTGAAAACAGAAAACGTTGCACCGGCGCGGCTCAGAATCAAGGTTGAGGTGTAAACGCCATCGAGGTGGGGGACACGCCTGTCGCAGGCGCTGTGCCTAGCGGTAATAAGGCTCCAGAGGAAGGGTGGATACTGTAGGCAGAAATATTTTTGCTTATCTGGTTAGTCACGTGAACAGATTTTCCGCTTGGATCAACCACCACCTTGATTGGGTTCGCGCCAGAGGCAACTGGCGTGCCAAGCGATGTCAAAGCTCCTGTGGCGGCATTGATGCTATAGGCCGAGATATTGTTGCTATTGAAGTTCGCCACGTAGGCAAACCTACCGCTCGGATCGATAGCCACCGAAACCGGTTGTATGCCAGCGGCAACTGTGCCCAGTGATGTTAAAGCCCCCGTGGTGAGGTTGACACTGTAAGCAGACAGGTCGTTGCTGGTAGCGTTTGCCACATAGATAAAGTTTCCGCTCGGATGAAACGCCAAAGATATGGGCGATTGGCCTGTTGGCACGCCCGAGCCTATTTCCGTTAACGCCCCCGTGACAAGGTCAATGCTGTAGGTTGAAATGCTATGGACACCACGGTTCGCTACATAGACATATCGGCCGCTCGGATCAACCACCACCGAAGCAGGGCTTCTGCCAGAAGCCACAATGGTGCCCAGCATCAATGCGCCTGAGCTAGGGTTGATGCTGTAGGTCAAGACGCCGCTGTTTAATTCGTTCGCCAAATAAGCGTACTTGCCAGTGGGATCAACTGCCAAAGAATTTGGGAAGCCGCTAGCCGTCACTGGCGAGCCCACCTCGGTTAATGAGCCGGTGGCCAAGTTAATGCTGAAGCTGGCGACATTGTTGCTGCCCGAGTTCACCACATAGACATATTTACCACTCGGATCAACCACAACATCAACAGGCGTTAAGCCCGCTGATGTTGACGTGCCCACTTTAGTCAATGAGCCGGTGGTGGAACTGAAGCTGTAGATCGAGATGCTGTTGTCGCCACTGTCCGCCACATAGGCAAAGATGGGATTGTCTGCACAAGACAGAATCACCGTGGCCACGCTGCCCGCCACGACTGCGCCACTACCGCCGCTCAGCGTGCAAGTTTGGCGCAGGGGTTGATCATTGATCACGACACTGTAGGTGCTGCCTGCAGGCAAGCCGCTGGCCACACTGTAAAAGCCATTGGCCACGATATTGATCGGCGCACCGCCGTTGATGGACAGGGTAAGCGTCTTGTTCACGCCGATACCATTGACGACGGCCAACAAGCTGCCCGGACCAGCGGCGGCATTACAGATGTATTGGGTTTGCGCGGCATTGATTTCACTGGCATCCAAAATGCCGTTGTCATTGGCATCCAAGCCCATCTGCACCTGCGTGCCGCCGTTGATGCAAGTTGCGTGGCCAGGTGCTAAGGTGGTTAACAGCAGCAACGAGTTTGTTCCGTTCGCTCCATTTGTTCCGTTTGTCCCATTGGCGCCGTTCGCACCACTGCCCGAGCCGCCGCAGGCGCTGAATGCGAACACAACAAGCAATGTCAGCAGTGATTTCCAAGCAGTCAAACCAAAGATACTCATCGCAGTCCTCTTTATGCGTTTAGGGCAAGAGGAATTGTTGGCTGATCAATCATGCAAAGCAATAGTCCAATCGTACTAACGCATGCCTGAGAAAAATCCGGCGCGCCCCAAAAGAACAGACCAAAAACAGCAGCTGACTGGCATAAAAAATATGTGCGAATTGCTATTTAATTCATAGCAACTGATGCCACGGAATTTCTGCGGAAAAACCCTCGATCTCGCATTTACTTGCGTCAATTGGCATGCAAGCTGCATAAAATCGGCGCTAGCACTGTTTTGGAGAGCCTGCTGTGAATTCACTGATCATTTTTGTGGCCTTTTATCTGGCTGTCACGATTGCTATTGGTTTAACGGCTGCGCGCCGTGTCAAAAATTCGTCGGATTACATGGTGGCTGGCCGCAGCTTGCCGCTGTATATGAACATGGCCACGGTGTTTGCCACCTGGTTTGGCGCAGAGACTGTGCTCTCGATCTCGGCCACCTTCGCACGCGATGGGCTGGCTGGCATTCCCGGCGACCCGTTTGGCGCTTCGCTTTGCCTCGTGCTGGCCGCTTTGCTCTTTGCCAAGCTCTTCTATCGCATGAATCTGATGACGATTGGCGATTTTTACAAACAGCGCTATGGCAAAACCGTGGAAGTGATCACCAGCTTTGCCATCGTGGCCTCCTATCTGGGCTGGACATCAGCGCAAATGACGGCGCTGGGCTTGGTGATCCATGTGCTGTCGGGCGGCGCGGTGAGCCTGAGTGCGGCCATTTTGATCGGCGGCATCGTGGTCTTGGTTTATACGATTTTTGGCGGCATGTGGTCGGTCGCATTCACCGATTTGTTCCAAGTGGTGGTGATCATCATTGGCCTCTCGCTGGTGGCTTGGCTGGTGAGCGATATGGCAGGCGGCGCGCAAAAGGTGATCGCGCAGGCTGCGGCCGATGGCAAATTCAATTGGATTCCGGCGGACAGCAAAGGCTGGTGGGCGATGGCAGGCGCATTCTTCGCTTTCGCTTTTGGCTCGATTCCTCAGCAAGACGTGTTCCAGCGGATGACGAGTGCGAAAGATGAGAAAACAGCTGTGCGTGGCACCGTCTTCGGCGGCTTGATCTATTTTGCCTTCGCCTTCGTGCCGATCTTCATTGCCTATGCCGCCGTCGTGTCTGACCCTGCCGTGGCCAAGCTCTTTGGCGCTGAGGATGCGCGGGAAATTCAGCGCGTATTGCCAGATTTGGTGCTTAACAAAATGCCTCTGTGGGCGCAGGTGATGTTTTTTGGCGCGCTGCTCTCGGCCATTTTGTCCACGGCCAGCGGCGCTTTGCTCGCGCCCACCTCGCTGTTTACTGAGAACGTGCTCAAGCCTTTCGCACCGAAAATGAACGACAAGCAATTTCTCTTCACCTTGCGCTTGGTCTTGGTGACCTTCACCGCCATTGCCCTGCTCTTTGCCTTGAACAGCAAGAGCACCATGTATGAAATGGTGCAAAACGCGTACAACGTGACGCTAGCCGGGGCATTCATCCCCTTGGTGGCAGGCGCTTATTGGAAGCGTGCGACCACGCAGGGCGCATTGTTTGCATCGATTGGCGGCTTGGGCGTTTGGCTCGGCGCGATGAATCTGGCCGCAGATGCCATGATTCCTGCCAACTTGCTGGGCTTGTTTGCTTCAGCCATCTTGATGGTATTGGGCTCACTTGCACCGCAAGTCATCAAAAACGCAGGGGCACCGATTCCGGCGCACGCGCTTGCGTAAACCGGGCAAACTATAATGCTGGGTTGCCCGTCAATGCGGCGGGCAAATCTAATTTGTTCTCAGCGCCATGCCGATTTACGCCTACAAATGCTCTGCCTGCGGCCATGCCAAAGACGTGCTGCAAAAAATCTCCGATGATCCACTTACCACTTGCCCAGCTTGTGGTGCTGCGGCATTCTCTAAACAAGTGACTGCCGCTGGCTTTCAACTCAAGGGGGCGGGTTGGTATGTGAGCGATTTTCGTGGGGGTGGCGACGGCGCGAACAGTGGTGTAGGCAAGCCTGCCGAAGCTGCCAAGACAGATACTGCGGCTATAGCCCCCGCTGCTGCTGCTGCCTCACCTGCTGCCAGCCCGGCTCCAGCGCCTGCAGCACCCGCGCCTGTTGCTACAAAATCAGTAGCTGCTCCCGCAGCATCCTAGCCGGTCAATGAGTGAATTGGCACTGAAATACCCTTGAAATCCGGCTCTGAGACACTCCATCCATGATGAAATCTATCCGTAAATGGCTGCTCGCAGGTTTGCTTGTGATCGTGCCCGTGATGGTCACGCTCTGGGTGCTCGATTGGATTGTCTCCAGCCTAGATAAAACCCTGCAAATCCTTCCCGGCGATTGGCATCCCGATAAGTTGATCGGCTTCCATATCCCCGGCTTTGGCGTATTGCTCGCCTTTGCCATCTTGCTGGTTGTTGGCGCAGCGGCCAGTAATTTCTTGGGTAAAAAGCTCGTGTCTTGGTGGGATGCGCTGCTCAATCGCATTCCCGTGGTGCGCTCGATTTATTCCAGCGTCAAGCAAGTCTCGGATACGCTGTTCTCAGACAGTGGCAACGCTTTCCGCACTGCTGTGCTCGTGCAGTGGCCGCGCGAGAATGTCTGGACGATTGCCTTCATCACTGGCACGCCGATTGGCGAAGTCGCTGAGCATTTGAAGAATGGCGGCGCTGATGAATACGTGAGCGTTTATGTGCCGACTACGCCCAACCCCACAGGCGGCTATTTCGTCTTGCTCAAGAAGAGCGATTGCATCGAACTCAAGATGAGCGTGGATGAAGCGCTCAAATACATCGTCTCGATGGGCGTGGTTGTGCCAGGTGGCGTCGTTAAGCCAGATTCAAGCAAAGCTGTATCAGCTTCTGTTTGAACCAATGGCCAGCTATTTCAGGATACTTTTTTCCTGTTGATCTTGTACCCAGTAGCCGCGAAGCTTGTCTGGATATTGCAGTTTTTTGCTGGTCAACAGACCTTGGCGAGCCACCCACCTGCTGTCCATGATGTTGACTTCCGGCTTGTCGGCCAAATGTTCAAACACGGTTGGCCCTGTCATGTCGTAAACGCTCTTTAAAGTGTTTTCTTGGATATTTCGCAAGATCTGCATGGCAATGGTGTGAAGCAAAGGATTGCCCGCCTCCTGCGCGGCAAAACAGTAGTTTGTTAGTCGGCCGTCGCTACCGCGCAAAATCAGCTCTGGATTGGCTATGGCCATCAAGCGATGAACCGGCCAGCACAGCGCAGTATCCATATCGGCATACATGCCGCCATGCTGGTAGATTGCCAAGATGCGCCAAAAATCTGCTTTCGCTGCGCCAATTTGTAGTTTTGAATAAGCCTCGAAAATCGCCCCAGAAAAATGCGTCTGGATAAATTCTGCGCACTCGTCATCCAAGCTCAAGCGCACCTCACAGCGATAAGCGAGCAGGCGATTCCACAAATAATTGACATACACAGCAAGAGTGACGCGGTCCGTGTAATTTGTAAACCAAACAATGCTGGGTGCTTGAGCGTTTTTCGCTTTGACCAGTGGCGCGGCTAGCCTAGGCACTACAAATCGTTTTTTCGGAAACAGCATCAAGTGCAAATAAAACAGGGGTTTGAGCAAGTTTCCAAACAGCTTCATCAGCCGAATCACGGTATAGCGCCAAATTTTGAACAAGAGCATGATGAACTTTGGGAGAGTAGGAACAGAGCAAATCCGCAAAACCAGCCCCGAATATAATGCGAGGTTGTCTTTTTTCACCGCTTTGCGTGGCGATAAGGCTCGAAATTTTCTTTGCTGATTTATCTTGATTGAAACTATGTCTTTCCAAGCCACCTCCATGCGCACAAGCTATGCCGGCCTCGTGACCGAAGCGCAACTGGGCCAAACCGTCACGCTCTGTGGCTGGGTCAATCGCCGCCGCGATCATGGTGGCGTGATTTTTATTGATCTGCGTGATCGTGAAGGCACGGTGCAGGTGGTCTGCGATCCTGATCGCGCTGAGACCTTCAAAGTGGCCGAAGGCGTGCGCAATGAGTTTTGCGTGCAACTCAAAGGCCTCGTGCGCGCCCGCCCCGCTGGCACGACGAATGACAACATCAAGAGCGGCAAGATTGAAATTCTCTGCCACGAGCTCACCGTGCTCAATGCATCGGTGACGCCGCCGTTCCAATTGGATGACGACAACCTGAGCGAGACCACGCGCCTCACCCATCGCGTGCTCGATCTGCGCCGCCCTTATATGCAGAATAACTTGATGCTGCGCTACAAAGTCGCGATGACGGTGCGCAACTATCTCGATCAGCATGGCTTCATCGACATCGAAACGCCGATGCTCACCAAATCCACACCGGAAGGCGCACGCGACTACCTAGTGCCCAGCCGCGTGCATGACGGCCAATTCTTCGCGCTGCCCCAGTCGCCCCAGCTTTTCAAGCAGCTCTTGATGGTGGCCGGCTACGACCGTTATTACCAAATCACCAAGTGCTTCCGCGATGAAGATTTGCGCGCGGATCGCCAGCCTGAGTTCACGCAGATTGATATCGAAACCAGCTTCCTCACCGAGCAAGAAATCCGCGACATGTTCCAAGGAATGATGACGCAAGTGTTCAAGCAGACGATGAATGTTGATCTCGGCGAATTCCCGGTGATGAAGTATGCGGACGCGATGTACAAATACGGCTCGGATAAGCCCGATCTGCGCGTGATGCTTGAATTCACTGAAATGACCGAAGAGATGAAGACGGTAGATTTCAAAGTCTTCAGCGGCGCTGCGAACATGAAGGGCGGCCGCGTGGTGGCCATGCGCGTACCCCAGGGTGGTGTGGAAGGCGCGGGCTTCTCACGCAGTGATATTGATGGCTTCACCGAATTCGTGAAAATCTACGGTGCTAAGGGCTTGGCCTACATCAAGGTGCTGGATCTGGCAAAAGGTCGTGATGGCTTGCAGAGCCCAATCGTGAAAAACATCCATGACGAAGCCTTGAATGCTCTGCTGCAAAAAACCGGCGCACAAAACGGAGACATCATTTTCTTTGGTGCAGACAAAGAAAAAATCGTCAACGACGCAATCGGCAACCTGCGCATCAAAATCGGTCACAGCGATTTCGGCAAAAAAGGCGGCCTCTTCGTGGATCGCTGGGCACCGATGTGGGTGGTGGATTTCCCGATGTTCGAATACGACGAAGAAAACCAACGCTACACCGCCGTACACCACCCCTTCACCGCGCCTAAAGACGGCCATGAAGATTGGATGGTCACCGCGCCTGAGAAGTGCATCGCCAAGGGCTACGACATGGTGCTCAACGGCTGGGAAATCGGCGGCGGCTCGGTGCGTATTCACCGCGCTGATGTGCAGGCCAAGGTGTTTGATGCGCTCAAAATCACGCCCGAAGAGCAACAACTCAAATTCGGCTTCTTGCTTGATGCTTTGCAATACGGCGCGCCTCCGCATGGCGGCTTGGCTTTCGGCTTAGACCGCATCGTCACCCTCATGACCAAAGCCGAATCCATCCGTGATGTGATTGCATTCCCCAAGACGCAACGCGCCCAGTGTTTGCTCACTCAAGCGCCTTCGCCCGTGGATGAGAAGCAATTGCGCGAGCTGCATATCAAGCTGCGCACGCCGGCGGCGGCTTGATTTAGCTTATTGCGGCGGCAATAAAGGGCTGAACAATCCATTGCACAGCTTCTTCGCTTCGGTCAAACGCACGTCAGAGCACCCGGGGCGGATGGCTCCATGTCCTCCGGCGGCGCTGAGGGTTGGTTTGGCTTCGGTGACCTGAATGCGCCGCCTCCCCCTTTACTTGCGCCATCCGCCCCGGGTGCTCTGACGTGCTTGGCACGAATTGGCCGTTTTGGCGCGCCACCACACTCATGCCCGTCCGATGCGGCTTTGTGTCTGGCGCAAGTAAAGGGGGAGGCGGGAGACAGCATAAGCCGGAGAGGACACTGCCAGTACCCGCCGGAGGACATGGAGCCAGACGCAAAGCCGCATCGGATGGGCTGCACGCTAGCAGCGCATTATTTCCCGAGCGCCGGAAAGAGCTTCGTCAATCCATCGGCCATCACCTCCACTGCGAGTGCAGCAAGGATCAAGCCCATCAGGCGGGTCATCACGTTGATGCCGGTTTTGCCGAGGATGCGGGCAATGGGAGTGGCCAATGAGAAGCAAATGTAGGTCGCCAGCGCGATCACCACGCCGTAGCCCACCAATGTGCCGAGCTGCAAATAGGTTTTGGCTTTTTCGGCATAGATCACGACCGTTGACATCGTGGCAGGGCCTGTAAGCAGCGGAATCGTGAGCGGCACCACAGCGATGCTGGTGCGGGCGGCCATCTCGGCTTCGTTCATATCGGCTTGCGCAGATTTGGCTTCGGCGGGCTGGGCGTTGAGCATAGCCAGCGATGAAGTAAGAAGCAGCATGCCGCCACCGACTTGGAAGCTGGCCAGCGTGATGCCGAAAAATTCCAAGAGCTTGAGACCAAGCAAGGCGCTGATGGCAATCACCACAAATGTGCTGAAGCTCGCCACCAGAATCGTGCGCTTTCTTTGCTCGCGCGAGAAGCCTTGCGTGTAGTGGATGAAGAAAGGCACGCAGGCCAGCGGATTAACGATGGCCAGCAGGGTGACGAGGGCTTTTGTATCCATTTTTTAGTCTTTTCTATTGATCGCCGGCAAAGAATCTGTGGGAGGCGCTATTAAATTCATAGTGATCATATGGCCTCAACGCCCGCCTGCTACATCAAGCAAAGTGCCTGTGGTGTAGCTCGCCGCGTCAGACAGCAGCCAACAGATAGCTTGCGCCACTTCGTGAGCCGAGCCCGCGCGCTCCATCGGCAGTTGCGCGGCCATGCGCGCGGCGCGGTCTGGATCGCCGCCGCTGGCGTGAATATCAGTATCGATGATGCCGGGGCGCACGGCGTTCACGCGAATGCCTTCGCCAGCCACTTCTTTGGCTAAGCCTAGCGTGAAGGTATCTATTGCCGCTTTGCTCGCAGCGTAATCCACGTATTGCGCCGGCGAGCCCAAGCGCGATGCCACGCTGGATACATTCACAATCGCGCCACCCTTTCCTCCGAATTCACCACCATACTTTTTACTCATGCGGCGCACGGCCAGCCCAGCGCAGAGGAAGCTGCTGGTGATGTTGGTCGCCCACATACGCTGCAAGCGCGCGAGGCTCATTTCATCCACGCGTTGCGCGATATCCACCACGCCAGCGTTGTTCACCAAACCTTCCAATCGCCCGAGCTTGGCATCCACTGTGTCAAACATTTTGAGCACATCCGCTTCTACGCTCACATCGGCCTGCACAGCAATCGCCACACCGCCCGCCGCGCGAATCTCGCGCACCACGCCATCGGCCGCGAGCGAGTTAGATGCGTAGTTCACAGCCACTTGCCAGCCTTGGCTGGCGGCGAGGATGGCCGTGGCCGCGCCAATGCCGCGAGACGCGCCGGTTATAAGAAGGGTTTTAGGCATGGGCAGACTCAGCAGAAATTTGAATTAATCGGTACAGTCACCCACTCTAACAAAACATTTGAGGACAATCCGTGAGTAAGAATGTTGACTATTATTTCGCCCCCCAATCCCCGTGGACGTATCTCGGCCACGAGCGCTTTGCCGAGATGGCCGAGAAAGCTGGCGCGACAGTGCGCATCTACCCCGTCGATCTAGGCCGCGTCTTCCCCGTCTCAGGCGGGCTGCCCTTGCCCAAACGCGCCCCGCAGCGCCAAGCCTACCGTTTGCTGGAGCTCAAGCGTTTTAGTGAGCATCTAAAACTGCCGATGAATATTCAGCCCAAATATTTCCCGGTGGGCGGCGATGATGCAGCCAAGCTGATCATCGCTGTGGATCTGCACGATGGCGCAGCGCAGGCCATGCGCGTGGCTGGGGCGATCTTCAAAGCTTGTTGGGCGGAAGAGCGAAATATTGCCTCGGAAGTGACATTTGCAGAAATTCTCCAAGCGCTGGGTTTGCCCGCCGAGCGCATCGAGCAAGCGCACAGCCAAGCCGTGCAGACGCGCTACGATGCAGACACACAGCGCGCCATTGACATCGGCGTGTTCGGCGCGCCCAGCTATGTGGTGGATGGCGAAATGTTCTGGGGGCAAGATCGCCTCGATTTTGTGCAACGCAAATTGATGGCCTAAAGGAGATCAGCAATGGGAAACATGATTCATTTGACAAGCGCGGATGGCGCGCAAATTGCGACTTATGAAGCTGTGCCAGCGGGAGCCCCAAATGGGGAAGGTGTGACGGCACGTGGCGCTGTGGTGGTCTTGCAAGAAATCTTCGGCTTGAATGGCCACATCCGCAACGTCGCCGATGGCTACGCCAAAGAAGGCTATTTCGTCATCGCCCCCGCGATGTTTCACCGCGTCTCAGCCGGCACAGAGCTCGGATACACCCCAGACGATATGCCAAAAGGCTTCGCCCTCAAAGCCGCCGCTGAAGCGCTGTTGCCGCAGCTCCTAGGTGACGTGCAAGCCGCAATAGACCACGCCGCCCGCGCAGGCAAAGCCGCCGGCGCACCCAAGAGCCTCAAAGTCGGCATCGTCGGCTACTGCTGGGGCGGCCTGATCAGCTGGCGCGCTGCGCAAAAGCTCCAAGGCCTCTCAGCCAGCGCCCCGTATTACGGTGGCGGCATGACCAAAGAGCTCAGCACCCCCTTGAATTGCCCCGTCATGGCGCATCTTTCCGATCAAGACGATTACGTGCCCATGGACGGCGTAGCTGCGCTGCAAAAAGCGTATCCGCAAGCCGCTGTGCACATTTATCCGGCCAAGCATGGATTCAATTGCGACGAACGAGCTTCTTATGACGCGCCGAGTGCTGCATTGGCTAAAGAGCGGACATTGGCTTTCTTCGCGCAGCATCTAACTTGAGAGCCGCTTCGCGCCGCTATCCACCAGCGCTCCTGCTACGTGACATGCCCGACTAGCGAAAGGCGTCGTTTTCCAGGCCCAGCACTTAGCGGATATAGAACTGTAATGCGTGGTGTCGCCCTTAACTCAATATTACTTCGCGCAGTTTTTGTTAAGGCATATAGCTGCAATTGGGTAAGTTATCCTGTTGATCCTTAACTATCAATTAGAGCATCTGCTATGCCAATTAATGAACTTCTTTCCATACTTCGCAAAGAACATGACTCGCATAAGGCATGGATACAGGTGCTTGATTTGTGTATGGATGAAAATCCAAGTGACTTGTGGAAACAATTGCCAAGCGTAAATTTGATCGAAGACATCGCATCTGCTAAGGCATGGCTTGAAGCGCAGCTTCCGACAACCAATGCGCCTACGCTTGTATATCTTGGTTTAGACACGCTAAATATGGAAGGCGGCCAAGGTTCAAATATTGAAATTGGATGGCGCTATGGTGATACAAAGCAAAACACTACTGATTGGATTTACGCAGACTTAACGTATGGCGACTCCTTCTTGATTGCAGGCCTCTCGGATATTTATGACGTTTACTCGCGACCCGAATGGGATCAAGACTTTAGCTTTGCCGATTATGTTTTGTTTCTGGCTTATTCAGGTATCGTGCTTAGCGGAGCATTCAAAGACCTTAAGCGACCTAATTCATCATTGTTCGCTTGGGGCTTTCATGATGGCGATGTGTTTCCTTTGTGTCGCATTGACGGTGTCAAAGTTGACATTCTTTGCTGATGTAGTCCTTCATCCTTGAGCTGACTATTGGCCTGCCGTGTTGATAGCATAGCGTTCATGCTGGCTGTGCCTTAGGTAAGTAGCCGAAGTTTCGATGTTTATTCGGCCTCTAGCTAGCAAACAATATGCGCGAGACTCTATTGAATTTAGAGCGAAACGACGCGTCATTTATTTCAATTCGCCGCACCTTATGTTTCTTCGCATAGCGTCTGAACTAGCCGACCCACCCCGCCAACTTCAAATGCCCAGTGAATTTCTCGAGCATGGCGCGATCTTTGAAGGGATGGCCTAGCTTTAAGGTAGCAAGCGAATACGCGCCGTAGGCTTGGGATTGATCTAGGCTACGGCGGGCTGCTGCGAGATCATCGCAGGCGGCGTGAATTGCGGCGCAGAGGATGTGGTTGAAAAACCAATTGGGGCGTTTGGCGGTGGCTTCCAGCGCGTAGCGCTTGGCCTGCGCGTAATCGCCATCGATGTAGCAGGCCAGGGCGCGTGTGCGAATCCATAGGCTGAGGTGTGGATCTTGTGGGCTGGCATCAATGGCTTGCAATACATATTCTGCTGCTTCTAGTGTGCGGCCACAAAACATCAAAATGCGCCCGAGCTCGCCGGCTGCTGCTGCGAATTCTGGATAGAGCTTGACTGCGTAATCCAGCTCTGCAATGGCTTGATCAAAATCCAGGGTGAAGCTTAAAGCCGTGCCGAGGGTGAAGTGCGCATTGGCATCTTGATCGTTTTCTCGCACGGCTTTGAGCGCGAGCTTTTGCGCTTGCGTGATCTCGGCGCGTGCATCTTCTGCCCATCCTGCCCACACGCGAGACATATGCGTGAAGGCCATTAAGGCCAGCGATGCGCTGTCGTGCGGTGTGATGGCGAGCGCGTTATCGAGGCATTTCTGCGCCTGCGTGATGTGCTCCCGTGTGCTGCGCCAAAAATGCCAGCGTGCGCGCATCAGCCATTCCCAGCTGCGCATATCGGGCGCAGCGAGCTGCTGGGTGCGCTGCTCTTCGCGGCGCAGCGCGACGGGCTCGACCGCGCTCACAATCGCGGCAGCAATTTCTTCTTGGATCGCCAGCCAGTCTTGAAAAGGCCGATCAAACTGGGCAGACCACAGGCTGGTTTGCAGGACGCCATCAGACAGCTCGGCCTGAATGCGAATGTGCTCTGCGTTGCGGCGCACTGAGCCGGTCACGAGATAACGGGTGCCCAAAGCTTGGCAAACATTCTGGCCTTCGCGGTGCGCTGCGCGCATCGCGAACGAGGAGTTGCGTGCGATCACGTGCAGCCAAGGCGAGCGTGTGAGCTTGGCGATGATGTCCTCAGCCAAGCCATCAGAGAAATACTCTTGATCTGGGTCTGTATGCCAGTTTTTGAACGGCATGACAGCCAGTGAGCGAGAGGAAGTGTTGTGGCTGTCGTTGCTGGTGATGGGTTCTCGGCTTTCAAGCTGCGATGCCTTTGCTGAGCGCACAGCAGCGGTAAAGCGATAGCCTCGCCCCGGCACGGTGGCAATCGTGCCGCCGCCCAGCAGCTTGCGCAGGCTCGAGACATGCACCTGTAAATTGTTTTCCTCGACAACCAAGCCCGGCCAGACTTTCTCAAAAATCTCGGCTTTTGTGACCAAATCCCCAGCGCGGCCAGCAAGCAAACACAGCACATCAAAAGCCCGCGCGCCCACAGCCAAGGCCTGGCCGTTGCGCAGGAGCTTTCTCTCGTTGGGAAGCAGGCAATAAGGTTCAAACACCAACTCAGTCATCGGAGTAGCTCGTTGTTCAGGCGAATTTCAGGATTTTTAAGGTTTTCAGCCATGGCTTGCGGCGTTGCAGCGGCAGCTTGCCCAGACACTGCTACTCATTATCAATCCTCAAGCCATCAGTCCATCATGAACGCAACAGATTTCCCTGCTTTAGCAAGCGCTCACGCCGATGCAGCCCCCAGTCTGTGGCGGCAAACGACCGTGCTTCCTGTAGGGGCTGGCGAACATGAAGCCTATTCGATTGGGCCGGATCAGCTGGTTTGGAGCTATCGCC
This sequence comes from Comamonadaceae bacterium, assembly GCA_013297925.1. Classification (GTDB taxonomy): domain Bacteria; phylum Pseudomonadota; class Gammaproteobacteria; order Burkholderiales; family Burkholderiaceae_C; genus JANMDU01. Next base: position 40,207 of record JAAFJC010000022.1, read on the forward strand.
TTGCCACACCTGACCACAACGCAGGGCGATTGACCTGCACGCAGCTTCCTGCCGAGCATTTTGCTTGCGCGCGCCTGCAAAGCAGGCAGGTCTTGCTGGTGTCAATGGCGCAGCAAAAACTCTATTGGTCGCTGGAGAACGGTCAGCCAGAGCGATGGGGCACGCCGCAGCGCTGCGGCTACACCAACGCGAATGGTTTGTATCCCATGGAACAGGTGCATCTACTGCAGCTTGGCTTTGAGGTGTTGCTTGGCGTGTTGGCGCGGCGCACCAATGTGCTTGGCAAAATCAACCCAACATTGGCGCCAGAAGACAGCTATCAATTCTGGGTGGGCCGCTGGACGGGTTCGGGCTTCGATTTTGGCCGCAAACCCGTGAGCTTGCGCGGCGACGATTCTTTGGGCAACGCATTTTTGTTTGGTAAACCGGATGCATTTTCAGATTCAGCCTCTGGCGAAAATCCCGCGTCCAAACCCATGGTTCGCTCACGGTAGCTTTCCAAATTACGCATTGGTAAATGCGTTATGATTAGTGAAATTCTAGGATTTCGCTATGAACGTGTATGCCATTCCAGAAAACCTCAAAGCCAGCCTGCCCGCGCCGGCGCAGGTGCAGCAGCTGCATCATTACGCTTACCGCGCCCGCGATGCGGAGGAGACGCGGCAGTTTTATGAGGATGTGCTCGGGCTGCCGCTGTATCACATCATCCAAAGCGATGTGGTGCCCTCCACAGGCGAATTCTGCCCTTACACGCATTTCTTTTTCCGGCTGCAAGATGGCAGCTTCATTGCCTTCTTTGATCTCGGCGACGATACCGCTGCTGAGCCCAGCCCGAATACGCCCAAATGGGTGAACCACATCAGCTTTCGGGTGAACACCGTCGCCGATCTTGAAGCGATGAAAGCGCGGCTGCAAGCGGCTGGCGTGGATGTGCTGGGCGTGACGGATCATCATATTTTCAAGAGTATTTATTTCTTTGATCCGAACGGCATCCGTCTCGAATTCACGGCTCAATTGGCCGATGAATTTCAGATGCTGCAAGAGAGCAAGACGGCGCATGCACGTTTGAGTGAATGGACGGCGCGCAAACAAGCTTGGCGGGTGGAGCGCGATGCGGCTCTGGCTGCGGGGAAGTCAGCGCCCGCTCTCAAGCCGCAGCGCAATGATCGCCCTGAGTTAGTGGGGTCTGTCTGAATTAGTGCCCCTTATGCGTCATTGTTTTTCTCTATTTCCATGAATACCCTGAACACGTTTGCAGCCGGTCACCTTAGACTGGCTCGCTTCTTGCGTAAGCAAATGTTCAGTTTAGGATATCGTTCATGAAATATTCACTCAAATCACCCCCACGGACCTGGTTTCAAAAACCGAGCTCTACACTCGCTCTGATCCTTCTCGCGATCTCGCTCTCAAGCGCTGTATTCGCTCAAAGCTTCCCCAGCAAGCCTGTGCGCATGCTCGCCGGCTTTGGCGCTGGCGGCGGCTCAGATGTGATGGTGCGACAAGTGAGCGCTCAAATGGCAAGCCAACTGGGCCAAGCCGTCAACGTGGATAACAAACCCGGCACAGGCTCAGCAGCTGCAGTGGCGGATATGTTGGCTGCGCCTGCTGATGGCTACACGATCTTTGCTGCAGACAACGGCGTGATGGTCTATAACTCTGCGCTGTATAAAAAGCTGCCCTATGACGCTGCTGCTCTCGCGCCACTGGGCGTGATGGCGCGCGCCCCGATGGTGTTGGTCACGCATCCGGGCGCAGGCTTCAAGCATGTGAGAGATATGCTGGACAAAGCCAAAACAGCGCAACCCAGAATCGCCTATGCCTCCCCCAGTGTGGGCAGCCCGTTTCATGTAACGATGGAAACCTTCAAAAAACGCGCTGAAGTCCCTTTCGTGCGCGTGCCCTTTGGCAGCGACATTGCAGCACTCAAAGATGTGGTGGCCGGGCAAGTGGATTTGGCTGTGATTGATTTGCCCAGCGCCTTGCCGCATATCAAATCGGGCAAGCTGCAAGTCTTGGCCACGTTTGCCAATCGCCGCTTGAATGCAGCGCCGGATGCCCCTTCAGTGAGCGAGCTTGGCTTTAAAGATTTGGAATCTTATCTCTGGCAAAGCTTGGTGGTACCTGCCGCAACGCCGAAAGATGTGCAAACCCGTTTGAGCAATGCCATGCAATCGGCCATGGGGCAAAACGCGGTGCGCAAAAATTTATCGGAGAACGGCTGGGAAATCTTGTCCAGCGATGCAAGTTTGACGAGTGCATTTATTGCTGTGGATGTGCGCGTTTGGCACAAGAATATCAAAGAGGCCGGCATTTCTGCCGATTGACTCACAAATTCTTCACATGAAGCCAAGCGCCGTTCCAAAAGCAGATCAAGAAGTATTCACTATTATTTTAATAGCTGCTCACGCACGTTCTGTGCGGGCAAACTGCACTTTGGGCTTCAGAAATGGCTTTGACTGAAACAACATACACCAATGGCTATGAATTCAGCCAAGGCGCTGGCTACACACTGCCTGAATACGAGGCGGTGATCCCCGATGCCGTGCGCACGGGCCACACGGAGCATCACCGCATTCTCATCGTCGGTGGCGGGCTCACAGGCTTGACGCTTGCCTGCTCGCTTGCCCAGCTGGGCGTAGATTGTGTGCTGCTGGATGAAGACAACACCGTGGGCGTGAAAGGCGCATCGAGCCGAGGTATTTGCTACACGCAGAAATCGCTGGAGATTTTTGACAAGCTGGGGATTTACGAGCGTATCAAATCTAAAGGAATCCAATGGAGCGTGGGGCGCACGTTTGCTGGTGAAGATGAGGTTTATAACTTTGATCTGAAAGCGCAAGGCAATTTCAATCTCAGCGAGCAGCCGGCCTTCATCAATATCCAGCAGTTCTACAACGAAGGCTTTTTGGTGGAGCGGATTGGCGAGCTTGGGGCTGCGCAGATTCGCTGGAACAACCGCGTGACATCGTTTGAAATCAAAAATTCTCTTGCTACGTTTTTAATAGCTACTCCGGCTGGAAAATACTCAGCTAGCGCCGATTTTGTCATTGATGCGACAGGTTCGCGCAGCCCGTTCCATGATTGGCTGAAGATCAAAAAGACAACTAAGAAAGGCGATGACCGCTGGTGCATCGCCGATGTGCGCTTCAACACGCATCCGCCCAAAGAGCGCCACACTTGGATCGAAGCACCGTTTAATGACAACCGTGCCGTGTGGCAACATTTGATGGCCGATGATGTGTGGCGCATTGATTACCAGATGGCGCCGGATGCTGATCCTGCTTATGTGAGCCGCGAAGATGTCGTCAAAGAGCGCTTGGCCAAGCAGTTTGGCAAGGAGACGCAGGTGGATATCGTGTGGGTGGGGCCCTATGCCTACCGCAGCGAATGTGTGGATCGCATGAGTGCATCGGCTGGCAGAACAGAAGTGTTTTTCATTGGCGATAGCGCAAAAGTGGTGAGCCCGTTTGGCGCGCGCGGTGGCAACACAGGGATTGCTGATGCGGATAACCTGGCCTGGAAGCTCGCTGCTGTGGCGCAGGGCAGAGCGAAGCCTAGTTTATTGGAAAGCTACCACGCCGAGCGCCACGAAGCAGCCGTCACGAATGTGCAGGTGACCAACCGCACAGCGCGCTTCCTGCGCCCGCAAGACGGCATCGAGCGCGTGTTTCGCAATGCCACCATTGAGCTGGCCAAGAAGCATACGTTTGCGCGCAGTTTGGTCAACACCGGGCGCATGGCGGTGGCCAACCCGTATTCGCGCTCGCCGATCACAGCGCCTGATTTGGCGCAGAGTCATTCGGTGCAAAACGTGGGTTTTAACTGGGCCGATGGCACTGCAGGCCAGCTCAATCAACTTTTGCAATGGGCCAATGGCTTACCGCTGCTTTTGCTGTGGGCTGATCGCACACCCTCGGCTCTGCTCCAAGCTGTGCAGCAGCTGTCGCGAGCAGGCCATTGGCGTGCCGTGCTCGTGAGCCCCAAAGCTCAAGATGGATTCAAAGAGCTGATTGTCGATACCCCAGGCAAACTTTTGCAGGCCTGCGGCGGCGATGGGCAGACGAGCTGGGCACTCGTTCGCCCCGACAGTTATCTCTCAGCTCGCGGGGCGCGCCATTCTGGCAAAGCGGCGCTAAGTGCAGCTTTGGCTTCTCTGCAAGGAGCTAAAGCATGAGACAAGGGCACACTGCGCCGGCACGACACAACCAGCTCAGCGACCCTGATGGCTTTTACGAAGCCTTGCTGGATGCGCATGAAGGCTTAAGCGCAGATGCCTCGGTAGCGCTCAACGCCCGCCTTATTTTGATTTTGGCCAATCAAATTGGCGATCAGCGGCTGCTGGCCGAATGTCTTGCGCTGGCCAAAGCCTGATTGGGCTCATCTCCACCCTGAATTCACCGAATTCTGACACCGGACTTTTGTCACGAAACAACGCGTTTTGGCTTTTTCAAAAGCGGTTTCGTGACTTTTTTCACGGCAACATTAAGGGTTACTACTAGATTTTGAGCTCGACTCACTACAAAATTCAGCCATCCCAAAAACGCTTTTGAATAAACCATCCCGGTTCAAGCAAGCGATCAGGTCGCCGCCACAAGTGAGCGCCCAGGACAGCAGAAAGTGATACTTGCCATGAGCAGAGCCTTCGGTTTTGAGTCCTCCAGTAGCGGCCGCAGCGCCTCAAAATCATTCCACATTTCAATGCCTTTTCGCCTGAGCAAATCGCGCGACGAGGATCAAAAAACCAAGATGTCTATGTCTGAGATCAAGTTGAAAGTCGAACTCAGCTTTCAAGACTTAGAAGGCACAGCGGCAGACAGCCTACGTTACAAAATTCGGGGCGCCCGTGAAGTGAAAGAGCTGTGGATGCTGCGCACAGATATGCATCAGTTGGTCTCACGAGCCCTCAGCCAACAAGAAGCTGCCAAACGCATCAACGCGCTCTTGCCCTGCTTTGAGCAATGGATTCCGGCGCGATCGCTGGTAAAAATCTAAGCAATCCCCCGACAGGTGTGTGGCCTGCGTGATTGATGTACAAACACAGCTCAGCATGTTCTGACATCACAACTCCAAGCCACATGAACACCACGCTATCCCATTCGGACACAGCACATCTCAAACCACTCCCTGCAAGGCGTGCTCTGTGATGTGGCAAAGCATCAGCGATCTCATCATCGCCGCCAACGTCGGCATCATGGTGTTTTTCACCGTGGCAGTTGCGCCCACCATCTTCACCACGCTGCCGCCCGAATGGTCTGCGGCCTATGTGCGTAAATTCTTCCCCAAGTATTTCTTTTTCTTAGGCGTCACCACCAGCTTAACCATCGTCGGCGCGAGCGGCACGATGGCGCAAGCCGCGTTGCTGGGATGCGCCTTGGTATTTTTCTTCAGCTGCTTTTGGCTCACGCCGCGCATCAACCGAGCGCGGGATGACAAGCAGAGTACCGCCTTCAAAGCCTTGCATTGGACGAGCGTCGGTCTCAATCTGGCGCAGCTGCTCATCTTCATTGCGCTGCTCTACTTCAGCGTGAGCAAGTCATGAGCGAGACACCAAACGCCACAGCTAACGCTTGCGATGCGCTCACGGTGCTTTATGACGGCGCATGCCCGCTGTGCCGCCGCGAAATCGCGATCTATCAATCCCTCACGCCCTCAGAGCCGGTGGCTTGGCAAGATGTGAGCCAGCCGCAAGCAGGCATCTCTGCTGCAGACCAAGCGCGGTATCTCGCACGCTTTCATGTGCGGCGAAAAGATGGCCAATTGCTCAGCGGCGCAGCCGCTTTCGCCGCGCTCTGGCTGACCATGCCCGGCTGGCGCTGGCTAGGCCGCATCGCGCGCTTGCCCGGCGTCACACCGGTTTTAGAAATCTTCTACCGCGCCTTCTTGCACCTGCGCCCCAGCTTGCAGCGCTTAGCGCGAGGGCTGGACACAAAAACGCCCCAGCGCTGAAAACAGACACTGAGGCGGTTGTACATTGGTAGGCCCAGAGGGACTTGAACCCCCGACCAAGGGATTATGAGTC
>JAAFJC010000023.1 GCA_013297925.1 Comamonadaceae bacterium
ATGTGGTTTCCATGGCTGCGATAGCCACGTCTTCCTGCCACCCGGAAGCGAGCATGGATTTGAGTACCGTATCCGCCGGGAAGCCGGCCTGCGCCTGAGAAATGATCCATTCGCGCAGCTGTGGAGTGATCACCTGACTCATACTTTCCTCCGAAACACCAGCCGATCTGCGGTACTGGCACTTGGGTTGAACACATAGCCTTCGCTGTTGAAAGCTTCGAGTTTCTTCACATCTTTGATGCGCTTTTGAATAGCGTAGCGCGTCATCAAGCCGCGAGCGCGCTTGGCGAAAAAGCTGATCACTTTGTAGCCGCCCGCTTTGTATTCTTCAAACACGCATTCCACCACGCGCGCTTTGAGCGCTTTGCGATCCACGGCTTTGAAGTATTCGTTGCTGGCGAGGTTGATGATCACGGGCAGCTTCTCGCTCGCAAGCTGCTCATTCAAATGCTCAGCAATCGTCGCACCCCAAAACTTGTAGAGATTGCTGCCAGCAGGGTTAGCCAGAGTAGTGCCCATCTCCAGGCGATATGGCTGCATCCAATCGAGTGGCCGCAGCAGCCCATAGAGGCCGCTGAGCGTAGCCACATGCTTCTGAGCCCATTCCAGATCGGCGGGCTTCAAAGTCTTCGCATCTAGCCCTTCATACACATCGCCGTTGAAAGCGAGGATAGCCTGCTTGGAATTCTTGGCGGTGAATTTAGGCTTCCAAGCTTGATAACGCGCCACATTCAAGGCCGAGAGCGCATCGCTCAGATCCATGAGCTCAGCAATCTGCTGCGGGCTCATCGGGCGAAGCAGATCAATGAGCTGGGCAGACTGTTTGGTGAACTGCGGCAGGGTGTGCGGCAGCTCTGGGGGCGCAGGCGTGTCGTAGTCAAGAGACTTGGCGGGGGAGAGCAGAAAAAGCATCCTCAAATTATGCTGGAATTGCTTGGCTGATAAAAAGTGCTATAGTTTCGGTATCGCGGAATCCAGTCCATACGACACCGCCCAAGATTTCCGGCCTCGGCATTTGCTGTTTTCCGGTTCACCTCCCCCAATACTTATTGCTCCCATTTGGAGTCTCCATGCATTTAAACGAACTCAAAGTCCAACACGTCTCGGCTCTGGTGAACGAAGCCGAAGGCCTCGGCATTGAAAATCCTGGCCGCTTGCGCAAGCAAGAGCTGATGTTTGCCATCATCAAAGCCCGCGCCAAGAATGGCGAAATGGTCTATGCCGATGGCGTGCTCGAAGTCCTGCCCGATGGCTTTGGCTTCTTACGCAATCCAGAAGCCGATTACACCGCCAGCACCGACGATATCTACATTTCCCCCAGCCAAGTGCGCCGTTTCAATCTGCACACCGGCGACATGATCGAAGGCGAAGTGCGCATTCCGAAAGAGGGCGAGCGTTACTTTGCACTCAACAAACTCGACAAGGTCAACGGCGATCTGCCTGAGCGCAACAAGCAAAAAGTGATGTTTGAAAACCTCACGCCACTCTTCCCCAAAGAGCAGATGAAGCTCGAGCGCGACATCAAAAGCGAAGAAAACATCACAGGCCGTGTGATTGACTTGATCTCCCCCTTCGGCAAAGGTCAGCGCGCTTTGCTCGTTGCACCGCCCAAGAGCGGCAAAACGGTAATGATGCAGCACATCGCGCATGCGATCACAGCAAACTATCCCGACGTTCACCTCATGGTTTTGCTCGTGGACGAGCGCCCAGAAGAGGTGACCGAGATGCAGCGCAGCGTGCGCGGCGAAGTGATCGCTTCGACCTTTGATGAGCCTGCAGCACGCCATGTACACGTCGCAGAAATGGTGATCGAGCGCGCGAAGCGCTTGGTCGAGCTGAAAAAAGACGTGGTGATCTTGCTTGACTCCATCACGCGCTTGGCGCGTGCCTACAACAACGTGGTGCAAAGCTCCGGCAAAGTGCTCTCCGGCGGTGTGGATGCGAATGCCTTGCAGCGCCCCAAGCGTTTCTTCGGCGCAGCGCGCAACATCGAAGAAGGCGGCTCACTCACGATCATCGCTACGGCGCTGGTGGATACCGGCTCGAAGATGGATGAAGTGATTTTTGAAGAATTCAAAGGCACAGGTAACTCAGAAGTTCACCTATCTCGCCGCCTGTATGAGAAGCGCGTGTTCCCCGCGATTGAGCTCTCAGCCTCTGGCACACGCCGCGAAGAGCTGCTGCTCACCCCCGAAGTGCTGCAAAAGACGCGCATCTTGCGTTCGTTCCTGTTCAACATGGACGAGATCGAGAGCATGGAGCTGATGCTCAAGAACATGAAGCAGACGAAGAACAATTCGGAGTTCTTCGATCAAATGCGTAAGGGTGGTTAATGAGCTCGTAGGCTCATAGCCTATTGGATCGTTGCGGCCACTTGCACGCGCACGAGTTTCTTGAGCTGAGGCACGCAGCTGCCGCAATTTGTGCCGCATTTGAGCTGATCTTGCAAAGCTGATAAGCGCTGATCTTCTGTGCCCTTGCAGTTCTTTAAAAAGCTGTTGATCTCTGGCTCAGTCACACTAAAGCAACTGCAAATCTGTGCACCTTTGGCTTGCACAGCCACCGGCGCTTGGCTACCAGGCGCTAGCAACAAACGTCCATAGGCGCTGGCATCTTGCTGGCCCTGCAAGAGTGCGGAAATCCAAGCCTGCGCGCTGGTGTCGCCCGCAAGCATGAAGCCTTCGATCTGAGCTTGGCCGCCTTCGCGTTTTACACGGATCGCGCGGCGCTGGCCACGCTTTTTATCGGCATAGCGCAAGCTGCTGGCATCTTGCAGACCCAGAATGCGCTCGATTTGATCGAGCAAAGGATCGGCTTGCGCATCATCGGGTTGCTCATAAGCGGCTGCACGAAACAAAATACCGTGGCGCTCTTTGCCGCGAGAAGCCTCAAGCAGCGGCGCGCCATCGGAGAATGGCACACAGCTGGTGAACGGGAAGCGATCCATCAGTGTTTTGAGTTGCTCGCGCACTTGCCAAGCGAATTCTGGCGACAGCCATGCCACAGCCAACACCGTCCAAGGCATTTCAGCTTTGAGGATCTTTACCGCAGCGTGCTTGAGCTCGGGTTGCTTAGAAATCGGGCAATAGCTACCTGTGGTGATTGCATTCACGCCGCCGATGCGTTCCCCCGTGCTGGAAATGCCGCTCAAAAATTCACTGCCCCAATGCATGGCGATGAAGGCTTGCGTCAAGCCTACTTCGCTGCTGGCTTGCACCGGCAGCAAAATTGAGCCTCGTTTGCTGGTCACATGCACCAACTCACCCTCTTTGAGCAAGCGGCGATTCATGTCTTGTGGATTCATCTGCACCACAGGCTCAGGTACATGGCCGAACAGGCGGCCCAATGTGCCTGTGCGGCTCATGCCATGCCATTGGTCTCTCAGCCTGCCGGTGGTGAGGCTGAAGGGATAGCGCGATTCTCGGGGCTCTGCGACTGGCTTGTAGCCATGTGCTTTGAATTGCGCTTTACCGTCTGCTGTGGGGAAGATACCGTCTTCATACAGACGTGCTTTTCCTTGCGTGTCTCCAGCTTTGAACGGCCATTGCTGAGGCGCTTGCTCAAGCAGCGCGTAGGAGAGGCCAGTGATGTCCAAATCCCGATCCGCAGTGGATGTTTTGTGTTCTTCCCAGACTTGCTCAGGGTTAGCGTAATTGAGGAAAGCAGGATTAGTCTTCGTGGAATTAGAAATTAATTGTGTTCTGACCCCAATTAATTTCTCTAGGCGTTGAGAGAAATCTTGTGCGATTTGCCAATCGTGTCTCGCTTCGCCGGGTGCTGGGACGGCTGCTCGCACGCGGGTAATGCGGCGTTCGCTGTTGGTGACGGTGCCTTCCTTCTCGCCCCACGTGGTGGCGGGGAGCAGCAAGTCCGCATAGCGGGCTGTTTCAGTGTTAAGGAAGGCCTCTTGCAGTACGACGATTTCAGCGCGCTCCAAAGCTTTGCGCACGACTGCTTGATCGGGCATGCTTTGCGCAGGATTGGTGCAAGCGATCCACAGCGCTTTGATTTCTCCATCCGCTGCGGCTTGAAACATTTCTACTGCGGTTTTGCCAGGTGAAGTCGGAACGTCTTTCACGCCCCAGAGCGCAGCCACTTCTGCGCGATGCGCAGGGTTAGCCATGTCGCGGTGAGCACTGATGAGATTGGCCAAGCCGCCGACTTCTCTGCCGCCCATCGCATTGGGTTGGCCAGTGAGCGAGAAAGGGCCTGCACCTGGTTTGCCGATGTGCGCGGTGGCCAAGTGCAGATTGATGAGCGAGGCATTCTTTGCTGTGCCGCTGCTCGATTGATTGAGGCCTTGGCAATACAAGCTGAGCGTGGCGGGGCTTGTGGCAAAGAGCTTGGCAGCGGCAAACAGATCATCTTTTTTGATGCCGCAAATTTGCGCCACATGATCGGGTGTGTATTCCCGCACCAAACTTTTGAGTTCGTCAAAGCCATTCGTGTGCGTAGCGATATATGCTGTATCAATCCAGCCTTCCCAGAGCATGATGTGCAGCATGCCGTTGAACAGTGCCACATCTGTGCCGGGCAACAGCGGTAAATACAGATCGGCAATCTCGGCCGTGTCCGTCTTCCTTGGGTCGGCAAAAATGATTTTGAGTGATGGATTGTTTTTCTTGGCTTCTTCAATGCGACGAAACAAAATCGGATGCGCGTAAGCCGTGTTGCTGCCGACGATAAAAATGCAACTGGCGTGATTCACATCCTCGTAGCAAGCTGGCGGCGCATCTGCTCCAAGCGTTTGCTTGTAGCCCGCCACTGCACTGCTCATGCACAAGCGTGAATTGGTATCAACATTGTTCGTGCCGATCTGGCCTTTGACGAGTTTGTTGAAAACGTAATAATCTTCGGTGAGCAACTGGCCGCTGATGTAGACACCCACTGCATTCGGCCCATGCTCCTGAATGATTTGCGCAAACGATGTGGCTGCGAAATCTAGCGCGTGATCCCAGCTCACGACCTTTGCCGCTTCGCCGGGATGCTCACGCCGCATCGGCTGCAAAAGCCGCGTTTGCATCGTGATCGGGCTACTGGCAGTGAGCGCAAGCGTGGATCCTTTGGTGCAGAGCCTGCCGAAATTCGCTGGATGGTCAGGATCGCCACGCACCCCCGTGATCTGCGTGCCTTCGCTTTCAATGATCACGCCGCAGCCCACGCCGCAATAGGGGCAGGTGCTTTTGGTTTCTTTCATGGAAAAATCAGGCGGGTACGGTGCGACGCGCGGGCCCAGCAATCGGGCGGGTTTCGTCAATCGCGTGAGCGGTCAGCTCAGTCGTGTCTAAATACACTCGCCCGTCTTTCAACTGCACCGAAAATTTGGGCGTACAACCCTCATCGGGTGCTTTGGCGCAGCCATCTTGTAGCCCAATGTTCCAGTTGTGCAGCGGACAAGCTACCGACGTGCCATGCACGATGCCTTGCGAAAGTGGGCCGCCTTTGTGCGGGCAGCGGTCGAGTAGAGCAAAGACTTGATCTTCACTGTTGCGAAATACTGCGACATCCAATCCTTGCGCACGTTGCACGCGGCGCGAGCCCAGTACGGGGATATCAGTCAACTGGCAAATGGCAATCCACTCTTGCATTTTTGGTGTTCTCTTTGGAAATAAGGATTAAAAATTAGCTTTGCATAGCGGCATACATTGCCGTCACGCGATCCATGCTGGACAAGACGTTTTCACTCGCGACGAAGACGTCTGAGTGCGCTTTGAGACTTGTCGCCGCTGTAGTTCCGAGTTTTTGCAGTGATATGTCAAAAAATACCCATTGCATTTCAGCCAAAGCAATTTCCTCTTTGATGCGAACAGTTGCTTCAGGTGCTGCTTTGAGTGTATTCATAGCAGCCAAAAACTCAGTGCGTGCTTTGGCCAGTTCGGCGCGCGATGCATCGATAGCTACTGGCGTTACGGAAGCAAGATAAAACTTAGCCATGCGTTGACTCAGCATTCGTTGCCTGCCTGCCATGTTCACCAAGCGCCCAGCAGGGCGTGTTGACAATGCCTCAAACTGTCCAGTGCCTTGATTTGCAAGTCTAAGCACAGTGCCATCTAACTCAAGCAGTTTGGCTGCGTTGTCGCGGCTTGGCGCCTGCCCCACCAAGACGACTTTGAATTCACTCCATGCTGCTTCGAGCTGCTGATAGGTGAGCCTGAGATCTGCCGTAGAGGAATAGGCTTTCAATTCAGCCAGTTGCTTCTCGAATAAAGCCATGGAGCGATCCATCACAAGTTTGGCTTGGCTAGAGTCAACTTGAAGCAGTAGAGCGAACCATGCTTTAGCCATACGCTGACTGAGCATGCGCTGTCGCCCCGCCTTGTTGATGGCATCGCTCAGATCAATGACCTGCGCATAAGACAAGGCAGGCAAACTTAAAGTGGACAAAAGTAGGTGTCGTCGATTTGGCATGGGAAACATTCAAACGCTGATAGCCTCAAACTGCCTTGTATCCACTGAGGCTTTGTCGAATTCGAACCAAGGATCAGGCTCGCCATCCAACGCGAATTGCAATTGCTCCCAAAGCGCCTTGCGGCCTTCGTGATCATCCAAGATCTTTTTCTTCACATGATCTAAGCCAACGCGGGAGACGTAATGCACGGTCCGCTCCAGATACCAGCCTTCCAAACGATAGAGCTGCATGAATGCACCTGTGTATTCCAGCACTTCATCTGGAGTTTTGAGCTTGGTGAAGAAATGCGCAACTTCAGTCTTAATGCCGCCATTACCAGCCACATACATTTCCCAGCCGCTATCCACGCCGATGATGCCAACATCCTTGATGCCGGCTTCAGCGCAGTTGCGTGGGCAGCCGCTCACGGCAAATTTCACTTTATGCGGTGCATACATGCGCCACATGGCGCGCTCAAGATCCTTGCCCATTTGGGTGGAGTCTTGTGTCCCCATTCGACACCATTCGCTGCCCACACAGGTCTTCACCGTGCGCAAGGCTTTGGCATAGGCGTGACCAGATGGCATGCCGATATCTTTCCAGACACTGACCAAATCTTCTTTTTTCACGCCCAGTAAATCAATCCGCTGGCCGCCTGTGACTTTCACGGTCGGAATGTTGTACTTGTCTACCGCATTGGCAATGCGGCGCAGTTCATCGGCCGTCGTCTCGCCGCCCCACATGCGCGGGATCACCGAATACGTGCCGTCTTTTTGAATATTGGCATGCGAGCGCTCGTTGATGAAGCGGCTTTGTGGATCGTCTTTGGCCTCTTTCGGCCAGGTTGAAGTCACGTAGTAATTCAAAGCAGGGCGGCAGGATGAGCAACCATTGGGCGTTTTCCAATCCATGAATTTCATGGTGTCGCCAATGGTGAGCAATTTGTTATCCCGAATTGCATCCCTTACAGCTTGATGCCCATGATCGGTGCAGCCACACATGGCTTTGAGCTTGGGTGTGGCCGAGTAATCGCCACCGGCGGTGAACATCAAAATTTGCTCGACTAGTCCCGTGCAAGAGCCACAAGACGCGCTGGCCTTGGTATGCTTTTTCACTTCATCCAAAGTGAACAAACCCTTCTCGCGGATCGCTTTGCAGATCGTGCCTTTGTTCACGCCATTGCAGCCGCAAACTTCATCACTATCAGCCATGCTCGCAGCTTTAGTGTGTCCTTGGTGACCCACATCACCAATCCCGTTGTTGATCGCTGCTTCGCCAAACATCAGTTTGTCACGAATCTCACCGACATTTTTACCATCGCGCAGCAGCTTGAAATAGTAGCTGCCATCGACGGTGTCGCCATACAGACATGCACCGACGAGTTTGTCGTCTTTGATGACGAGCTTTTTGTACACGCCGCCGAAGGGATCGCTCATGACGATCTCTTCAAAGCCTTCGCCGCCGGTGAAGTTGCCGGCCGAGAACAAATCAATGCCAGTGACTTTGAGTTTCGTAGAGGTGAGCGAGCCGCTGTAGCGGCCAATGCCAAATTGCGCAAGATGGTTGGCGGCTACTTTGGCTTGCTCAAACAGAGGCGCCACCAAACCATAAGCGATGCCGCGATGCGCGGCGCATTCGCCCACGCTGTAAATCCGCGCATCGGTCACGGTCTGCATGGTGTCGTTCACCACAATGCCTTTGTCGCAATGCAGCCGCATGCTTTGCGCAAGCTCCACATTCGGGCGAATGCCGACGGCCATAACAACCAAATCAGCAGGGATTTCTTTGCCGTCTTTGAACTTCAAAGCCATCACTCTTCCCTCTTTATCGGGAATGAGTTCTTGCGTCTGCGCGCCCATCATGAAAGTGAGGCCACGGTCTTCCAGCGATTTGCGCAGCAAGCCTCCCGCCACATCGTCAAGCTGGCGCTCCATGAGCCAAGGCATGACGTGAATCACGGTGACATCCATGCCGCGTAGCATGAGGCCGTTAGCCGCTTCGAGGCCGAGCAAGCCGCCGCCGATTACCACGGCTTTTTTGTATTTCTTCGCGGCTTCAATCATGGCATTCGTGTCTGCAATGTCGCGATACGCAATCACGCCTAGCAGATCTTTGCCAGGAATCGGCAGCATGAAAGGATTGGAGCCGGTGCACATGAGCAGGCGGTCGTATTCCACCTCGGTGCCGTCTTCGGCACGCACGATGCGTTTGACGCGATCGACTTCCACCACTTTTTTACCTGCGTGCAATGTGATGTTGTTTTCTTTGTACCACTCCCAGCTGTTGAGAACGATCTCATCGAGGGTTTGCTCGCCGGCAAGCACAGGTGAGAGAAGAATACGGTTGTAATTGGGGTGCGGCTCTGCACCAAACACGGTCACGTCATACAACTCAGGCGCGATCTTGAGCAACTCCTCAATCGTACGAACACCTGCCATCCCATTGCCAACCATCACTAATTTCGATTTTTTCACGCTACGAACCTCCGGGTAACTGCCAAATAAGTGCAATAGCTGTGCCAGTGTCAATTGATGGCTATGCACCACATCAGTGCTCGGCGGGTTTTGCTGTGCATGCAGTTAAACTGCCCGCATGCTTACATCTTCCACACCATGAACGAACCCATGCGCCTTGCCAAGCGCTTGGCAGAACTGATCAACTGCTCGCGCAGCCAAGCCGAGCAATACATTGAAGGCGGTTGGGTGCGTGTGAATGGTGTGATCCAAGAAAGCCCACAGCATCGCGTGACGAACGAGCGCATCGAGCTCGATGCAAACGCCACGCTGCTGGAGAGTGTGCCGATGACGATTCTTATGCACAAGCCGCCGGGCTACGCATGGGATGAAGGGCAGAAGAGTGCCAGCAGCTTGCTTGAAGCGACAAACCGTAGCAAAGCTGATGCATCCGGCGTGCGTTTGCTCAAGCGCCATTTGAAAGGCCAAGCCTGCGTCACGCCACTGGAGAGCGGCGCCAGTGGCCTGCTCGTCTTCAGCCAAGATTTCAAAGTTCAGCGCAAGCTCTGGGACGATGCGAATTTTGTGGAGAACGAAACAATTGTGGATGTGAAAGGCTCTGTAAGTGAAGAGATGCTGCAAGCGCTCAACCGCCCCTTTATGCGGCGAGATCGTTTGGTGCTTCATGCCAAAGTGGCACTGAGCAAGAGCAACGAGCAAAGCACGGGCTTGCGCTTTGCAGCCAAAGGCGCGGAGCCTGGGCGCATCGCTGTCCTGTGTGAGCATCACGGCTTAGAAGTGATTGGCATGAAGCGCATCCGCGTGGGGCGTGTGCCATTGGCCGACTTACCGGTTGGGCAATGGCGGTTTTTACAAGCTCACGAACGCTTCTAAAGCCAACGCCACAAAACGGGGCACAGAGATTGCTTAAACTGGTGCATGGCCTTCGATATTGATATTGGTTTTACTTCGCTCACTGGCAACAAAGGAGTGAACGAAGATTTTTGCGCGGCCATGCTGCCTGAGCCGGGGCGCGAGGGCTTTGGGGCGATTTGTGCCATTGCTGATGGTGTGAGCACGGGGGGCAAAGGCAAAGAGGCCGCGCAAACCACGGTGATGAGCTTGGTGCAAGATTACTTCGGCACGCAAGAGACGTGGGACACCACGGTGGCACTTGATCGCGTGATCTCGGCACACAACAACTGGCTCGCCGGTGTGAATCGCCGCCGCGCCGCCAGCGATGAATGCGGCCTCACGACGCTTACTGCTCTCGTGATGCGTGGACAGACCTACACGCTTGCGCACGTAGGCGATACACGCGCCTACCTCCTGCGTGCTGGCCAGCTGGAGCAACTCACGACGGATCATTGTAATCCGCATCCAGATTTCAAGCATCAGCTGATACGCGCCGTGGGAGCAGATGAGCGCCTGATCGTGGATTACAGCCAAGGCGATTTGCAAATTGGCGATGTGTTTATCTTGCTGACAGATGGCGTACACGGCAGCATTCCCGAGCGGCGTTTGCGCCAATTCGCCAATCTTGGTGATGCATTGCAGATATCGCAGGCGCTGGCAGAATCCGCGCTTGATCTAGGTAGCCAAGACAATGCCAGCGCCATCGTGGTGCGCGTTCTGGGTTTGCAGGAATCGCATCTTCGCGATGAAGAGTTCACCGCACATCATTTGCCTATTCCGTCCAAGCTAAAAATTGGGGATGAGATCGATGGATTGATCGTCACGTCGATCGTGGCCGATAGCGGCGTGAATTTGCTCTATCAAGTGCGCGATCCTCAAACGCAAAAGCTCTACGCCTTGAAAACTCTTCATCCGAGCCGAGAAAGAGACAACGAGGAGCGCGCTATGCTGGCGCATGAAGCTTGGTTGGCCAAGCGTATGCAAACCTCTCGTGCTGCAGATCATTTGGTGCATTTGTATTCATTGCTTCTGTTGCCTACAGGGAAAATCAGCCAAAGCTTCTATTTGCTCTATGACTGGCACGCGGGGCAAACCTTGCAGCAAGCCTTGCAAGAGCGTGGAAAGCTTGAGGTGCAGGAAGCCGTGCAAGCAGCGATGGCCGCACTCAAAGCCTTAGGCGCGATGCATCGACAAGGTGTGATTCATCGTGATATCAAGCCTTCAAACTTGCATCTGGGTGAGGGCGGCGTGCTGCGCGTGCTCGATCTGGGCGTGGCACTCAGTGGCCATGAGCCAGAGAGCCTTCGCAGCTTGCATGCCGGCACACCCAGCTATATCAATCCTGAGCAATTTGGTTATGCCGGCAATGGCGAAGGCCAAGATCAAGCAGCGGATGAAAGCAGTGATTTATATGCACTGGGCGTGACCCTCTATCAACTTCTCACTGGTAAGCTGCCTTACGGTGAGGTGCTGCCCTATCAGACTGGGCGGTATTTCCGCGACCCTACGCCCCCCAGCCGCATCCAGCCTGAAGTGCCCGTGTGGCTGGATCACATCGTGCTGAAAGCCGTGGCGCGCGATCACAAACAGCGTTTTGAAACAGCAGAGGAATTCTTGTTGGCTTTGGAGCGCGGCGCTTCGCGCCCGATTCATGCGCCAATGCCCACGCCTTTGCTGCAGCGTGATCCAGCGAGTCTTTGGAAAGTGTCGTTTGCGGTGAGCTTGCTGTTCAATATTTTGCTGATCATTTGGCTTTTGTTTTTACCAAAGTCTTGAAGCTCTATCTCAAGCGCCCAATGTACTGCTGCTCTACAGCAGGTGTAGGTGATACAACTCTGGCGGGCTCTGCTACGGCGTGCTGTGGTGAAGATTCAGCTGCCGATTCTTTGATGGCGCCGATTTGCGCCATGGCAGAAGTCACTAAAGTTTGCCAAGCTTCATTGCCCACGCGATCGGCATGCAAGGCCAATTGAATCAGCGTTTCTCGGGCATATTCTTGATCTTTTGTGAAACGACTCAAATCAAAACCATGGCCTGCTTTGCTAGAGACCATGAAGAGTTGTGACACCAGATGCATCTGTTTTTGATCAAGTTTCATACTGCTACACCTACGCTTTAAGCCGTGCGAGCACGGCCACCCTTCTCTGCCCAAGTACGCGTCCAGCGGATTTGCATCACGCGCAGCATCACGAGCATGGCTAGCGCCATAGCAGCGAATGCGGCAAAGCCCCAGAAATATGTACCTAGGTATTGCTTAGACATACCCATGGCATTGGGTATGAAGCCGCCGCCCAATGCGCCAATTTCACCAATCATGCTGCCTGCCACCGCCGTGGCCAGCGGCCAGCGCAGCGGCACGAGCTGAAACAATGCGCCATTGCCTGCGCCAAACGCCGCAAAGCAAAGCATAAAGAGCAGAGTGGTGGCTACCAAGGAGCCGCCTGCCAAGCCGCAAAGCACCAAGCACACGGCGACGACCACGAGCACGGCTGAGAGCGTGTTGATACCGCCAATGCGATCACTCACATATCCGCCCACCACGCGCACTGCCGAGCCCATGAGTGCAGCAAGCATGGTGAGTTGCCCGGCTTCCACCTTGGTCACTTTGAATTGATCATAGAAGTATGTGGGCAAAAAGCTCGCTAAGCCGATGAAACCGCCAAAAGTGACAACATAGATCAAACTAAAAGCCCAGCCATCTTTTTCAAACAAGCAGGCAATATGCTGGCGAAAGCTTTGGCGCTCAATATCGGGCGGCTCTTTGGCCAAGAAAATCATCACCAAGAAGGGGGCGAGCATACATATCGCTGCCAGGCCATAGACCGCTTGCCAGCCAAATTTCATGGCCAAAGGAGGCGCAAAAAGCACAGCCAACACCGTCCCCGAATTGCCCGCGCCAGCAATGCCCATGGCCAGCCCTTTGTAGCGTGGGGGATACCAGCCGGAGCCTAAGCTGAGCGCCACGCCAAAGCTTGCGCCAGCAATGCCGAGCAGCACGCCCATGGCTAGCACGTGGTCGTAGCTACTGATGAAGAAATAACCGCCAATGAGCGCCATCATGATGAGGCTCATTTCTACCAAGGCCGCATTCTTGCGCCCGATGTATTGCGCGAGCACGCCGAGAGGAAAGCGCATCAAAGCACCGGCCAGAATCGGCACAGAAATCATGAAGCCTTTTTGCGCAGGTGTGAGATTGAAGGTCTCTGAAATGAAGGGTGCCATCGCACCGTTTAAGACCCATACCGCAAAGCAGAAATCAAAATAAAAGAATGCGGCAAAGAGAGTAGGCGTGTGCCCACTCTTGAGGAACGATTTGAAATCTGACATGGCTTCCCGAGTTATGTTGAATTTACCTACTCAGTGCGAAAAGCGTGCCAGCCTGCTCCTTCTTTGTGCGCACCAAAAAGGCTCTCAAGCCGCTTTGTTGCTATCGCATATGTCAATGGCGCTTTAAGAAGGTGCGTTTGCGCACCTTCTTAAATCATGCAAACGTTTTAAGCGGCCAGTTTCTCAACATGAGACTGTCGGTTGTAGAGAAAGTCGAGCACGGTGCGGCGATACTGCACGTAATCGGTGTTTTGCGCGAGCTCTACGCGATTGCGTGGGCGAGGAAGGTCAACTGGCAAGATATCGCCGATGGTGGCCGCTGGCCCATTGGTCATCATCACGATGCGATCAGAGAGCAATACGGCCTCATCCACATCGTGCGTGACCATCACCACGGTGCTGTGCGTTTTCTGCACGATTTCCAGCAACTCATCTTGCAGCTTGGCGCGGGTGAGCGCATCCAATGCACCAAATGGCTCATCCATCAACAGTACTTGTGGCTCCATCGAGAGCGCGCGAGCAATGCCCACACGCTGCTTCATGCCACCAGAGATCTCGCCTGGGCGTTTGGAGAGGGCATGCGTGAGACCGACCATTTCCAAGGCGGCTTCAGTGCGTTTTTTGAGCTGCGCTTTGCTCTCGCCTTGGCGATTCGTCGTGGTGCTGCCGAAGACTCGCTCTACAGCGAGATAGACGTTTTCATAACAGGTGAGCCACGGTAGCAATGAGTGATTTTGAAACACCATGCCGCGCTCGGGGCCGGGGCCTTTGATCTCTTTGTTGGCACACACCAAAGCGCCTTCGGTGGGGGTGGTCAGACCTGCAATCAGATTGAGCAGCGTCGATTTACCGCAGCCTGAATGCCCAATCAACGTGACGAACTCACCTTTGCTCACGCTGAGATTGATGTTTTTGAGTGCGGGGAACAAACCTTTGGTGGTTTTGAAAGTTTGAGCCACGCCGGTGATATCGATGTATTTTTCCATGATATTTCCCTTCAAGCCTTCACTTCTTCGTAGGTAAACGCACCTGCCAGCTTGATCAACGCAGCTTCCAAGATCAAACCAACGATGCCGATCACGAAGATGGCGATGATGATGTTTTTCACGTTGAGGTTGTTCCACTCATCCCAGACCCAGAAGCCGATACCCACGCCGCCGGTGAGCATTTCAGCCGCCACGATCACGAGCCATGCTGTGCCGACTGCCAAGCGCACACCCGTGAGCATGTAGGGCAGCACAGCGGGGAACAAAATCTTCGTGATGATCTTCCACTCCGAGAGATTCAGCACACGAGCGACGTTCATATAGTCTTGCGGCACGCGCTGCACGCCCACAGCTGTGTTGATGATCATCGGCCAGATGGAGCAGATGAAAATCGTCCAGATCGCAGCGGGATGCGCGCCTTTGAAGACGAGCAAGCCAATCGGCAACCAAGCCAGTGGTGATACCGGGCGAAGCAGGCTGATCAGGGGGCCAAACATGCGGTTGAGGAAGGTGAAGCGCCCAATCATGAAGCCTAGTGGAATGCCCACGAGTGCGGCGAGGCCAAAGCCCACGCCAACCCGCTTCAATGAGCTCCAGATGTTCCAGCCGATGCCTTGATCATTGGGGCCATTGCTGTAAAACGGTTTGGAGAAAATCTCCACCGCTTGCACGCCGGTATCCCAAGGCGTGGGAAACGTGCCCTTGCTGCCCATGGCGATGATCTGCCAGATTCCCACGAGCAGTGCCATGCCCAAGATGGGTGGCACGACTTTGAGCCACAGGCTACGCCAGTCAAAAGGTAGTTTAGCAACCGATTTTTTGGTATCTTTTGAAGCTATTTCTCCCGTAGAACGTGCGGGATCAGCTATCGATTTTGTAGCAATTGAAGATAATGCTGCGCGTTTGAGTGGCGCGCTAGTATCTGGCAGGGGGGAGTGAAACACTGCTGCAACCATGATGATCTCCTTCAAGCTTTGATTTTGAAGCTATCAGCGTATTTGGCGGGGTTGGTGCCATCCCAAGTCACGCCGTCAATCATCTTGCTGCTGCGCATGTCCGATTTCGGAATGCTCACTTTGGCAGCAGCAGCGGCCTGCTTGTAAATATCGGTGCGGTTCACGGCCTTGGCCACTGCCAAGTAATCCGGATGATCTTTGAGCAAGCCCCAGCGCTTGTGTTGCGTGAGGAACCACATACCGTCAGAGTGATAGGGGTAGTTCACCATGCCATCGTTGAAGAATTTCATGTGATTTGGGTCATCCCAAGTTTTGCCCATACCGTTTTGATAGCGTCCCAAAATGCGCTGGTTGATCACATCCACGCTGGTGTTGACGTAAGATTTATCAGCAATCGTCTCTGCCATCTTGTTTTTGTTTTGCAGGCCAGTATCGATCCATTTGCCGGCTTCGATGATTGCGGCAGTCACGGCGCGGCAGGTGTTGGGGTTTTTCTTGGCGAAATCAGCGGTCACGCCGAGCACCTTTTCGGGGTGATCTTTCCACACATCTTGCGTGGTGGCAGGTGAGACGCCAATGCCATCTGCAATTGCGCGATGATTCCAAGGCTCGCCCACGCAGAAGCCATCCATGTTGCCCACGCGCATGTTGGCCACCATCTGCGGTGGCGGCACGGTGATCACCTTGGCATCTTTGATGGGATCGATACCGCCAGAGGCCAGCCAGTAATACAGCCACATCGCGTGCGTGCCGGTGGGGAAGGTTTGCGCGAAGGTGTATTCGCGTTTCTCAGTTTGCATCAGCTTAGCCAAGCCCGCGAGATCTACGGCGCCCTTGTCAGCCAGCTTTTTAGACAGTGTGAAGCCCTGCCCATTGTGGTTCAGCGTCATCAACACGTTCATATCGCGCTTAGGGCCGCCAATACCCATCTGAATGCCATAGGCCATGCCGTAGAGCAAGTGGGTCATATCGTTTTCACCCGAAAGCAGCTTGTCGCGCACGCTGGCCCAGCTCGCTTCTTTGGATGGAATGATTTTCACGCCATACTTCTGATCGATACCGAGCACTGATGCCATCACGATGCTTGCGCAGTCTGTGAGTGGAATGAAGCCAATCTTGACTTCCTTCTTCTCCGGCGCGTCTGAGCCCTGCGCATACACAGTAGCGCGCAGTGCAGGAGATAAGCCCACAGCTCCGACTGCACCAATTTGCAGCGCCTTGCGACGGCTGAGATGTTTTTTCAAAAGATCATTCATAGCAACACTCCAACAAGAAACGAGACAATAAAAAAGGCGCTCTTGCATGCAAGCCGCACCCAAATCGTGCGAAATGCATCAAGAACGCCATCGTTCTGGAAGATCCGTTGCGCTGCGCCGTTGCAGAGCGTGGAATCAGTTGGTCAGCTTTGACCTTGAGGAGCAATATGCGAGAAGCGTGCCAACTTCTCAGCCTGACAACTCAGCTGACAACTTAACCTAACAAATCGGCTACATCCAGCATGCGCTGCGCTACGTCAGCCAGCTTGAGGCCTTTGTCCATCGCCGTTTTGCGTAATTTCTCATATGCCGCTTGTTCGGTCAGCCCTTGCCGAGCCATGAGTAAGCCCTTAGCGCGGTCAATCGTTTTGCGCTCTTGTAGTTCGGAGCGCGCGCTTTGTAATTCTTGGCGCAGGCCTTGTTCATGCTCAAAGCGCGCCATGGCCACGTCGAGAATCGGACGAATGCGCTCCGTTGCAAGGCCGGCAACGATATAGGCATTCACACCGGCAGCCACAGCATCTTTCACATGTGTGGTGTCGTTGTCTTCTGTGAATAAAACGATAGGGCGGCGCTCATCGCGGGTAGCAATCACCACATGCTCCAGCGCATCGCGGGCATCGCTTTCTGCGTCGACGATGATCATATCGGGCTGTAGCTGGGCGATACGCTGCTCCAGAAAGCTGTCCGCAGGCAGCACAGCAATTAAGTTGTAGCCCGATTCAAGCAAACCGATGCGCAGGGCACGGCTGCGCACAGCCTCCAGCGCTGCATGTTCGTCGGTGCTGTCTGGCGTGAGGGTGATCGGCGCGACCACCACCAATCGAAGCTGCTGGGCTGCGGCTGGCGCGGCTTGGGTGCGCTCTGTATTGTGCGAATGCAAGCTCATGCCTTGAGTAGTGCAAAATTCAGGCCAAGATGATGATCCTTGGAATTGAATCCTCCTGCGATGAAACCGGCGTGGCCTTGGTGCATGCTGCTTCAAATGCACCACGACTGGGCGGTTTAGTGAGCGCTCCCTACCCAGTGCCTACGCTGCTTGGTGCGGCGTTGCACAGCCAAATTGATATGCATCGCGCCTATGGAGGGGTAGTGCCTGAATTGGCGAGTCGGGATCATATTCGCAGGTTGATTCCATTGACAAATGAAGTACTCGCCGGCGCAAATATTGCGCTAAGTGCTATCGATTACGTAGCATATACGTGCGGGCCGGGGCTGGCGGGGGCTTTGCTGGTGGGTGCGGGGGCGGCTTGTGCGCTGGGCAGCGCGTTGGGCAAACCTGTGATTTCAGTGCATCATTTGGAGGGGCATTTGCTGTCTCCATTCTTGAGCGCTGATCCGCCTGAATTCCCCTTTATTGCGTTGCTGGTGAGCGGAGGGCATACGCAGCTCATGCGCGTGGATGGCGTGGGTGAGTATGCGTTGCTGGGCGAGACGATTGATGATGCGGCGGGCGAAGCGTTTGACAAGACGGCGAAATTGCTGGGCTTGCCTTATCCAGGCGGGCCGCAGTTGGCCAAGCTGGCTGAGGGTGGTGATTCGGCAGCATTCAAATTTCCGCGCCCATTGATGCACAGCGGGGATTTAGATTTTTCGTTCGCTGGCCTCAAAACGGCTGTGCTCACGCAGATCAAACGCTTGGTGGGTGATGTGCCTGAAGGGGCAACGGTGCGTGGCGCGGGGATTGATTCTTTGAATGAAGAGACGCGGCGCAATCTCGGAGCAAGCATTCAAGCGGCGATCACGGAAGTGCTGGTGAAGAAATCGCTCAAAGCGGTGCAGCAATCGGGCTTGAGTCGTTTGGTGGTCGCCGGTGGCGTGGGGGCGAATCGCAGTTTGCGTGAACAGTTGAATGCTGCTTGTGCGAAAGTTGGCATTCGCGTGCATTACCCAGAGCTGCATTTGTGTACCGACAACGGCGCAATGATCGCGCTGGCTGCTGCGATGCGCTTGCAAGCGGGAAAGGCGCAGTCCTCGCGGGGCTACGCCTTTGATGTGAAGCCGCGTTGGCCGTTAGACCAAATCTAATTTGATCAGTTGATCGTGAGCAAAGTCTGGCGGCTCTCAGGTGCGATCTTTGTAAATTTCAAAGTCAGTACACCGTTTTCCAGCTTGGCTTCGCTCTGAGCGGCATCTACATCGCTGCCGAGTTTGTAAGTTGCTTTGAAGCTGCGCGGTGCATCGTCTTTAGAAGCGATGCGTACGATGCGGCCTTCAATGCCGATGGTGAGTTGCTCTTTGGAGAGGCCGGGCACATCTAAACTCAAGGTGATGGAGGCATCATCGCTTTCAATTTTCTTGTGCTGCTCAGTTGCTTCAAAAGAGTCAAAACGTGACCAAATGTGAGGCGCATAGCCATAGCCATTCAAAGCAGAACGAGAAACACGTACGGGTGAGAAAAACATAGCAAACTCCTAATACAATTCGCGGCTCGTGCGCTGCTCGTCACCATGATGAGAGCGTTGCCGCATGCATCGAATCTGCGGCAGATTGATCAGGTTTCAAGGGAGTTAGATCATGCCAATAGGCAAAAATATTTCTAAGCGAATGCTCTTGAAAAGAGTGCTTGCGGCCACTACATCGGGTGGCTTTTTGAGTGCTATTGGCCAAGTCGCCGGCATAAATACTGCGCAGAGTGCTCCGATAAAGATAGCATTGATTGAGGCGCTCTCAGGCGCGTTTGCCAACACGGGTGAAGCCATGTTTCGCAATCTCGTGTGGGCGACGGAGCGTGTGAATGCACGCGGGGGAGTGCAGCTCGCTGGTAGCGTTGTACGACGCTTAGAGATCGAGCGCTACGATAGCAAAGGCCAAGTGGAAGAGGCTTTGGCGATGTTGCGCGCCGCGATTGACGATGGCGCGCAGATCATCATGCAGGGCAACAGCTCATCGGTGGCTGCGGCATTGATTGACGCGATCGGCAAACACAATGAGCGCGTGGCAGCCAAGCGCTTGGTGTTTTTGAATTACTCGGCGGTTGATCCGATTCTCACCAACGAAAAATGCAGCCCTTGGCATTTCCGCTTCGACGCGCATGCCGATATGCGGATGACGGCGCTGATGGAGGTGCTTCGCGAAGATCGCGCTTTGAAATCGATTTATCTCATCGGCCAAGATTACAGCTTTGGCCAAGCCGTGTTGCGTGAAGGCAAGCGGCAGCTCGCGTTGCAACGAAGCGATATTGCTATCGTGGGCGACGAGTTGCATCCCCTTGGCCGCATCAAAGATTTCGCGCCGTATGCCGCCAAGATCAAAACCAGTGGCGCAGGCGCTCTGCTCACCGGCAATTTCGGCAACGATCTCACGCTGCTGATCAAGGCCTGCAAAGAGGTGGGCTTTGATGGCAAGTTCTACACCTTCTACGGCAACGCACTCGGCGCACCGGCGGCGATTAGCGAAGCGGGTATTGGCAAGGTGATAGCGGTAGCCGACTGGCTGCCCAATGTGGCCGCGACTGATGGGATCGTGAAGGGCGCAAGGCAGCGCCAGGCCGATACCTTCATGCAAGCCTTCCGCGCCCGCTTCCCCAAGCCGGAAGACGATTACGTTCACATGCGTATGCATCTGATGATGGAAGCGCTGGCGCAAGCTTTGCAAGGCACGAATTCCGCGTCGCTGATTGACACAGCAGCATTGGCGCATCGCCTCGCCAAAGCCAACGTGAGCCTGTTCGGTCAAAGCGGCAGCATGCGCGCTGCAGACCATCAATTCCAACAACCCTTGGTCGTTGGCCTCATGGACAAAAGAGGCACACCCGGGGTGAAATACGACGTAGAAGGCTCGGGTTACGGCTTCCGCGTGATTCGCGTGATTGATGCTGCAAAGGCGCAGATGCCGACGAGTTGCAAGATGGCTTCGGTCGGTTGAATTAAGCGGCTAACTTAGAAATCAATACCGGACGCAGAGGGCGCAAAGGTTACGCAGAAGTCGCAGAAAAGAAAAAACCAAATCTTGGTTTCTATTTTGCGTCCTCTGCGTAACCTTTGCGTCTTCTGCGTCCGGTATTCAGGTATTCAGTCGTTAGGCCGCCAACCAAATCAATCAAACACCGGCGACTCAACGCCGAGCGCTTTGTGCAGCTTCGGCGAAGTGGTCGTGTATTGCAAATGAATCTTGCCTTTTTCGGGGAAGATCATTGCTGCGGCGGCAAACGCGGCCAAGGCACATTCGTGGAAGCCAGAGAGGATCAGTTTCTTCTTGCCGGGGTAGGTGTTGATATCGCCCACGGCGAAGATGCCGGGCACGTTGGTGCTGAATTTTTCGGTGTCTACTTTGAGCTGTTTGCGCTCGATCTCTAGGCTCCAGTTGGCAATGGGGCCGAGCTTTGGCGAGAGGCCGAAGAAGACGAGGAGCATGTCGAGCGGTACGGTGCGCGTGACGCCATCGCCGCCGGTGACTTTGACTTGGCTTAGTTTGCCGTTATCTGCCACGATGTCTGTGATCTGGCCGACCATGAATTGCATCTCGTAGGCATCGCAGAGCTCTTTCATCTTCGCGACGCTCGCTGGCGCGGCTTTGAAACCGTCGCGGCGGTGGATGAGGATCACGCTCTCGGCTTTGTTTTCACCGTCTTGCGCGAAGTTGAGCGCCCAATCGAGTGCGGAATCACCGCCGCCGACGATGATGATATTTTTGTCTTTGAATTTTGAAGGATCTTTGACGCTGTAGTGCAGCTGTGTGCCCTTGAATTCATCTAGGCCATCGACCTTGAGTAAGCGTGGCTCGAATGCGCCCACACCAGCGGCGATGAAAATTGTCTTGGTGAGGAATCGTGTGCCTTTGTCGGTTTCAATATAGAAACGGCCGTCATCTTGTTTTTGCACTTGCATCACGGTCTGGCCGAGATGGAAGGTCGCGCCGAAGGGCGCGATCTGCTTCATGAGCGAATCGGTGAGCTCTTTGCCGGTGCACACGGGAATGGCGGGGATGTCGTAAATCGGCTTATCCGGATACAGCTCAATCGGCTGGCCACCGGGGTAAGCGAGCGAATCAATCACATGTGCCTTGATCTCGAGCAAGCCCAGCTCAAACACCTGAAACAAACCCACCGGGCCAGCGCCGATGATGACGGCATCCGTCTCAATCGACTCGTGCGCGTTGGCGGTGTTGATGATTTCCTGATTCACTATCGGTTCCATTTTGGATACTCTCACAACTCAATTTAAGAGAGGAACACAGAAAGCACAGAACCTACACAGAATGCACAGAAAAAACCATGCATCTTTTTCTGCGAATTCTGTGGGACTTCTGTGTTTTCTGTGTTCCTCTTAATGAATTAAAAAAATCTTAGCGTTCCAGCAAAGCCAATTTGCCAGTCTTGTCTTTCCACTCATCCGCATCAGCAGGCGCTGTCTTGCGCTTGGTGATGCTTTTCCAGCCGGCTTTTTGGCTGAGCTCGACGTTGAGTTTGATGAAGTGGATTTGATCTGCGGGCGTGTCTTCTTCGGCGTAGATCGCGTTCACGGGGCATTCGGGGATGCAGACGGCGCAGTCGATGCATTCATCGGGGTCGATGACGAGCATGTTGGGGCCTTCGCGGAAGCAATCCACGGGGCACACGTCCACGCAGTCGGTGTATTTGCATTTGATACAGGCTTCAGTAACGATGTGAGTCATGGCTTGAACGTCGCGGATGGTGGCGAGGTAAGAATTGGTGTAAACCCTTGATTTTACTTGGGATTTAAGGCATTTCTAGGGGTAAGGTCTCTAGCGAAAGCACTATCTGACGAGCGCGGCACCTGAGGTTTTGTGGGTGGCGGTATCCACCAAGATCAGCGCGCCCAGTGCTTTGCTTTGCGCGTAGGCCACGGCTGTGATGGGCTCTTGCAAGGCGAGCTGTACCGAGCCGATTTCATTGGTTTGCAATTGCGTGGCATCTTGCGGCGTGAGTGTGTGAATATCAAAGCGCTGCGTGATGGCCGTGACTTTGGCTTTCACCCAGCGATGGCCGTGTAGCGCGAGATAGGTGCGGCCGGCTTGCAGGGGTTCTTCGTCAAGCCAAGCGACGGTTGCGCTGATGCTGCGCTGCGCATGAAAGGTGTCTGGCGCGAGCAGCCAATCGCCGCGCGAGACATCGACCTCCCGATCCAGCACGATGCCGTAGCTCGTGTTAAGCCCTTGATCCTCTTGTAAGGGTTCGCGCGCATGATCGAGCAGTTGTGCGACGATGGCCTTCTGCCCGCTGGGGAAGACTTGCAGCTCTTGGCCCACTTTCAGCGCTCCGCTAGCCAAGCGCCCCCAAAACGTGCGGCGGCCCTGCGCTGTGGTGGCGCTGCTGGAATCTTTATCCAGCCATTGAATCGGCAAGGCAGTAGGCACTTGGCGCTCTTCATCTAGAGCGGACTGCGCTGGCAGTTGCTCCAAAATTTGTAGCAGACTGCGCCCAGAATAGAACGGCCAGCGGCTGGAAAGCTCCACCACGTTGTCGCCCTTGAGCGCCGAGACGGGGACGATCGCGTTCACTTCAATGCCCGCCTGCTCGGCCATGCTGTGCAGCGCGGCGCTGATGTTGGCGAAGGCTGTCTCCGCATTCTCTACCGCATCAAGCTTGTTGATCGCAAACACGATGCTGGGCACGCGCAGCAAATGCGCGAGCAAGCTGTGGCGCTTGGTTTGTGGCAGGAGCTGCACGGGCTCATCATTCGTCGCGTTTTGCCAAACCAGCTTCGTCGCATCCACGAGTACGACTGCTGCATCGGCGCTCGAAGCCGCAGTCACCATGTTGCGTGTGTACTGTTCATGGCCGGGCGTATCGCCGATGATGAATTTTCGGCTGGCAGTCGAGAAATACCGATACGCCACATCAATCGTGATGCCTTGCTCCCGCTCAGCAGTGAGGCCATCGGTGAATTGGGCGAGATCAATCTCGCCGGTTTTGGAGACACCCGCGATTTGATCGAGCAGGGCGGTTTTGCTGTCAACCAGCAGGCGGCCAATGAGGGTGGATTTCCCGTCATCTACGGAGCCGCAGGTGATGAATTTGAGGGCTTGAAAATGTGGTTGAGTGTGCATTAGAAATAACCTTCCTTCTTGCGCTTCTCCATCGAAGCTTCAGAAGTTTTGTCGTCCATCCGTGTCGCACCGCGTTCGGAGATGTCTGCGGTCAAAGTCTCAAGCACGATATCTTGTGCATTGGCAGCCAAGCTCGCCACGGGTGCAGTGCAAGTGATGTCGCCGACCGTGCGGAAGCGCACATCGCGCTCTTCGATCAGCTCGCCATCTTTTGCAGGCGTGAGCGGTGTGATCGGCACGAGCAGGCCTCGGCGTTCGACCACAGGGCGTTTGTGGGTGTAGTAGATGCTGGGGAGGGTGATGTTCTCCCTGGCGATGTATTGCCACACATCGAGCTCCGTCCAGTTGCTGATGGGGAAGACGCGGAAATGTTCGCCGGGGTGGATCTTGGTGTTGAACAGGCTCCACAGCTCAGGGCGCTGAGCCTTGGGCTGCCACTGGCCGAAGCTGTCTCGGTGGCTGAAGATACGCTCTTTCGCGCGAGCCTTTTCTTCATCACGGCGCGCACCGCCGATCAAAGCATCAAACTGAAATTCTTCAATGGCTTCAAGTAGCGTCACGGACTGATGCACATTGCGCGATTCATCCGGGCGAGCCAGGCGCACTGTGCCGCGTTTCATCGAATCTTCCACGCTGCGCACGATGAGCTTTGCACCGAGTTCTGCGGCTCTTTTGTCGCGAAAATCACAGACTTCTTGGTAGTTGTGACCGGTGTCGATCATGAGCAGTGGGTAAGGAATCTTGCCAATGCCAAAGGCCTTTTCTGCGCACTTGAGCAGCACAGCAGAATCCTTGCCACCGGAGAAGAGCAGGGTGGGCTTTTCAAAGCTGCCCGCGACTTCACGCAGGATGAAGATGGCTTCTTCTTCGAGCGCGTTGAGGTGCTGGTTGGAGAGCTGCTGGAGCAACTGGGGTTCGGTTCGTGCATTCATGGATTTAATAATTCAATTTTTGAACGCAGAGGACGCGAAGGATTCGCAGAGGTCGCAGAAAAGAAAACCAAAATTTGGCTGCTTCTTTTCTGCGTCTTCTGCGTAATCTTCGCGTCCTCTGCGTTCAAGGTATTGGTCTTTGCATTTGGTCTTCAGGCTGTCACGTGCAAGCCACATTCCTTAGCTGCTTCGTTTTCCCACCACCAGCGCCCCGAGCGGAAGTCTTCGCCGAGCGTGACTGCTCGCGTGCAGGGCTCGCAGCCGATGCTGGGGTAGAACTGGTCGTGGAGTGGGTTGTAGGGTACGTTGTGGGATTTGACGTAGTGCCAGACATCACCCAGCGTCCAGTCGTGCAGGGCGTTGATTTTGATTTTCTCGCTGCTGTCTTCAATGGCATGAATCGCCGCGCGGGCATCGGATTGCTCTTTGCGCAGGCCGGTGATCCAGGCGCGTTTGCCTTCTAATGCTTGGGCTAGCGGCTGCATCTTGCGGATGTCGCAGCACTGTTTGCGCAGCGCGATGCTCTGATACATCGCGTCTTTGCCGTTTGTGGCTTCAAAAGTTTGCGCCGCTTTTGCATCCGGCTCATAAATGCGGATGGCGCGCTGGCTGCCGTATTGCCTTTGCACGGTGCCGAGCAAGTCTAAAGTCTGTGCATGAAGCTTGCCGGTTTGCAACACAAACACTTCGCTTTTCACGCCAAGCGAGTGCAGCAAATGAGTGATCACCATATCTTCCACGCCGAGGCTGCTGGCTTGCGTAAGCGGCTGATAGAGCTCACCCGCTTCGCGCAGCAAGCTTTGCGCAGCGGCTACTTTTTGATCGTAGTCGGCAGACGGCTTGGCATGCAGGCTTATCGCACTCATGCAAGCTTTCCGACGGCGAATGCAGGCTGGTTCGCCACATCGCCTTGGTAGAAATCTGTGTAGTGCGAGAGCAGCTTGGTGGCATGCTCCAAGCTTTGGTCTTCGCGCAGCACGGCGCTGGTAAAACCGCTGCGCTGCATTTGTACGATTTGATCGACCAGCACATCGCCTGTGGCGCGAATATCGCCTTTGAAGGCTAAGCGTTTGCGCAATTGAATAGCTTGGCTGAAGGCGCGACCATCGGTGAAGGCAGGGAAATGCAGCTCAACGACTTCTGCGCTCGCTAGCTCTTGACCATGGGCGGCTACATCGCTGTCATTCGCAATTTTTAAGACGTTTTGAGCCTCATTTGGGCTATTAGCCGGCGTATTGATTGCGCGAGCAGCTATCAATTCAATAGTATTGTTCATCATGCTTCCCTTCAGGCCGTGGCTTCTTCTTTGTGGCGCGCGCTGTTTGCCGCTGCTTTGAAGGGCTCTGCGCCAAGGCGCTTGAGCGTATCGATGAAGAGCTCAAATTTCTCGCCACGCGGTTCGCGCAGCTCTTTGTAAGTGGTGAGCACGGCTTCAATCGCATCAGGAATCTCGGCTGCGGTGAACGATGGGCCAACGACCTTGCCCGCCACCGATGTGCCGCTGATCTTGCTGCCATCAGACCCGCCGAGCGTGAGCTGATACCATTCTTGGCCATCTTTATCCACACCGAGAATACCGATGTGGCCGCTGTGATGGTGGCCGCAGGAGTTGATGCAGCCGCTCATGTGCAGATCAATGTCGCCGAGGTCTTCTAACTCGTCTAAATCTTGGTAGCGCTCGGTGAGCTGCTGCGCAATCGGTAAGCTGCGGGCATTGGCCAGATCGCAGAAATCGCCGCCAGGGCAGGCGATCATGTCAGAGAGCAGGCCGATATTGCTTGAAGCAAAGCCCGCTTTCTTCGCAGCGCGCCACAGCTCAGGCAGCGCATCGCAGCTCACCCAAGGCAGAAGCAAATTCTGATCATGCGTCACGCGAATCTCGCCCGCGCTGAACTGATCTGCAATTTGCGCAGCAGCTTCCATCTGCTCAGGCGTCACGTCCCCCGGCGATTGGCCAACGCGTTTGACGGAGAGCGTCACGGCGCGCAGCTTCGGGTTCTTGTGGGCATGCACATTGCGCGTGAGCCAGCGGGTGAAAGCCACATCGTCATGCGCTGCCACTTCCAGAATACGCGATACTTTAGATGCTACAAAATCGGAAGCACTTAGCGCACATTCTGCGCCGGCTGGTGGCTCAAAATGCTTTGAAACGCGATCCAACTCTGCTTGCGAGATGGTATGCGGCGCGCCATCTTGGGTGTGGATGTTTTGATACTCAGCATCGACGGCATCAAAGAATTTCTGCCCTTCGGCTTTCACCAAAATCTTGATGCGGGCTTTGTATTTGTTATCGCGGCGGCCAAACAGGTTGTAGACGCGGACGATGGCCTCAAGGTAGTTGAGAATTTGATTCCAGGGTAGGAATTCGCGAATGGTGGATGCGATTACCGGCGTGCGACCCATGCCGCCACCGACCAGCACTTTGAAGCCCAGATCCCCACGAGCGACACCTCGCGCGGTATCTTGAGCATCACTGCGGATGAGTTTCAGGCCAACATCGTGCCAGTCAGTGGCGGCGCGGTCTTCCTCGGCCCCTGTAACAGCAATTTTGAATTTACGTGGCAAGAATGCGAACTCTGGATGCAGCGTGCTCCATTGGCGCAAGATCTCGCAGAATGGGCGCGGATCGGCGATCTCATCAGGCGCAATGCCAGCGAGGCCATCACTCGTGATATTGCGGATGCAATTGCCGCTGGTTTGAATGCCGTGCATGTTCACGCTGGCGAGCAAATCCATCACATCGGCAGATTTCTCAATCGGAATCCAGTTGTATTGGATGTTTTGGCGCGTGGTGAAGTGGCCGTAGCCTTTGGTGAGTTCAATGCCTTTGCCGGATAGGCGAGCTTGGCCGTTCACCGCCGCTTGAAACACCTCATCGCTCGGCTGATCGAATTCACGAGCGATTTGTGCGAGCACGCGAAGCTGCGCCGTGTTGAGCTCACCATACGGCACAGCCACGCGCAGCATCGGCGCATAGCGCTGCACATACCAGCCGTTTTGCAGGCGCAGCGGGCGAAATTCTTCTTCCTTCAAGCGGCCATCCAAGCGGCGCTCCAATTGATCGCGGTATTGCGCCGCGCGCAGTTTGACGAATTCTTTGTCGAATGAGTTGTATTGATACATGAGAGGCTCTTAAATAGCAAGCAGCTTGAAGCCCGCATAGGCCAGCAGCAGCGAAAGAATGGAGCGAATCGCGCGATCAGGCACATGGTTGCCCAGCTTGGTGCCCAGCCAAATGCCAGGCAGCGAGCCAGCGAGCAGCTTGGCCAGCAGCGGCCAATCGACAGAACCGATAGATGCGTGGCCGAGGCCTGCCACGAGCGTGAGCGGCACGGCATAGGCCACATCTGCGGCCACGATGCGGTTAAGTGGCAGAGCGGGGTAGAGCAGCATGAGAGCCGTCACGCCGATTGCACCAGCGCCCACCGAGGTGAGGCTGACCAATACGCCGATGAGCGCGCCGAAGATGATGGGCAGGGCGGGATGGCGCGGCTTGGTGGCTTCCACGAGTTGCTCCGCGCTGATGTCTTTTTGTGTGGCTTGCACGCCTTTGATCGCTTTGTAGAGCGTGGCGGCGGCGGTAAGCAGAAGCGCAAAGCCAAGTGTGGTCGTCACCACCTTTTGCACGGCAGCGTTGCCTGCGTCAAAGTAATGCAGTGCGCCTACGGTGAGCAGGGCAGCAGGCACAGAGCCGAGGCTCAGCGTGCCGACGATTTTCCAATCCACCCGGCGAGCGAGCGCGAGATTAACCGTGCCACCGAGCTTGGTGAACGCCGCAAACAGCAAATCCGTGCCCACGGCGAGGATGGGCTTGATGCCAAAGCCAAAAATCAAAATAGGCGTCATCAGCGAGCCCCCGCCCACGCCCGTGAGGCCAACGACGAAGCCAACGAAGAAGCCAGAAAGAATGAATGCAAGATCAGTCATGGGGATGGACTGTGCCTCACGCTAGGGCAAATCCAAACTACTTTTTTGTTGTTGGCTTATGCGAATATGCTTCTGCTGTTTTTGGCATATGGGCTGATTTGCTGTTTGTTTATTGGCGTTCAACTGTTTGACGCAATCCGCTCACCTGCTCCGTAACGTGCCCGAAAAAGCCGATGCCTTTCCTTTGGGCGTTCTATGCCGCAAGCTCTAAGCTGCGATCATTTGTGGCGAACCCTGCTTGGTTGGCCGCGCTCGATGAGGAAAGCCCTCGTCTTTTTCAGACCCATCACGCAGCGGATCGAGGTCTGAGCGCGTTGTTACGCCTTCTTGAGAGAACTTAAAGCAAAAGAGGCAGATCGCCGGCGTATTTATTGCGCGAGCTGCTATGAAATTAATAGTACGCAACAAAGCGCCAACCATCTATACCCGCTTCGTGATGGGTCTGAAAAAACGAAGCGGCTCAAAGGTCGGGCGCGGCAAACCATGTACAGAACGCTACAGAGATCAGTAGCTCGCAGCTTGCGGGCAAGAGCGCCACACGAAGAAAGGCCTCGGCTTTTTCGGGCACGTTACGTAGCAGGCGAGCGGTTGGCGCTAACGCGAAGCCGTCGAGAAAAAACGATTACCGACGGCGACCGAGAATGCCACCCAGCACGCCCCGAATAATCTGCCGCCCCACTTCGCGGCCAATCGAGCTCGCTGCTGATTTCACCAGTTGCTCGCCCACACTAGCGCGAGTACGTCTGGTGCCACCGCTGAGCATATCGCCCAAGCCGCCAAGCCAGCCGCCTGAGGCTTCTTCGCCGGCGGCGTTGGTGGCTTCTTTGGCCACTTCCTTGGCGGTTTCAGCGGCTTGCGATTCTGTGGCCATGTTGGCTGATGTGCGGCCTTTGATGATCTCGTAGGCCGATTCACGATCTATGGTTTTTTCGTACACACCGGCCACGATGGAATCTTTGATGAGGGCTTGGCGCTGCTCGGGGCTGATCACACCGATTTGGCTGCCGGGCGGGAGCACATAGACGCGCTCGGTGATGCCGGGGCGGCCTTTTTCGTCGAGGAAGCTGATCAGCGCTTCGCCCACGGCCAGCTCGGTGATGGCAGTTTCGATATCGAGGCCGGGGTTTTGCCGCATCGTCTCTGCTGCTGATTTCACGGCTTTTTGATCGCGCGGGGTGAAAGCGCGCAGGGCGTGTTGTACGCGGTTGCCGAGTTGGGCCAGCACGCTGTCGGGGATGTCCAGCGGGTTTTGCGTGACGAAATACACGCCCACGCCTTTGGAGCGCACCAGGCGCACCACGAGCTCAATGCGCTCGAGCAAGGGCTTGGGCGCATCAGTGAAGAGCAAATGCGCTTCGTCGAAAAAGAAGACTAATTTGGGTTTGTCGATGTCGCCTACCTCGGGCAGCGTCTCGAAGAGCTCGCTGAGCAGCCAGAGCAGAAAGGTGGCATACAGGCGCGGGGCGGTGAGCAGTTTGTCGGCGGCCATCACGTTGACGATGCCCTTGCCGCTGCTGTCCGTTTGCATGAAGTCTGCAATATTGAGCATCGGTTCGCCAAAAAACACATCGCCGCCTTGCTCCTCAATTTGCATCAGGCCACGTTGAATTGCGCCAATGGACGCGGCGCTAACATTGCCGTATTCGGTGGTGAAATCCTTCGCGTTGTCGCCCACGGTTTGGCACATCGCTCGCAGATCTTTCATGTCGAGCAAGAGCAGGCCTTGATCGTCTGCGATTTTGAAGACGAGTTGCAGCACACCAGATTGCGTCTCATTCAAGTTGAGCATGCGCGAGAGCAGCAGCGGGCCCAGATCGCTCACGGTGGCGCGCACGGGATGGCCTTGCTTGCCAAATACGTCCCAGAGCGTGACAGGAAATGCTACAGATTTAGGGGCATCTAGCGCGCGATCTGCAAGCACTTTGGCCAGTTTCTCGCCAATTTTCCCCGGTTGAGAGATGCCCGTGAGATCGCCCTTCACATCGGCCATGAAGACGGGCACACCAATCCGGCTGAAGCCCTCGGCCATGGTTTGCAGCGTAACTGTCTTGCCTGTGCCGGTGGCGCCCGTGATCAGGCCGTGGCGATTGGATTTATCGGGGCGCAGGAAGACTTCTGCAGATTTGTTTTTAGCAATCAGGATAGGATCGGCCATGATGGGTCTCGAAAAGTACAATTGCGCCTAGTTTAAGACGCATTTGGCTTAAAAAATTTTGGGGATTCAGAGATGGCAGGCCACAGCAAATGGGCAAACATTCAGCACCGCAAAGGGCGCCAGGATGAAAAGCGCGGCAAGATCTGGACGCGCGTGATCCGCGAGATCATGGTGGCGGCGCGCTTGGGCGGTGGTGATCTCAGCGCTAATCCTCGCCTGCGCCTGGCGGTGGATAGAGCGAAAGCGGCTAATCTGCCAGCGGATACGGTCAAGCGCAATATCGACAAAGCCACCGGCAACCTAGAAGGTGTGCATTACGAAGAAATCCGCTACGAAGGCTATGGCATCGGCGGCGCGGCGATTTTGGTGGACACGATGACAGACAACAAAGTGCGCACCGTGGCGGCTGTGCGGCATTGCTTCAGCAAACACGGCGGCAACATGGGCGCTGAGGGCGCAGTGGCTTTCCAGTTCAAGCACTGCGGCCAAATCCTGCTCGCGCCCGGCGCGGATGAAGCCAAGGTGATGGATATTGCTTTGGAAGCTGGCGCAGATGACGTGATCACGGATGAAGAAGGCGGCATTGAAGTGCTCACTTCACCGCAAGAATTTGAAGCGGTGAAGAATGCACTCGAAGCAGTGGGCTTCAAGCCTGAGATTGCCGAGGTGACGATGCGCTCTGAAAACTCGATTGCTTTATCGGGCGATGATGCGGCCAAGATGCAAAAGCTGCTCGATATGATTGAAGAGATTGATGACGTGCAGAACGTTTATCACAATGCAGAAATAGATTTATGAAAATACTTGTGATCGGTGGAGGAGGCCGCGAGCATGCGTTGGCTTGGAAGCTGGCGCAATCGCCCAAGGTGCAGACGGTGTATGTCGCGCCTGGTAATGGAGGCACGGCGCTGGATGGCCGATTAGTTAACTTAAATCTGTCGTTGCCCGTCGAATTATCTGCGTGGGCAGCTACTGAAAAGATAGCGTTGACCGTGGTGGGCCCAGAAGCGCCGTTGGCTGCTGGCGTGGTGGATGAGTTTCGTGCCAAGGGTTTGCGGATTTTTGGGTCGACGAAGGCTGCGGCTCAGCTTGAGAGCTCCAAAGCATTCAGCAAAGCTTTCATGGCGCGGCATGCGATTCCGACGGCTGAGTTTGAGACGTTTACCGATGCTGTGGTGGCACATGCTTACATCGACAAAAAGGGTGCGCCGATTGTGGTGAAGGCCGATGGTTTGGCGGCAGGTAAGGGTGTTGTCGTTGCGATGAGTTTGGAAGAGGCTCATGCAGCCGTGGACGATATGTTGGCTTCGAATGCTTACGGCGTGCAGCATAACGGTGAAGCGCGCGTCGTCATCGAAGAATTTTTAGAAGGCGAAGAAGCTAGCTTCATCGTGCTGTGCGATGGGAAGAACGTGACGGCGCTGGCCACGAGCCAAGACCACAAGCGCTTGCAAGATGGCGACCAAGGGCCAAACACGGGCGGCATGGGCGCATATTCGCCAGCTCCGGTCGTCACGCCCGAGGTGCATGCGCGGGCGATGCGTGAGGTGATTTTGCCCACGATCAAGGGCATGGAAAAAGATGGCATTCGCTATACCGGTTTCCTCTATGCCGGGCTGATGATCACGCCGCAAGGCAAGATCAAAACCCTGGAATTTAACTGCCGCATGGGTGACCCAGAGACGCAGCCGATCATGATGCGCTTGAAGAGCGATTTGGTGGATGTGTTGATGGCTGCTACCGATACCAAGCTAGACACGATGGAGCTGCAATGGGATCGCCGTGTGGCGCTCGGTGTGGTGCTCGCTGCGCATGGCTATCCGATGAATCCGCGCAAGGGCGATGTGGTCAATGGCTTGCCGGCGGGTGATTCTTCGGTGGGCGAGGATGCAGTAGTGTTCCATGCGGGCACGGCGCGTGTGGACAGGCAAACCGTGGTGAGTGGTGGCCGCGTGCTTTGCGTGACGGCATTGGCCGATTCGGTGAAGCAGGCGCAGGCGAGGGTGGCGCAGGTGATTCAAGGGCTAGGGTTTGATGGGATGCAATACCGGCGCGATATTGGGTATCGTGCGGTGAAATGAATTTCTAAGAGAAGACAAATTCCCAATACCGGACGCAGAAGACGCAAAGGTTACGCAAAAGACGCAAAAAAAGACAGAAGAAAATGCAGAAAAATGAATAAACCTATTTCTCGGTATTGTCTTTTTGGTATTCCTCCTGCGTAACCTTTGCGTTCTCTGCGTCCGGTATTTGGTATTTAAAACACCGTGAGCGATTTCCAAAAACCCTACGCCCTTCGATTCCAAGGCAGCCGCGCCGCGCAGTGGCTGCTTAAGGTTATGGGTTGGCGTGTCGAATTTGATGGTTTCCCAACTCGTCAAGGCATTGCAGTCGTCTACCCCCACACCAGCAACTGGGATGCGCCGCTGATGTTTGTTGTGAAGTGGGCGGTCGGCGTGCAGGTGATGTTTTGGGGTAAGGACACGCTGTTTAAGATTCCTCTCTTAGGCAGCTGGCTGCGCTGGATTGGCGGCGTGCCTGTGGAGCGCACAGCCAAACATGGTGTGGTGGGCTCGATGATTGCGCAGATGGCGCAGAAAAAAGCGCAAGGCGAGTATTTCTGGCTCGGCTTAGCGCCTGAAGGCACACGCAAATACATACCCGGCTGGCGCAGTGGTTTTTATCGCGTGGCGGTGGCTTGCGATGTGCCGCTATTGGTGATCACGCTGGATTATTCTCGGCGGGAATGCAAGGTGAATCAGTTTGTGAGGCTCGCAGGCGATGAAGCGCAAGATATGGCTCGCGTTTCTCAGCTGTGCGCGCCTGCGCGTGGGCTCAGACCGGAAAACATGGCGCCTGTGGTGCTGCTCGATACTTCAGTGGATCGCCAGCAGACGATTGTGAATTAATATTGCAGTATGAGCATAGAAAAAGTACGCAGCTATCTGCTCGAATTGCAAGACAACATTGTTGCGACTTTTGGCAGCGTGGATGGCTGCGAATTTACCAAAGACAAATGGAAAAAGCGCGCAGGTGAGCCTTTGCAAGGTGATGGCCTCACCTGCATTTTGGAATCTGGCGATATTTTTGAGCGCGCGGGCTGTGGTTTTTCGCATGTGCGCGGGGCTAAGCTTCCCCCCACAGCCACGCAGCATCGCCCGGAGCTGGCGGGAGCGCCGTTTGAGGCGCTGGGCGTCTCGCTCGTGTTTCACCCCAACAATCCCTACGCGCCCACGGTGCATTTGAATGTGCGCATGCTGGCAGCCGTTGCGCCATCGGGTGAGACGGTGTTTTGGTTTGGTGGCGGCATGGATCTCACGCCTTATTACGGCTTTGAAGAGGATGCTGTGCATTTCCACACCATGTGCAAAATGGCTGTGACGCCTTTTGGGGCAGACAAGTATCCGAAATTCAAAACTTGGTGCGATGAATATTTTTATCTCAAGCATCGCAAAGAGCAGCGTGGCATTGGCGGCATCTTCGTGGATGATTTCACCGAGGGCGGCTTCGCCAATGGCTTTTCGCTGATGCAATCGATTGGCAATGCTTTCATTCCCGCTTATTTGCCGATTTTGGAGAAGCGCTGTGATGCGCGATTTACCCAGCGTGAGCGCGATTTTCAGCTCTATCGGCGCGGGCGCTATGTGGAATTCAATCTCGTCTGGGATCGCGGCACGCATTTTGGCTTGCAATCGGGCGGGCGCACAGAATCTATCCTCATGAGCATGCCGCCGATGGTGAGCTGGGCCTACAAACGCAAACCTCGCAGCGATACGCCGGAGGGCGATCTCTACAAGCACTATTTGGTGCGCAGGGATTGGATTTGAAGGCTCCGGAGCAGCGTATTGGTCTGTATGGCGGTGCATTTGATCCGCCACATTTGGCGCATGAGGCGCTTGCGCAAGCGGCCGTGAAGCAATTTGCTTTGGATGAGTTAGTCATCTTGCCCACAGGCTACGCATGGCACAAAAGCCGCTCGCTCACTGCGGCCACGCATCGCATTGCCATGACCCAGTTGGCCTTTGCCGATGTGCCGCAAGCGCGGGTAGATGACAGAGAAATCCTGCGCAGCGGTGCAACTTACACGATCGACACCT
Source organism: Comamonadaceae bacterium (assembly GCA_013297925.1). GTDB lineage: Bacteria > Pseudomonadota > Gammaproteobacteria > Burkholderiales > Burkholderiaceae_C > JANMDU01. The sequence goes on from JAAFJC010000023.1 coordinate 34,404, forward strand.
TGAATGAGATTCAAGCTGAAAACCCTCAAGCCGAGCTGTTTTTGCTCATGGGACAGGATCAATTGGCCTTCTTCCCACAATGGCATAAGTATCAAGAGATCTTGCAAATTGCTACGCTTTTAGTAGCACTCCGCGCAGATTTCATCCCAGCTAGTAGCCCAAATGGCTCTCAAAACCGAGTTAAAATGGAGTTTTCGACGATCCATATGCCTGCATCGCCCATCAGCGCAACGCAGATCAGACAATTCTGTACACAACATCAGGCAATAGACCATCTGGTCAAGCCCTCGGTTGCGCGGTATATTGCACAGCATCGTCTCTACCTTCCCTCTTGAAGAACACCCTGAATGGCCACTACCAAAACCTCTCACATCACACGTCGCTCCACATCACCTGCTGCGCCAGCCGACTCCCAAGGCAAACGCGATGTGGCCAAGCTCACCAAGGCCATCGTTGATGGCTTGGAGGATGTGAAAGCGCAAAACCTCATGGTGTTTGACACCGAGCATTTGAGCAGCCTGTTTGAGCGCGTGATTGTGGCCAGTGGCACGAGCAACCGCCAAACCAAGGCGCTCTCGATGAGTGTGCGCGAGGCGGTGAGCGAGGCGGGTTTCCCCAAGCCACGCACCGAAGGTGAAGACAATGGCGAATGGATCATCGTCGATTGCGGTGCAGCCGTGGTGCACATCATGCAGCCCGCCATCCGCCAGTATTACCACCTCGAAGACATCTGGGGTGAAAAGCCCATGCGCACCAAGCATGCTGCGGCAGAGAAAGAAGTTGAGAAGAGGGTTTTAGAGACGGTTTTGAAGCCAAAGAAGCCAGTCGCCGGCAAGAAATCTGCGCAGAGTGCTCCTAAAAAAGAAGCGGCAAAGAAGCCTGCTGCCAAGAAGCAAGCGGCTAAAAAAGGTGCTGCGAAGGCTTCTCCGCAAGCCGTGGCTAAGAAAGCAGCTGCAAAAAAGGTCGCTGCAAAAGCTCCGCCTAAGAAAGCCGCAGCTAAAAAGTCCGCATGAGGCTGCTGGTCGTCGCCGTCGGCCAGCGCGTGCCCGATTGGGCGCAAACCGCTTGGGACGACTACGCCAAACGCTTCCCGCCAGAGATCAAGCTCGAACTCAAAGCCATCAAGACCGAGCCGCGTACCAACAACAAAAACACCGCCGCCTTGATGCAAGCCGAACGCGAGCGCATTGAGGCAGCGGTTCCAAAAGGCACGCGCGTCGTCGTCCTCGACGAACGCGGCAAAAACACCAGCACTGTGCAGCTCGCTGCGCGCCTGACTGAATGGCAACTCGGCGGCTCGGATGTCGCTATCGTCATTGGAGGCCCAGACGGACTTGATCCAGATTTCAAAAAATCTGCAAACGAAACTTTGCGTCTGTCTGATCTCACGCTGCCTCACGCGATGGTGCGTGTACTGCTCGTGGAGCAACTGTATCGCGCTTGGTCTGTGAATGCAGGGCATCCCTACCATCGAGAATGAGCGTCATGAATTCCATCTATCTTGCATCCCAAAGCCCACGCCGCGCTCAGTTGCTTGAGATGCTTGGCGTGCGGTTTGATCTGTTGGTGGCCGATGCCAGTGAAGATGCCGAGAGCTTGGAAACCGTTTTGAAGAATGAAGCGCCGAGCAGTTATGTGCAGCGCGTGACTGGGCTCAAGCTGGATGCTGCTGTGGCGCGGATGAAAAAGCGCGGCCTGCAAGGGCGAGCTGTGCTTTGCTCAGATACCACGGTCGCAATGGGGCGCACGATCTACGGTAAGCCGGAGAACGCAGCGGATGCCATTCGCATGCTCTCTGAGCTGCAAGGGTGTAACCATCGCGTGCTTACCGCTGTGGCGATGCAAAGCGGCAAGAAACGCGTGCACGCTTTGTCGGTGTCTAAAGTAACTTTTGCACCCATGACACCCAAGCAAATCAAATCGTATGTCAAGACCGGCGAGCCTATGGGCAAAGCTGGTGCATATGCGATTCAAGGCAAGGCCGCGGCATACATCAGCCATATCAGCGGCAGCTACAGCAGCATCATGGGGCTGCCGATACATGAAACAGCGCAATTACTAGCTCAGCTGAAACTACTTTGATTCTTTTTGCGTTTTTCGCGAAATTTTCGCGTTTTTCGCGTTACCTTCAGCGGTATGCAACACGATATCCTCATTAATTGGAGCCCTCAAGAAACGCGCGTCGCCATCATCGAACATGGCGCTGTGCAAGAGCTTCATATCGAGCGTGCTTTGGAGCGTGGACTCGTGGGCAATGTGTATTTGGGCAAGGTCGCTCGGGTGCTGCCGGGTATGCAATCAGCCTTTATTGACATTGGCCTAGAGCGAGCAGCGTTTTTGCACGTTGCAGATCTCGCCAGCTCAGTGCACGCACGCTATGCGGATGGTGTGCAACGCTCAACTCAGTCGAGCAGCCCCGCTGTACCCATTGAGAAGCAGGTGTTTGAAGGCCAAGCGCTGATGGTGCAGGTGATCAAAGATCCGATTGGCAGCAAAGGCGCGCGGCTATCCAGCCAGATCAGCTTGGCGGGGCGACAGCTCGTGTTTTTGCCGCAAGATGATCACATCGGCATCTCGCAAAAAATCCCGCCTGAGCAGCGCGAGAGCCTGCGCTCGAGGGTGCAAAAGCTTTGGGATGCGCATGCGGCGCAGCAGCAGTTCAACGGCGGCGGCTTTATCTTGCGCACCAATGCAGAAGAAGCGACCGATGCCGAACTGCAAGACGATATGGCTTACTTGCTCAAGACGTGGCAGCGCATCAAGCTCAGCGCCACGCAGCTCCCCCCGCAATCCGTGCTGCACACCGATCTCACGCTCATGCAGCGCGTGCTACGTGATATGGCCAGCGACGAGACGCAAACCATTCGTATTGATTCACGCGAGCAGCATGATGCGCTGATCGCCTATGGCAAAGAATTTATGCCCCATGCGGCTGCCAAACTGCAGCTCTACAAAGGCGAGCGGCCAATTTTTGATTTGTTCAATGTGGATGAAGAAGTCGCCAAGGCCATGGAGCGGCGCGTGGAGCTTAAATCAGGCGGCTATTTGATCATTGACCAAACCGAAGCACTCACCACGATCGATGTGAACACCGGCGGTTTCGTCGGTGCGCGCAATTTTGACGACACAATATTCAAAACGAATTTGGAAGCGGCAGGTGCGATGGCGCGGCAGCTACGTCTGAGAAATCTCGGCGGCGTGATCATTGCGGATTTCATCGACATGACGCGAGCCGAGCACCGCGAACAAGTGCTTGCAGAGCTCGGTAAACAGCTGGCCAGAGATCGCACCAAAACCAACGCCGCGAACGCCTTTTCACCGCTTGGCTTGGTGGAAATGACACGAAAACGCACCCGCGAATCCTTAGAGCACATGCTTTGCGAGCCGTGCCCATCCTGCCAAGGCAAAGGCAGCGTCAAAACCCCGCGCACTGTGGCCTACGACATCTTGCGAGAAATCTTGCGCGAAGCCCGGCAATTCAACCCCAAAGAATTCCGCGTGATCGCCGCGCCGCAGGTCATTGAACTGTTTCTCGATGAGGAGAGCCAGCATTTAGCGGGTCTGTCTGACTTCATTGGTAAGCCGATTTCATTGCAATCGGAGAGCACAATGGTGCAAGAACTCTACGATATTGTTCTCCTGTAGGTCACGAATACCGTGTTTCATGGGTTAATTTTCCTCGGTTTGCCCATATTTTGTCTAGGTCAAGCATAATCGGAAATGAGGGCGTTGCCCTGTTCCGACCTATGCCTACAGCATCTAACCAAGCCAGCCCGAGTCGCCTCTCTGTAGATGCGCCGCACATTCGGTATGCAGGCGCAGATTTGCTCTCTCTGGCCTTGATCGATTCGCGCAACCACACCTTGCACCTGATGGCAGAATTCGAGCGCTTGGTGCCAGACTTGCGCTTTGCCTCAGATTTGTCTGTGCCGCGCATGAATGAAGTGCTTCCGCCGCTGTGGTTGCTTGGGCATGCCGGCTGGTTTCAAGAATACTGGGTCGGGCGCAATACCCAGCGCCACCTCGGGCTGCAATGCCCGCAGCAGCCCACGCTGCTTGCCTCGATTGAGCCGCGAGCGGATGCTTGCTTTGATCCGCGCTTATCCAGCCGCGCCGAGCGCTGGACGCAAATCTATCCCGATCTGGGCGTGATCAAAAGCTATTTGCTTGAAACGCTGGAGACCACGCTGGAGTTGCTTGATAAAGCCGAGCCCACGGATGAGGCCTTGTATTTCTTCCGCCTGGCGCTCTCACGCGAAGATCAGCTCAGCGAGCAATTCATTGTGATGGCGCAAACGCTCGGTTTGAAGCTGCCCGTGCCGCCGATGAGCGCCTTTGCCTCGCGCTCGCCAATTCTCGTGCCTGCCACGCGTTGGCTACAGGGCGCTGCGCCTGGCGGTTTTGCGTTTGATAATGAAAGCCCGCAGCACGAAGTGAGTGTGCCGGAATACGAGATTGACGCGCAGCCAGTGAGCTGGGCGCAGTTCGTAGAGTTTGTGGACGATGGCGGCTACGACGATATGGCGCACTGGAGCGAAAGCGGCCAAAGCTGGCTGAAAGAAGCATCTAGCGGCCAAGGCAAAGAATATGGCCGCCGTGCGCCGCGCTATGTGGAGCAAATTGGCGTGGCCAGCGGCGCGGTGATGCAAATGCGCTTTGGCCGCATGCAGCGCATGGCATCGAGTGCAAGCGCCTTGCATGTGAGTTGGCATGAAGCGCAGGCCTATGCCCACTGGGCTGGCAGGCGCCTGGCCACCGAAGTTGAATGGGAAATCGCGGCGAGCCGCCTAGGGGGTCAAGGCTTCCGTTGGGGCGATGTGTGGGAGTGGACGAGCAATACCTTCCGTCCTTATCCGGGCTTCGTGCCATCGCCATGGCAGCAGGGTAGCACGATTCATTTCGAGCACTGCAAAACCCTGCGCGGCGCCAGCTGGGCGACGCGTGAGCGCATGAAGCAGGCCACTTTTCGAGGCTTCGCTAGGCCAGAGCGCGACGGCGGTTTTTACGGCTTTCGCACCTGCGCTTTGTGAGGTTTCTTTGAGTGCTTTGGCTAGCTAGACCGCATCCTGGTTGCGCAGCAAGCTATCACATTCATAGCGATCAAGGCGAAGCCACATGCTCATGCGCCTCGGTGATGTGATGATGAATACGCCCGTGAAAATGACGATCCAGCACAGCTTCAGTGGCTGCTTTGGCTTGCGCCCGCTCTGGGCTGGCCAACGCCACATCCACCGCAGCGCGATTCGGATAACTGATCGCGAGCACCAAAGGCATCTCGGGCGCACCTTCATCGCGCTCATTCTCAAAACACACCCGCACAGCCAAGACGCCGGGAAATGATTTCCAATGTGGCAAGACTTCAGAGAGGATGGCCGAGCGAAACGCCTGAGTTTCGCCGGGGTTGATATGGCCTTCGAAAAGGGCGAAGCGGGTGATCATTTTTGAGGCTTTCACATTGGTGGGCAGAGGCAGACTTTGGTTCAATTTATCAGAATAACCCAACGTGTGGCATAAAAAATGGGGCGCAAAGCCCCATTTGGTTGAATGCAAGGTCGCAATCAATACGCATCCAACACCGCGCCCTTAGAAGCGCTGGAAGCATTGAAAGCAAACTTCGCCTGCACGCCGCGCGTGTAGCGTGGAGCAGGCTTCTTCCAGGCGGCTTTGCGTTTGGCAATCTCGGCATCACTCACGTTGAGTTGCAAGAGCAATTGCTTGGCATCAATCGTCACGCTATCGCCATCTTGCACCAAGGCAATCGTGCCGCCCTCAGCGGCCTCAGGAGCACAGTGGCCGACCACCATGCCCCAAGTTCCACCGGAGAAGCGGCCATCGGTGATGAGGCCTACTGTTTCGCCGAGGCCTGCGCCAATCAGCGCGCCGGTGGGGGCGAGCATTTCGGGCATGCCGGGGCCACCTTTGGGGCCGAGGTAGCGCAGGATCATCACGTCGCCGTGGGTGATTTTGCCGTCCAAGATGGCCTTCAACGCAGATTGCTCATCGTCAAAGCATTTGGCGGGGCCTGTCATGACGGGGTTTTTCAGGCCAGTGATTTTTGCCACTGCGCCTTCGGGGCTCAGGTTGCCTTTGAGGATGGCGAGGTGGCCTTCTTTGTACATGGGCTTGTCAATCGGGCGAATGCAATCTTGATCGGCGCGCGGCTGATCGGGCACGTCTTTCAAAACTTCGGCAATCGTCTGACCAGAGATGGTGATGCAATCGCCATGCAGCATGCCGGCGTTGAGTAAGACCTTCATCACTTGCGGAATGCCGCCGGCTTTGTGCAGATCCACCGCGAGGTATTTGCCGGAGGGCTTGAGATCGCAAATCACGGGCACTTTTTTGCGCATGCGCTCGAAATCATCAATCGTCCATTCCACACCTGCAGCGTGGGCGATGGCCAAGAAGTGGAGCACGGCGTTGGTGGAGCCGCCCGTGGCCATGATGACTGCCACGGCGTTTTCAATCGCCTTCTTCGTCACGATATCGCGTGGCTTGATGTCTTTTTTGATCGCCTCGATCAGCACCTTGGCAGACTCTTTGGCGGAGTTTTGCTTTTCATCGTGCGGGTTGGCCATCGTGGATGAGTAGGGCAAGCTGATGCCCAGCGCTTCGAAGGAGGAAGACATCGTGTTGGCTGTGTACATGCCGCCGCAAGAGCCTGTGCCAGGAATCGCGCGCATTTCGATTTCGCGCAGGTCTTCATCGCTCATGTTGCCCGCAGCGTTTTGGCCGACGGCTTCAAACACGCTCACGATGTTGAGGTCTTGGTCTTTGTAGCGGCCGGGAAGGATCGTGCCGCCATACACATAGATCGCCGGCACATTGGCGCGCAGCATGCCCATCAGGCCGCCGGGCATGTTTTTGTCGCAACCGCCGACTACTACTACGCCGTCCATCCACTGGCCTTGCACGCAGGTCTCAATGCAATCGCTGATCACTTCACGGCTCACGAGCGAATACTTCATGCCTTCCGTGCCCATAGCCATGCCGTCAGAAATCGTGGGCGTGCCAAACACTTGGGCATTGCCGCCCGCTTCAATGATGCCTTGGATCGCTGCATCAGCGAGCTTTTGCAAGCCGCTGTTGCAAGGCGTGATCGTGCTGTGGCCATTGGCCACGCCGACCATCGGCTTGCCGAAATCGGTCTCTTTGTAGCCCATGCCGTAGTACATGGAGCGATTGGGGGCGCGGCTTTTGCCTTCGGTGATGTTGGCGGAGCGCAGGGGCTGGATGGGGATGGTTTTTGTGTTCATGGGCAGATTTTAAAACGTAAGACGCTGCGGCTGATTACGGTTTGAGGCAGGGCGCATACACATCCAGCTTGGGGCTGTGCAGCGAGGTTTTCACATCGAGCAGGCCAAGCACGGAATGGAAGAGGTTGTCATGCGTGATGCGCTTGGCAGAATTTTGCTGGAGGCAGGCAATATCTAGCTTTTGCGTGCTGGCAAATTCGGGGGAGAACCAATTGAGCCAAGGGATGTGCTTTTGCTCATCGGGAGCAATGGCATAGGGCAGGCCATGCAGATAGATGCCTTTTTCGCCCAAAGATTCGCCATGGTCGGAGACATAGATCATCGCGCTGCGCGAAGTCTTTTCTTGCGCTTTGAGCCACTTGACAGACGATGCGAGAAGCTGGTCGGTATAAGCCAAAGTGTTGTCGTAGCTGTTGGTGATTTGCTCTCGGGTGCATTCGGAGAGATTGTTGGTGAGGCACTCGGGCTGGAATTTTTTGAACTCGGGCGGCACGCGTTTGAAATAGGCTGGGCCATGGCTGCCCATTTGATGGAGCACGACGACGATGCCTTTGGCGCGTTTGTCGGCGGGCAGGGCGGCGATGCGAGCATCTAGATCATGCAGCATCACCAGATCATGGCATTCACCGGTGCTGCAATGCTCAGGCACTTTAGCTTGAGACACGTTCACGTTTTCCACGCGATCACACACGCCTTTGCAGCCGGATTGATTGTCCAGCCAGAGCACAGCCAGGCCTGCGCGCTGCAAGACATCAAGCAGGCCTTCATAGCGCGCCTTGCTGTCTTCAAAGGCTTCTTTGCCCAAGTGGCTGAACATGCAAGGCAGGCTGCTCGCGGTATTGGTACCGCAGCTCCAAGCGTCTTTCCAATAGATGAAAGGCTCGGCTTGCGAGAGCTGGGCCATTTGCGGCGTGGTTTGCCGCGCATAGCCGTTGAACGAAAAATTGGCGGCACGCGCCGTCTCGCCCACCACGATCATCAGCAGAGGCGGCTTGTTGCCCGCTGCATAGCTTGCTCCGAGCTTGGCGTCTTGCCCAATCGCTTGCAAGGGCTGCGGCCCGTGGCGCAGAGGTTTGGTGGCAATCTGGCCGATGGCGTAGAGGGAGTTAAGCGGATTGAGCAAATAGCGCACATGCTTGTGATTGCGCATGAGCGAGGAGAATCCTTGGAAAGAAAGTGCAATCGCCGTTATAAACAATGCGCCGCCAGCTATCAAAATCAGAGCATTGCGCAGCAGCTGCCTGCGCCATTTTGTTGGCTGTACCGGCGTGAACACGAGCCACACGATGGGAATGCCTGCCACCAGCAGCAGCGTGATGAAAAGCCGCAGATTGAGCAGATCACGGGTCTCGCGTGGATCAGTTTGAAACACATTGACCATCATCGTGTCGTCGATCACCACGCCATAGCTCATCATGAAATGCATGCCGAGCGCGGCGGCTATCAAGAGGAAGATGAGCGCAGGCTTGATGCTGCGCCGCCAAGCCAGCAGCGCTGCCAGGGCCACCAAGGCAGCCCAGATCATGAGCCCCATGCAAATCGCCACCCAGATGTCTTTCGCGGTTTGCAGGCGCCCGAGCTTAACCATCTCTTGCCAAAGCGCGCCATTACCCACGATGGCAATCCACAAGCTGACGATGATCAGCAATGTGGCGGGGTTCAAGCCTTTGCGGCTATCACTGCCCTCAAATTGACTCGCGGTGTACGGCATCTCAAAACTCACTCAAGCGCATGCAATTCTTGCAGTGTGTTCACATTGGCAAAGGCTTTTTTGTCGTCATGCTCACCATCAAACGCCACCTGCGCCACGCGGTGCTGCGCCGTCCACGCATCAATCTTGCGGCCACCGCCTTGCATGAAGGCCACCAGGCTTTCCATCAAATCTGATTTGAGCAGGCAAAACACCGGCTGAGGACGAGTGCGCGTTTGGCCGGCATCGTCAGCCTCAGGTGCGCTGGCTACGGCAATATCTGCATCTTCAGCCTCAAGCGCATTCATCAAGCGCTGCGCCAAATCCAGCGGAAACAGCGGCGTATCGCAAGGCACGGTGAGCAAGTAAGGCGATTCGCAGCGCTCCAGCCCCGTGAGAAAACCTGCAAGTGGCCCAGCAAATTCATCAGGCGTTGCATCAGGCCAGACGGACACGCCCATCGACTCATAAGCGGACAAATTCCGATTCGCATTGACCATGCTCTCGCCAATCAGCGCACCTTCCTGCATCTGCAAACGCATCAGCGCATGCATCACCAGCGGCATGCCGCGAAAGGTCTGCAAACCTTTATCGACGCCCCCCATGCGCGAACCGCGGCCTCCGGCCAAAACGACCGCTGTCATCATGCTCATTTTTATCCTCCGATGTAGCTCATTTCCACCTTGCGTGCGCCTGTGGAAGTGTCTGCAGGCATCTCGCTGCGCAGTTGGGAATAGCGGTCATCTCTTTTCTGCCAGATGTGGCCAATCGCTGAGAGGATGTCATCATCACTTGCGCCGCCGCGAATCAGGCTGCGTAGATCGTGGCCTTGGGTGGCGAAGAGGCAGAGGTAGAGTTTTCCGTCTGTGGAGAGGCGGGCGCGGTTGCAATCGCCGCAGAAGGCTTGGGTGACGGAGCTGATGAGGCCGATCTCGCCTTGTGCTTTATCGTGCTTTCCATCAGCGCCTGCATAGCCCCAGCGCTCAGCCGTTTCCCCGGGCGCACTGGTATCGAGTTGGATCAAAGGAAGTTCGGCGTGGATAAGTTGCATCACCTCGCGTGAGGGCAGCACTTCATCCATGCGCCAACCATTCGTTGCGCCTACATCCATGTATTCGATGAAGCGCAGCGTCACGCCCGTGCCTTTGAAATGCCGCGCCATCGGCAAAATCTGCGCATCGTTCGTGCCGCGCTGCACCACCATGTTGACCTTGATGCTTTGGAAGCCCACAGCTTGCGCAGCTTCGATGCCCGCGAGCACATCGGCAACGGGGTAGCCCACGTCGTTCATCTTCTTGAAGACGGCATCATCCAAGCCATCCAAGCTTACGGTGAGGCGCTTCAATCCTGCGTCTTTGAGGAGCTGAGCCTTTTTATGCAGCAAGCTGCCATTGGTGGTGAGCGTGATATCGAGCGGCTCGCCGTCACGCGTTTCGATGACTGCGAGCATATTGATCAGCACTTCAATGTTCTTACGCAGCAGTGGCTCGCCGCCCGTGAGGCGCAGCTTGCGCACGCCGTGTGCTACAAAAAGCCTCGCGGCAAGCGCAATCTCTTCAAAGGAGAGCAGGGCATTTTGCGGTAAATACGCATAGTCCTTATCAAACACTTCTTTGGGCATGCAATAGGCGCAGCGGAAGTTGCAGCGATCCGTGACGCTGATGCGCAGATCGCGCAGCGGGCGGCCCAGCGTGTCGGCAAGCAAACCATTCGCTGCGATTTTTTGCGCAGGGATATCTGCCTTGAAAGCAGCAAGGCGTTGATCAAAGAGGGGGATGACGCGCTCAGACATGGCCTGATTATCGTGCCAGAACGGAGCCGGGAGCCTTAGGGTTTGAGCGCGGATTGCACGGCTGATATCAGCGTGGGCGATAGCGGCTCAATGGCAGAGTCAAAGCTCTGTATTTGGCCTTTGGCGGTGACCAAGTATTTATGAAAGTTCCACCCTGGCGCTTTGCCAGAGCTGGCAATCAGCTTGGCATAGAGCGGGTCTTTGCCAATCGGCGTTTGCAGTTTTTCGGCGACAGTGAAGCTCACGCCATAGTTGATTTGGCAAAACTGGGCGATGTCTTTGTTTGAGCCTTTTTCCTGAGCGCCAAAATCGTTGGCCGGAAAGCCCACCAGCAGCAAACCTTGGGATTTGAAGCGCTGATGGAGCTTTTCCAAGCCTTCATATTGCGGTGTGAAGCCGCATTGGCTGGCGGTGTTGACCACGAGCACAGCTTTGGCGGCTTTTGAATCAAGCTTGCACAAATCAAAGGCTTTGCCGCCGATCAGCGGTTGCACGGGGTAGCTGGCTAGGCCTGCGCAGAAGTTTGTTGCGTGCGCCGCGCTGCTGGCCAAAAGAGCAAAAGCGAGGAGAAAACGTGATTTCATGCACGCAT
>JAAFJC010000024.1 GCA_013297925.1 Comamonadaceae bacterium
TCCACAGCTGCGCGAATGGATCATTTCTCAGGCGCAGGCCGGCTTCCCGGCGGATACGGTACTCAAATCCATGCTCGCTTCCGGGTGGCAGGAAGACGTGGCTATCGCAGCCATGGAAACCACATTACAAGCGCATTTGCAAAGCACGCAATCTGCGTCTGCCCTGCCCTCGCCCGTTGTCGTGCCCGAGATGGCCGTGGATGATTCACCGCTGTACTTGCAGCTCGAAGATCGCAAAGTGAGCCTGCTCACTGCGATGAGCGATCCGAATATCGTGGTGATTGGCAATTTCCTCTCGGATGAAGAATGCGATGGCTTGATCGAAGGAGCCAAACCTCGCCTAGCGCGCTCGCTCACGGTCGAGACGAAAACGGGTGGCGAAGAATTGAATGCGGATCGCACGAGCAATGGCATGTTTTACGCACGCGCAGAAAATGAGCTGATTGCCCGCATTGAGCGAAGGCTTGCTCAGCTCACCCGCTGGCCGGTAGAAAACGGCGAAGGTCTGCAAATATTGCACTACCGCCCCGGCGCAGAATACAAGCCGCATTACGATTATTTCGACCCGAACGAGCCCGGCACGCCCACGATTCTGAAACGAGGCGGCCAACGCGTGGCGACGATCATCATGTATCTGCATGAGCCTGAAGCTGGCGGCGGCACGGTGTTTCCCGATGTGAAGCTCACCGTCGCACCGAAAAAAGGCCACGCTGTGTTTTTTAGCTACGACCGCGCCCATCCCGTCACAAAGAGCTTGCATGGCGGCGAGCCTGTGGTGCGCGGTGAGAAATGGGTGGCGACCAAATGGCTGCGCGAAGGAAAATTTACTTGATAATCTGCACAAAACCGGCCAATCGCCGGCATAAATGCTGCGCGGAGTGCTATGAAAATTAAAGCAAACGGTATCTCGATCGAGGTGCAAACACACGGCTCTCCCGAGCATCCCGCTGTGCTGCTCATCATGGGCTTAGGCATGCAGCTCATTGCTTGGCCTGCAGTAGTGATTGAGCCCTTGGTGCAAGCTGGCTACCGTGTGATCACGTTTGACAACCGCGATATCGGTTTGTCGCAGCACTTTGATCACCTCGGCAAACCCAACATCGTCTGGGCAAGCATCAAGCGCAAGTTCGGATGGAGCATCCAATCCGCCTACACGCTGCAAGACATGGCGCGCGATGCCATCGGCATGCTCGATGCGATGAACATCACAGCAGCGCATATCGTTGGCGCGAGCATGGGTGGCATGATCGCGCAACTCGTAGCCAGCAAAGCGCCCGAGCGCGTTCTTTCGCTCACCAGCATCATGAGCAGCAGCGGCGCGCCGGGTTTGCCCGAGGCGAAGCCCGCCGTGATACGCGCTTTGATCAGCCGCCCAAAAAGTAGCAGCATGGAAGACATCACCGCGCATTATGTGAAGCTCTTCGGCGTGATCGGCAGCCCCGCTTTTCCCGTAGAGCCGCAATTGCTCAAAGATCGCATCCGAATGGGCATCGAGCGCAGCTATCACCCCGAAGGCACGATGCGCCAGATGGTGGCGATTGCAGCAGACACGCACCGCCATGAAGCTATCCGGCGCATCACCGCGCCTACGCTCGTGCTGCATGGCTTGGCTGACGTGCTCGTTCCCCCCGCGCATGGGCGAGATACTGCGCAGCGCATTCCCGGCGCTCGCTTTGTCGGCATCGAAGGCATGGGGCATGATTTCGCGCCCGGTGCAGTGGCGCAATGGTTGCCAGATTTTTTAAAGCATATTCATGAACACGCCTGAACAATCCCAGCTCGGCAAAGCCAGCGCCTATATCGATCAATACGATGCAGGCCTGCTCTTCCCCATCGCGCGCTCGGAGAAGCGCAGCGAGATCGGCATCACCGCCACGCTGCCTTTTATGGGCGCGGATTTATGGACGGCGTTTGAACTCTCTTGGCTCAACAGCAAAGGCAAACCCCAAATCGCCATCGCCCAAATCACCATCCCCTGCGAATCGCCTTGCATCGTGGAGAGCAAAAGCGTCAAGCTCTATTTCAACAGCTTCAACAACACGCGCTTCGCTGGCAGCAATCACGGCGCAGATGAAGTACGCGAAGCCATTGCTTTAGACATCGGCGCAGCAGTTTTCAGAACGCCACGCGGCGAAAGAAGAGTCGGCGTGCGCATCATCGCGCAAGAAGCTTTTCACGACGAGAAAGTGCAAGAGCTCGATGGTGTGTTGCTCGATCGCCTCGATGTGGAATGCACGCATTACACCCCCGCCCCTCAATTGCTCAGCGCCGCAACCGATGAACAGCCCGTATCTGAGACCTTGGTCAGCCACCTGCTCAAAAGCAATTGCCTCGTCACCGGCCAACCCGATTGGGGCAGCGTACAAATCGAATACAGCGGCCCCCAAATCGATCAAGGCGGCCTGCTGCAATACCTCGTGAGCTTCCGCAACCACAACGAATTTCACGAGCAATGCGTCGAGCGCATCTACACCGATATCTGGGCAAAATGCCACCCCATCAAACTCGCCGTCTATGCCCGCTACACCCGGCGCGGCGGTGTCGATATCAACCCATTCCGCACGAGCTATCCCCAGGCTTTGCCATCGAACATCCGCTCTGCTCGGCAGTAGTTTGTTAATATTCCTGAGGTTCAACGTGAACCCTGCTATACGCTATTGCCTCTTGGAATCAAAGATCGTGTTAGATGTTAAGCGGCAAACTAGAACGGCGACGGCGAGGAATGCTAGCTGGCCAGTACTTCTCATGCCAATCTCGTAAAAAGGCAGCAGTCTTTCGCATACGTTCAGAATCACTCAACGAATCCACACGATATTCAATGACAAATGCCAGTACCGCCCCCGGCGTATTCAAGTATGGCGGAGGAGAAGTGGGCATCAGGAGCAAATCCTCTCCTGCACGCGAAACATCGCTGACTGCCCAAGCCAAGAACTCAAGAGTGCGCCATCCCAGCTCTGATTTCGCTAATTCAAACTTAACCCAGGGAATCATGTACTCGCCATGAGGCAGCGGTTCTGGTTCTCCTGAACTGACCCACTTGACAGCTTCGAAAAGTTTAATGGTTTCAGCTAGTTCTTTGATGGGTGTCTTGGTCATGGCGCTCTAGGGTTTTAGTGAGGTCAATTCTGCAGCCGGATACAACAAAGGCGACATAGATTATTACCGCAGGTTGGACTGCAAAGCCTGACCCTGCACTGCATTGCTACTTGTAGGAGCGCTTAACGACGCGCCAACCATCTATACCCGCTGCGTGATGGGTCTGAAAAAACGAAGCCTTTCGCTGGTCGGGCGCGGCAAACCCTGCACAGAACGCTACAGAGATCAGGAGCTCGTCGCTTGCGGCAAAGAGCACCAAAGAAGAAAGGCCTCGGCTTTTGTAAGCGGACGCGTGGATTCAACTTTTTGGACGCATGGGGCTGAGTTTTGGGGCTTGCGTCCGACTTGTAACGATGCGTCCCAAAGCTTACCGGTGGCAGGGAAGTTATCCACAGGATGTGGTTGAAGCGGTTTACAGGGGGCTTCTGAGCCCATTCAAACGACATTCAAAGGCCAAAGACAAAGCCCGCACTTGGCGGGCTTTGCTTCCACATACTGGCCACAACGCATCAGCAACCCGACGCCGCGAGGGCTTCGCTCTTCACTTGGCAGTGGGCAGACTCGCTGCACACCGTGTATTTGTAGGTAATCTGGAAATTGGATTGTAGCTGCTCAGCCTTTGAAGTTGGTGATCAGCACCTCGCCCACCTCTTGGTTTTGTTTGGCGCTTAGGCTGTAGCGGGTCTTCACCGTCTCGATTTGGAAGTTGGCGAAGACCTCGCGAACGCCGGGCGTGTCGTTGAGGCTCATTATGAATTTGCCTTTGATGCCGTCGAGCTGGCTGGCCAGCGTGGTGAAGTCATCGCGGCTGAAGATTCCGTTGCCATAGTAGTTTTCGCAGCCCCAGTAGGGCGGGTCTAGGTAGAACAGCGTGGCGGGTTTGTCGAAGCGTTTGATGAGCTCGGCGTAGGGGCGATTCTCGATGAAGACGCGAGCCAGGCGGGCGTGGGCTTCGGCCAGATCGTCTTCGATGCGTAGCAGGTTGAGGCGTGGGCCGCCTGTGGCGGCTACGCCCCATGTTGCGCCCTTGACCTTCGCGCCGAAGGCGCTCTTGGCCAGATAGTAGAAACGCACGGCGCGCTGGATATCGGTGAGCGTATCAGAGGGCGTGGCCATGAAGCGATCCCACTCATCACGCGCCACCAGCAACCAGCGAAACTGCGCCACGAGCTCGGGCAGATGGTGCTTGACGCAACGATACAACGTGACCAGCTCACGATTGATATCGTTGATGATTTCCACTTTGCTTTCCGGTTTTTTAAAGAGCACCCAAGCGGCCCCCGCAAACACTTCGCAATATGCCTGATGATCAGGCATCCGCTCGATGATGCGGTCAGCCAATTGGCTTTTGCCGCCGACCCACGCCAACGGACTTTTTCCTTGCACTGCTTTCATCCTGACCTCCTAGGATCAATGACGCTCGCTGGCGCTCGGGTTGGGGGCTCACGGCTTGTGGCACGGCCCTCAATACATTCAGTGCGCCGCAACGCGGGCACTTGATCTCCAACTTCACATACTCACCTGCTGCTAACTTGCGGTTGCAGCTTGCGCATCTGACTTCTTGCATGGCATCACCTATGATTGCCCTGCCTGAGCTCAGGTGGCAGGGTCTTCGGTCAATGCCGTGCGTGATCACGGCGGAGGCGGGGGCTCAAGGTGTTGACGCACCGAGAGCCTTCGCCCTGTCTTTTTTTACTCGGGCACGTTGTGCCCACCAGATAGGTCGTGTTGATCGATCTGGCGTAGGAAGATTCGGCTGAACCATCTGCGGTACTTCTTGATGTACTTTGAATTTGCGGGCAGTCTGGCCAAGCGTTTGAGCCGTGGCGTAAGCAGGAGCTCCAGAGGGAAGAGTGCGCGCAGCCAGTTGATGAGGCGCTGGCGCTTGCTGTCTTCCTCGCCGTGCACAGGCCGAGCGAAGCGAAACCACTTGGGCACCTCAAGAAAAAGCAAAGTGCCAAGCGTGGTGTTGACCAGCACGTCATAGAGCAAACCTCGTACCAGCGTGATTCGGCCAAAGACTTGATCCATCTCACTGAGCGTGCCTTCTTTGCGGCGATCACGCAGGCCCATCACGGCGATGTACATCTCATAAAGCCGCTGCGTGATGTACCACAACGTCAGCAAGATCGTAGAGATCAGGCCGAGCGTGTTGCTAGTCGTCCAGAAGTGCCAAAACAGAAAAGCGATCAGCAGTTGCATGGCGGCCTCACACCTGAATGTCTTTGTAGACTGATTGAATATCTGTAGGGGTGCGGCTCACGATGCCGCCGTAAAGCGTTTTGTAAGCAGCCTTCAGCCCAGCCTCTGTGGTGGCTCCAGCGATGCTGGCATGCTTAGTGAGATCAAGCAGATCTTGGCGAGCCGTCATGCAGGCCGCGAAGATGGGCGCGTTGCCTGCTTCTTTCGCAGCGAAACTGATCCCAATCAAGCGATTTAGCACGACCTCGCGCTGGGCGCGGGCTTGGGCGAGTAGTGCATCTTTGGCTGCTTTGAAACGTGCCTGCACTTTGATTGGATCAAGCTGCCATTGGCCATTCGTGAGAACATGATCGGGGGTTGGCGGCGGCGTGCGTGTGAGGCCGGTCACATCGGCCTGCACATCGGTGATCTCGACGGCTTGGGCTTGCGCGTTGAACCAATCACCTCGGTTGTCTGGCAGCAGCAGCCATCCATTGGTCTCGCTCATGACGGCCACTTGCCCTTCTGGCGCTATAGGCGGTTTGCTTAGAGTAGCGTTAGCCGGCAGCAGCCACTTGTCAGCTTCGAGTGGGCTCGGATCAGCTTCGCCTACAGACATGAAGAGCCCGCTTTGATGGTCGTAGTTGTAGATCGCAGGCGCAGGCGCAGGATCGGGCGCGGAGACGGCGAGTGACGCCCCTTCATTTACTAAATCTGTCATGGTGCGTCCTTAAAATTTGATACAAAAGAGCGAAGAAATGTTTCGCGGGCGATTCTCCGAAGCGATTCTTGGCGTGCCGTTTACGCCGTCGGTAATTGGCCCTGCGATACCGACATTGCCGCCGTTGACGGCATAGGTTGGATTGATCTCAAAAAAGCTAGTTCCAGAACCGACAGACAAGCTGGCATTTCTTGCGGTGTGGTGGTGACCTTGCATAGCGTCTAGTTGCAAGGTGCCGAAGGCTCTTGAGATGTCGATGCCACGGCCATCATCCCACGCGCGCGCAAAGCCTCCTCTAAAGTCTGGAATTCGGAAAGTCGTCGAGCCGTCGCCAACGCTGAAACGCCCTTCACTCCCAGCTGACCATGTGGCTTCCGAAACAAGACCTTCTGCATTCGCAAATGCAAACAAGCTAGAAAAAGCAGTGCGAGAAAGCAAACTGCCATTTGCCTTGATGTAGCCGGTGGGCGCGCTGGTGCCACTGTGCACAAGCAAACTGCCAACAGGTGCGCCGAGACCTGACGGCGCAGGATTGAGCAACACAAACCGATCATTCGGCTGATCAAAAATAAAATCCAGCCAATGCCCAGCGCCGGAGATCTCGCCTGGCGCGAGCGCTGCATTGTTAAGCTTAACGATCTGCTTAGCGGCCACAGCATCGACGGCGAGCGTGGGCGCGGCTGTGGTGTTGGCCGCAGTGGCGCGCAGGCATAGGCGCAGGCCGTTTTGCGCGGCTCCTAGAGCGGTGATATCGGGCGTGAGATCAGCGTTGTAGGCATCGGTGCCGGTGCGTGTGGCGATGCCGATGACGGCGGTTTGATTGCGGATCAGCATGTTGATCGCGTTGCGCAACTGCGTGGGCGTGGCGGCCGCAGGCGCGATGCCAGCAGCGGCCATCGTGTTGATGATCTCCTGCTGAACATCATCTGCCCACAAGTTACTGAAGAAGGTTGCAGGCTGGCCAGAGCCGGGATTGCCGGGGCTGAAGCCGTGCAAGCCCGGGCCGTGTTTATCGACCTGCTTGTTGCTCGTTTGAATCACATCCATTTTTAATCGTCCTTTAAATTACGGTGCGTAGGCAAAGAAGGCCTTGGTATGCGCGGGCTTGCGGCGGTTGACAGCGCATTCCAATTGCGTGTTGCCAAATGAGCGCAGAGGCTGATCGCAGGGCTGATCGCAGGCGAGTTCAATCACCGCCGTGCTCACGGGCACATTGAGCACCCATGCGCCTACGAACTCTTGGCCATTGACGGCTGAATTGCATGAATCCATGCAGGTCATGCCGCCCCATTCAGTGATGGTGCAGCCGGGGTAGCCCACGCCTGCCGCAATGCTTATCATGTAAGCGCGTGAGAGATTGCCTTTTGCGCTGATGCGCTGCATCAGATTGGCTCTGCGCTGCGCGAGCGTGGCGCTTGCGCCGCCGATGCATGCATCAGGCAAACCGTGATTGCGCTCCCAATCAGTGAAGGCCAGAGCGGCTTGATCTGGCTGATGCTCCATGAGAATTGCATCGGCGCTGTCGGCCGCCACTTCAATTACCGCAGCATGAGCCGCCATCTCTCGGCGCACGCTTTGCGCTTGGCGATCATAGGCCTGCGGGGGCAGGCAGGCCAGCAGAGCATCGGTGAGATTGGTGGTCATGTGATCGTGATCGCGCCGGGCGTGACGAGCTGGAGATTGGTAGCGTTGACCAAGGATGCCACGTTGCCTAATGGAGCTGCGAGCGTGACGTCAGTCACCCCTTCCACATTCATGATGGCGGAAATGAGCTTGGAGCGAATCAAAGTCTCACCGGGCGCGAGCTGGCCAAACACTTGATTGATCGCAGATTGCACCAAGGGCAGCACAGTGCTTAAGCTGTAGCCAGCGGCGAGCGTGAGCGTGCCTGTGACGGCTGTGGGCACAGCCGTGGGGGCAAGCGCGAGCACGGGCTGAATATTGCTCATACCTACAGGCCGCTTCGCATCGAGCACGGCTTGCACGGCCACAAGCAAGGGCGCTGAAGGCAGGCCGCTATCTGGCATGGGCACAACGTCCACCGTAGAAAGCCCACGGCGCACGCTAAACACATAAGCCCGCGCCACGCCTGGCACGCTGAGCGCCCAGCGTTTGTAATCCGTTTCGTTGCCGCCCTGCGCTTCTTCAGCCAGCTCAATAAGCAGACGCTCAAGCAAGGCTTCATCGCTCTCGGTATCTGAGCCGCCGCTCATCAAGAGAAGGCTGGCTGCAGCGAGCACGCCAGATGGCGGCGCATTCACTGTGGCGGGCGTGTTGTTGCTCTGATTGCCTTCCGCGCCTGCGATCAAAGCTTGCGCGGCGATATCTACCGTGCCTGCGCCGCTGATCACGCCTACGGCCGTGGTTTGATAGTAAATCCCCTGAGCGGTAAACACCTGCTGGCCAGAGGGCACGGCGCTGCCCGCCGTGCCGCTGAATCGCACCGTGCCTGTGGCTGCTGCAGCGGCCTTGCGGGTGAGGCCTTCTTGGTTGGCGCGCTTTTCCATGTAATCGGCATCGGCCAGATCTGGGAAGGCTTGGCGAAAAACCCAAGCTTGGTGGGCATACAGCCCCTCGAGCACAGCTGCCGTGGCGCTGCCGCGCACGAAATGGTCACTATCTGGCCCAATGGCTGCGCTAGGGTTGAGGTTGACCACGGCTTGCAAATAGCGATCACGAATCTGCTGGAATGTTTGAATGGGGTATGGCATGGGGCTGTCCTGTAAATTGCGTTTCAAGCCACTTTGATCGGCAGCTCAAACGTGCGCAGTGTGCCGAAGGCATCGACCACTTCAATGGCCAGCGCCAAGCGGCCGCCGCCTGCATCGTCTTTGCTGCGCTGCGTGCGCACGTTGATGCTCTGCGCGCGGCCATCGTTGATCACGGGTTGTAGCGCTTGGCTGGCGTATTGCGCAGCCAGGCGCTCCACGCGCGCTAGATCTTTCTCGCGCACGAGCTCATGCAGGCGTGAGCCTAGCGTCACGTCGCCAAACCATGAGCCCAGCGGCGTCATCAGGCGCAGATACAGCGCATTGGTCAAGCCATCGGCCGGATCGCGCAGCAGCGAGCCCAGCAGCACGCCTGTGCCCTCTTCGTAGGCTCCTGTGGCGGGGTTGATCCATGTGTCCATCACATCGCTCCGTTCGGCGTGTTTGTGGGGCCACCGGGCGCGTTGTTCTCGTTGTGCGTGTGGGCGTTGTAGGTGCTGCGCATGCCCGCCATGCTTTTGCCGCCGCCTTGATCACGCACGTTCGCATCAGAGGTGATGTTGCCGGTGGCTTTGATCTCACCATTGACCTGCAGCAGCGGTGCATCAACTGTCACCTTGGTGGCGGCTACCATGCGGATCTCGCCTTGCTTCATGTGCACCACGTCGCCCCATTGGTTGTAGAGCGCAGCCTCGCCTTGAGCGCCCAGCTCAAACTTGTAAGAGCCATGCTCGCTGGCGATCACCACAGCCGCGCTCGTGCGCCCGCCAATCGGCAGCACGATGAGCTGAGCGCCTGCAGGCGGCGCGGTGCGCAAGCCCCATTGCTGAAACATCTCAATTTGCTGCAGCGCTTCGCCATCGAGCGCCTCTGCGTTCACGGTCTGCACGGGTGCAGCCAAGTCGATGCCAGCCAGCGAGGCGCGCAGCGCTTGGCGCAGGTTGCCCAGCGCCCGGCCGATCTCTCGCTTGATCACATCCATCGTCATTTGCTCGCTCCTGGCACGACATCCAGCACCTTGCCTGGCAGAGAGTTTTTGCCGCGCCGATGTTTGCGCTGGCTCGGGTGTGCATCCAGCGTCCACACGCCATCTTCTTTGAGCGTGAGCTGGGTGGTCTGCCCCCCGCTCTTGTTGCCGATGAAGCGGCGAGCCATCAGAAAATACACGCCATCCAAGCTCAGCGGCTGGCAGCGAAGCGCGATGCGCTGGCCGGGCTTCCAGAGCAGGCCGCTCTCCGTGCGATGGCCAGCCACGAGCACGCTGAGCGTGTAGCTCTTCAAGCGGCTATCAGAGATGATTTTGCGGCCGCGTGCGCCAGCAATCGTTTCGTTAATCGCCTCGTGATCCACCACCGTCTTAGGCCGCAGGCCGCTCACACCGCTGTCTTTCACCACCACCTTGACGCGATGCCGCCCGCTCTGCTGGCCAGCGCCCGCGCCAATAGCATGCGCCTGGCCGAGAACCGTTACTTCGCTGAATCGCTCGGCAATATTGAAGCTCTCTTTGATCTGCAAGATATTGTTGGTGCGCGCATCGCCGCCATCAAGGGCTAGCGTGGCCACAGGCGGCGCATCGTAGCGCGGCCCGCCAATCACCAGCGTGCCATCCGGCTCAAACCAAGCCCACAGGCCATTGGCCTCGCAGACCCGGCGCAGGCTATCCCAAGCCGTATCGCCCGGCTCGGTGTTGATCTTTTCTCGCAGGCGGGCATTGCTCGCCTCAATGCGAACGCGGCTGGCCGAAATGCCCAGCGGGCTCACGATCTGCGCCACCACCTGCGCCAGCGAGAGCTGCTGCCCGCTCAGAATGGGCCCCGAGCAATCAAGCAGCACGCCCGCACCATCTCGGCCAGAGAGCATCAGCTCATGCCCGCGTTTGCTCACACTGTGCTCGCGGCTATCGAGCGCGCCGCGCATGATCACTTCCGTGCTCTGCGCATCTTGCTCGCTTGTGCCGCGCACGATGCTCACGATCACCGGCGCGCCGGGAGTCACGCCGGGCGGAATCGCCAATTCAGTTTGCGCCAGAGTCACGCGCCAAGCATCGGCAGGCGTGAGCAAATCACTATCAATCTCATAGCTCTCCCATGCCCGGTGCTTCAGGCCACCGATGCTGATTTCTACGCGATCGAGCAGCTTATCTTGCATAAGCCAGCAGCGGCTGCTGATCGGCAATCAGCAGCTCGCGCCCCAGTCTATTGAGCCGCGCCAGCTCTTCAGCGCGGTCTCCATTGCCATACATCACATGCGCCACCAAGCGCAGCGGGCCATTCAGTGGGCTTTTGCGGGTGATCAGCGGCGGCCGCTGGTTGATCACCGCGCGCGCGGCTTCTTGCACGTTGTAAGCCAGCGCAGAGAGCGCCGCGCTGGCCTCGCCTCGGCCTTGCGCATCCAGCGCCGCGCGGGCATCGTTGATCGCCACTTGAATCGCAGCGCGTGCGGTGTTCACCATCGCTTCAATCTCGCGCCGATCCAAGAGCGGCGTATCCAGCTCGCCCGCCAAGATGATGCCTGCCGCTTCTGCCACGCTCGTGGCCTGCTGGCAGCGCGCCTGCGCTTGGATCACAGCCGCATCCAGCAGCGTGGCTGCATCCGCGCTCGCATCCGAGCCAATGATGAGCTGCCCAGGCGCCAGCGCGCCCGAGAGCTTTTTGAAATCGTCCAGCCCAGAGCCGCTGGCCGAATCCGAGCCGCCAAAAATCAGATTGCGCCCACCAAAAGGCAAGCCCTGAAAAGCAATATCTACCATGCTGGCCAGATCCGCAAAGTAAGCCTGCGGGTAGAGCAGCGGCTCCAAATCAGCCAGCACAATCTTCACATCGCCCACCACTTTCAGCACCTTCGCCAAGCCCGTTTTGGCTTGGTTAAAAGCATTTTTAATCGCCGTGATTCGAGCAGGCCCGCTCACCGTAGCCAGATGCCGCTCCGTGGCCGCATTGGCCGCGCTGCGCGCCGCTGTGGCCTGCACAGCGATGGCATCCGTCTTGGTGGAGGCCGAGGGAATCGTGAAGGCCAGCTCTCGAATGCTGGTCTCCACAAATTGCATGTTGAGCACAGCGCCATCCACCAGCTCAGCCTCATGCTCATCATCCCAGCTCTCGGCCAGCACCGTCATGCTGCCGTGAATCGGGTGAATCAGCTCGCCCGCGCCCGGCAGCTCCAGCGCTGTGATCAGGCGGAATAAATCCTGCTCATAATCATTGCCGAAGAAAATCGCCTTCACCTTCACGCGGCGCGCCCGCAGATTCAAATCCTCCAGATCCGCGCCCGCTTGGTAGGGGTATTCATGCGCAGCTATTGCCCGCTGGCCAGAGCGGCCTACGCTCTGCACCTGAAAAGGCACATCGCGGAATTTGGCATTGAGCAGGGTGTCTTGCCAAGCCATCACTGCCTCCGCGCCAAGAAAGTGTTGCGCTCATTGACCGTGCTGGCAATGGTGCTGCCATCGAGCCTCACTTCAATCGATTTGCGGCTCATCATGCTCATCTCGCGCACCATATCCTGCTGCGAGACCATCACTTCCGTGAGCTTGGAAATCAGCGTATCGCGCTCGCCGCGCATCGTGGCCGCTTGTGCTTCTAGTTTGTCTGCGGCCGCTGCGCTGCCGCCATTGCGCTCCAGGCTGGCCAGCTCGGTGAGCTCAGCCAGGCGCTGCGAGCGATCATTGATTCGCCCGCGCAAACCGCCCTCGCTGTTCATCGCGCTATTGGCCAGCGCGCCCGCGCCGAGAATGCCGAGCAGAGGCAGCGCGGCCAAGCCTGCACCTGCGCCGCCTGCTGTAGCCGCGCCCGCTGCAACCGCAGCGCCAGCACCGCCGGCTGTTGCAGCACCAGCGCCACCCGCAGCAGCTACGGCAGCAGCCCCGCCTTTGCCAAAAGCTAAGGTGAAAATACCCGCCAAACTAGCCATTGAGAATGCAGCGGCAGCCATCGCACCAATAGCCAAAGTTGCGCCCTCGGATGCCGCTGCCAAAGCAGGGAACCTTTGATACACCTCGGCGGTGTGCATAGCCATCTTGCCCAGGCCAGAGTTCACATCCTCCAAGGCGCGCGTTTGCGCAAAGAGTTTCTCGTTATCAGCTTGGTTAATGCGGAAGTCAGAGCCCGCAGCAATGTTGCCAAATGCTCGCTCCGTCGTGTGAGCGCCACCTGCCGCCACCGCCAAGCGTTGCCGCGCCAACTCTTGCGGATTGTTCAACACAGCAAGTGCAGGCATGAGCGCTTGTCTATCGCTCAGATACTTGCCGATCGCCGTGCCAGAAAATATTTGCTCTTGCGCCTTGAGTGTTGCCGCACGTTCGCCATCGTTGCCAGCGGATGCATACTGGCCTCGCAGCTTTTGAATACGTGGATCCCTGTCCATCTCGCTGCGAAGAATACCAATGAAGGCATCAGCGGCGCTCATGCCTTGACCACGGTTTTTTGCAAGTGTGCCCGAGAGGTCTACGCCGTTTTTTCTTGCATCGTTTTGCGTGTCATTTGAGTTGACCTTGAGCAGAAAATTCAGCAGGTTGTTGCCCGCCTCATCACTGCTGCCAGCAGCGGTTCGAGAAACCTGCGCATAAGCAAGAATCGACTCATAGTCTTTCATGCCAGTCATGCCGATGGCCGAGCCAGCGACCAATAGCTTAGGCAGCCACTTAGCCATATCCTTCATTTCAAAACCGCCAGCTTGGCCAGAAGCAATCGCTTTGCCAATCATCGGCGCTATCGCATCGACCTGAAAGCCATTTTTTAGAGCAGCAGCGACCACAGAGGCGATTTCAGCAGGCTGCGCATTTGCCGCCGTGCTGGCCTTCATGATTTCTGGCATCACGCTAGAAAGCTGCTTCTCGGTTAAGCCGCCTTGCGACATCAAAGTGCTCGCAGCGCTCAGCGCCCCCTCTCTTGTGCCACCACCTGCGCGAAGCGACTGTTGAATCAATGCATCCAGTGTTTTGATTTTTTCACTGAACTGAGGGCCGCTCAAATCGCCATAGGCAGTGTTGCCCAAATCGCGTAATTGCCGGTCATAGCTGCGCTGGCGTTGCAAAGGCTCTTTGAGCACATAGTTCGCCGCCGTCACGCCCGCTGCCACGGCGCTCACGCCTTTGATCATGTTGCCTGCGCGGTTCCAGGCGCTCTCTAAGCGGCCTGCCAGGCGCACGGCCTCATTCGTCTCGCGGGAGAGGTCTGCGGCGGCTTTGGCGGCTTTCTTGGGGCCTTCCATGTTGGCCATCGTTTGGTTGGCCTGCGTGCTGGCAGTGGTCACGCCGCCGAGCTCGCGCTGCAGCTTGGCCAGATTGCGCTCCACCTCATCGAGCGCGCGGCGCAGCGGCCCCACGAGCTGATCATTCAGGCTCGTGGTGAGGGCGACGCGCATGTCTTGGCTCATGGGGCTTCTCGTGTTGCTCGGCGTGATCGTTTGTTGCTGGATTTCTTGCTTCGGCGGCTGATGTAAGTGGTCTCGCTGCTCTCGCTTCTCGGTTTGCCATTGGCCAGCGTCAAGATGTGCATGGCCTCCACCATGTCAATCTGCCCGGCCTCCGTCCAGCTGAGGCCAGCGCGCACTAAGCCGAGGCGGACGGCTGTCCAGTCGGCTGCGCCTCTGTGGCCACTGCCACCGCGAGCGGCTGCGCGGCGGCTTGTCGCTTTTTTTCCAGAGCGCTGGCGGCTGCGTCGATCAGGTTGTAATCAGCCGGATGCAGCTCGCAGAGCAGCTCATAGGTAATCTGCTCGGGCTTCAAAGTGCCCAGCTCGGTGATCTGGCGCGCGAGGATGGCGGCATTAAGCGCCACGCCATTATCCGAGCCCACCTCATCCACAGCCGCCACGTTGTCGCCCAGCGTGGGCAAGCGCAGCGTGAAGCTTTTATGCACCACACCGCCCAGCTCAATGCCGGTGACGAGCTCATCGCTTTGGCGTAGATTGCCCGGCAGCGTGGCCTTCGGCGCTGGCGCAGGTGAAGCGCTGGCAGCATCAGGCTTTTTCATTCAATCACCTTCTTCACGGCGATCAGGCTCACATCGCGGCGCGCTTCGCCCTCGGCCTGGTATTCCTCGCCCACATCGGTGGCAAAGCAATCGAGATAGCTCACGCGCTGGCCATCGTTGCCGGGGTCAATCGTGAGCTTCGCGCCCTCGATATTGCTCCAGTTCACGCCCGCGCCATCAATCGGCACCACAGCCGTGATGCGGATGTCAAAGGTCTTGATGCCGCGCGAGAAGCCGGCAATGGTGCGCAGGCGGTTCATCGTTTTTACCGGCTTGCGGCCGGTGCTCTCTTTTGGCGAGCAGCTCACCACCTCCACTTCAGCGCCATCCACCTCAAGGCTGATCGAGCCCACGTATTCTTTCAAAGCCATTTTGATGTCCTTCTAAATTGGGTTGCCAAAGAGCGGGGATCAGAGCAGCAGATCCAGGCGGCCAGCAAACACATGCAGGCCGTTGACCACATCGCAGGGGATCTTCGCGTTCAGGCGGTTCGGGTCTTGGCTGTCGCGCTCCACAATCAAGCCGGCTGCATTGGCTGCCACCAGCTCCACAATCTCCAGCTCTTCCAGCTTGATGAGCACATCCAGCAGCTCGCTGCGCACGGCCGCTGCCGTGCGGCTAGAGAGCTTGTTGCGCGGGAAGCGCAGCGCAATGCGCTCGCGGCAGCTTTTGGCCACATAGTCCATCGTGCGAATGGTCGTTAAGTCCAGCCAGCTGATGTCTTGCACCGCTTGTGCGTTCAGCGTGTAGGTGGTGATCGCGCGCACGATCTGCACGCGCTCTCCAGGCCCCACCTCCATCGGTGTCACGCCATTCACCAAGCAAGCTTCCTGCTCCGTGCGCGAGAGGCGCGAGGCGATCACCGGCGCACTGATGCCCACCAGCTCCAGCGTATTCAGCGGGCGAGCAGGATCTTCCTCAAACGCGATCACCGCTGCATACGCTGCTGCGACCTCTTCAGCCGGCGTGAAGCTCGCGGGCAAGAAGCCATGCGTCAAGCGCTCATGGTTGAGTGTGGCGGCCAGCGTGGTGGCATTGCTCAAGCTGCCGGTGGTGGCATACACGCCGATCGCGCGGCGCTGCTCCATTGGGCCGCTCACAAAGTTCAGGTGCGTGCGCAGCGTGGTGAGCTGCGCGCTGGCCTGGTAGGGCACTGCGATGATCTCATGCCCGCCAAGCTGTGCAGCGGCCATCGGCGCGGTCAAATCAGGATCGTTCAAGCCGCCGGTGAAGGCCGTGGCCACGGCAGTCACGCTCGCCGCCTGGCTGCTAGAGTCGATCCGCACAGTGTTGCCCACCACGCCTTTGTTGCGCTGCGTCAGTGTCACCACGCCCGCAGCGTTCGCGGCAGTGAAGCCCAGATTGGTTTGCGCATTGATGGCCGCCACCGTGGCGGCCGCGATCACCGTGGCCGTGTCGGCATTGGCCACTGGAATCACCAGCACCTTGCCCGCAGCGTTCACCGTCACCGCGCCTGCGCCAGTCGCGGGCCCAGTGAAGGTGATTGTGGCCGTAGCCGCCACGCCTGTGCCACTGTCCGCAATCGGCATCACGAAGAGCTGCAGGTATGGGTTGGCCGCAATGGCCGCCGCCACCATGCGATGCGCCTGCGAGCCTCGGCCAAAGCGCGCGGCTGCGGTCTCGGCATCAAACACTTGCTCAATCGTGTTGGCCACCGCAGGCGCAGTGGCCAGCTCCTGCGCCACGATGAGCAGGCGCTGCGGATTGCCTGGCAGCGTGCGCACAGCCAAGCTGTTGTTAAATTCAATGTATTTGCCCGGCTTGCGGATCGAGCTGGGGATGCTGTTGAAGCTGATATTGGGGCTGGCCATGTGCTGGGCTCCTGTGGTGTTGAACGGGGCAGGCGTTTAGGCCTTGGATTTATCTTTGGCGGCTGGCGCTGGTGTGGGCGCGGCTTCCAGCAAATCGCCATCCGCCATGCGGCGCACGTAGTAGCCGCTCATCTCCACCTCCACCGCCTCTTCGCTGGTGATGTAGGTGCGGGGGTTGTCTTCTCGCGGCACTTTGAGGCCGGGGGCTGCAATCAATTTCATAGCGGTGTCTTTCAGTGGGCTTAAGGGTTTCGCGTGGTCACAAGATCGGAGGTATCGGTCACTTCATCGCCGGGCTTAATCAGATAGTTCAGCCCCACCGTCACGAGCTCGCCGGGGCGCATCAGCTCTTCGGGTGGCAGCTCTTCCATCCAGCTGGTGGAGAACTGCTGCGCATAGATGGCCACTGCATCGCGCCCAGCCATCGTCTTGGCCACCGAGCGCACAGCGCCAGGCTCTAGCTGCTGAATGGCCAGGCCGAGCTTTTGGCCGGAGAGCGCGAGCTTGGCGCGCTCGATCAGCTCATACACACCCACGTCTTGGTCTGCGCTTGCATCGTTCAAGCGCCGGTCGTTGTCGTTCAAATGGCGCTGGGCTGAGAGCACTTCAAAGTTGGCGCTATAGATGTAGGTGCGCTTGCCCGTTTTCTTCACGCTCGTGATGGCGTCGAATGTCACCCATTGCGCAGGCAGGGTGCGCACATAGGCAAAGGTCTCATCATCGAGCTGCGCGCCATAGCTCTCCACCGTCACGCCAGCAGGCGTAAGCAGCTCACGCAGGCGCTCGCGCATGGCCAGCTCAATCTGGCGCACCGGGCTGCTCACAGCACGGCCCCCATGTTGTCAAAGGTCTTGGGCTGCGTCACCACCGCCCAAGCCCCGCCCAGCGGTGCAGCGCCGCCGCTGCCGGCCAAGGCGTATTCGCCCAGAGCAGCCTTGCCATCCATCACATCGCGCAACCAGCTGATCGCATCTTTGTAGCGATTACGAATTTCTTCTGTGGCCATGATCTCCGTGCCGCAGGCGCAGTAGCGCGCAATATCAATCACGCGCAGCTTGAGCGCGGGCGGCGCAATGGCCGCTTGGCCATTGGCATCCACCAAAGGCAGCGCATAGCGGCGGCGGATGTAGCCATTGGCCACATCAGAGGCCTCCAGCAGCAAGCGCGTGAGCTCAGCGGTGTTGGGCTGGCCCGTTTTGTCACGATCACTGATCGCCGTGGCTTCGCGCATGCCCAGGCGGTCAATCAGATCTTGTGGCGTGCAGTAGCTCATGGCAGGTGTGGGGAATTGGAAGGCGGTTTAAATGGGGTGCAGGGCACTTAAAAAAGGCGGCAGGCTGGTGGGCTTGCCGCCTTGAATCAGAGTCCTAAAACTTCAGGGGCTCAGGATTTCTTCTCGGCAGCGGCCTTGGCAGCGGCAGCTTCGGCCTCTTGCTCGGCTTTGAGCTCGGCCTTGAGCTTCTCGCGCTGCTCGGCCTCTTGCTTGGCTTGCTTATCGCTGATGCTCTCCACCACATCGGGCATGCCCGCAGCGGTGTCGGCATCGAGCTCGACGGTTTGGCCAATGCTGTAAGCCTTGCCATCGTGGTGCAAGGGGCTTTTGACTTTGTATTTGGGCATGGTGTGCTCCTGTGAGTTGGGTTTGAAATGAATGAGCGGCGGGCTGGTGTTGGCGCTTACGCCACAGCGTTTTGGAAGAATGCGCCCACTTCTTGGAAGCTCACGAGCTCCTTCACATGCTCGCCCACGCGCACGATCTGGCCGCCGTCCAGGCCAATCTTCGGATCGAAAATCGTGCCGCCCACTTTGCTGCCCCATTGCGCCGTGAAGCCAAAGGTCGGCAAAGCGCCTCGGGTGTTGCGCACGTTCTTGTCGATGCGCATGAAAGCCGCATGCTTGCCCCAGAGGCGGCCATAGGCTGATGCCTGGCCTTTCTTGTTGCTCGCCGCAAAGGCTTCGCCGATGTACAGCTCATCGAGCTCGAGCAAATCAGCCAAAGCTCGCGTGACCACTGCGCCGGAAGCGCTGACTGCCGCACCCGTGCCGCTGTTGCCCAGCACAGCCGCCACCACTTTGGGATGCATGCGAAGACGCGTGTAAACCGCGCGGCCCAAGATGCCCACATTGGGGCGCACGAGCATGTTGTCATACATGCCCAGGATGGCGCTCAGCGGGTCGCTGTTGGCGTAATCGTTCCACTGGCTCGTGCCGGAAAGCGTGGTGCGCAGTGCGGGGGTGTAGGTGTTGAGGCCGAAGTACAAATCAGCCACGCGCTTCTCGCGCGCCAGATCCATCAAGATCGATGTGCCTTCGGCTGCGCGGCCTAAAGGATCGACGTTGGTGCCTTCGGCATTCTTGATGTCCTTGTTAGGCACAGGATCGTCCAGGCCATAGTCCTCCGTGCTGTCGAGCACGTCAGTTGCGCCGAACTCCACTTGGTTGGGCGCGCTGGTGCGGCCGACCTTGACATCCTGAATCTGAAACATCTCTTCAGTGGTCATCTTGGTGTAGTAGAACTTCTCGCTGTCCACCGGGATGCGGGGGCAAACGAGGTCGGCAATCATGCCCATTGGCTTCACAGCCATTGCGATTTGCGTCAAGCGAGGCTGGACTTGAAAGGGTGCGGTGTTGTTGCTCATGGAGGCTCCGTGTGTTGGGTTGAAATCAGGGGGCGATCAAGTGGGTGATCAACCTTGCATGCTGCCGGGCGCGAGCATGAAAGAGCCGATGTCGCCCAGCACGCCGGCCACCTCCGCGTGGCCGATGATGCGCACGTTGGCGCCACCCGCAGGCGCAGCCACAACGGCGCGGCCTACTGCATCGCTGGTGAGCGGATCGCCTTGCGCCACCGTGCCGCCGTATTCAACTTCCACAATGCCGCTGCGCCAAATGTCTAAGCGATCACCAATCACAGGCGCGTTGACGCGATCAGACACGCCAATAATCTTGTCAGTGGCGGCCACAGCGGGCGTGACCTCGCCATCCACCGCCGTGAATTTCACGAGGCGATAGGCCGCGATCACCGCCGCAGCGATGTAGGTTTTGGATAAGCCGGGGTTGCGCATGGGTTGCTCCTAAAAGTGGCTGTGTGGGGTGGGTTGGGTGTTGGGTGGTTGGTTCGGCGCTCAGGCTTGGTCTTTGCCAGCGTTCACGGCAT
Organism: Comamonadaceae bacterium; assembly: GCA_013297925.1. Taxonomy (GTDB): domain Bacteria; phylum Pseudomonadota; class Gammaproteobacteria; order Burkholderiales; family Burkholderiaceae_C; genus JANMDU01. Next base: position 19,667 of record JAAFJC010000024.1, read on the forward strand.
CCACCGCTTCAGCAAAGCTGAGTGAGCCGCCTTCGGCTTCGCGCTTGGCCTTGTAAGCGCGGGCGCGATCGGCCATTTCTTTGTCGGTGGGCACATCGCTGCCAGCGCCGGCCTTGGCCTTGGTGGCGTGCTCGCTGAAGCTCACCATCGGCGCGAGAGATTCCAGCGCGGCGCGTAGCGCTTGGCCCAGCGGCTGAGCGGCATCGCCTTCGCCGAAGCTCAGCGCCTCGCCTTCTTTGGCGGGCGCAGCCAGATGCGAGAGCGTGGCCACCAGCACATCTTTGTTACCTGTAGGCCACTTGGCCGCAGCGATTAAGCCATCCGCAAAGCTGGCGGACTCCGCGTTGCGCGCATCCGCTTCCATCTTGGCTTGCTTGGCTTCGAGCGCGGCATTGCGCTCATTCGCCGCAGCCAGCTCAGCGGCCAGTTGTTCGGGGGTTTTCATAGAGGGGTTCTCCGGGGTTGAAAGAGGTTTTGAATTGGCTTGTGAGCCGGGATCAGCAAAGCTGTTGATAGTTGGTGCAGCTTCATCACGCGGCTGCATGTCGGCGCGCTGGGCGGTCTCGCTCATGCTGTTGATTTCCCACGAGGGTGCGATTTGGTCGGCCTTCTCCAGCCCCAGCGTCTCGATCAAGTGATCGCGCCAGCGGCCAAACATGCGGCTGATTGAGAGGCCAAAATGCCCCGGCAAATCACCGAAGGAAATCTCAGCCGTCACCAGCTCCGAATCATCGGCAAAGCTGGCCAGCTTCAAGCCTTTCACGGCCGGGGGCATTGCGCCCAAGAAGCCGATATCGCGCAAATAGTATTCGCCTGGTGTTGGATTGTTGGCGCTCTTGGGTGTGTAAAAACGTGCGCTGACCTTGCGGAATGCGCCCGTCTTGCGCATCGCCTCGAAATCCGTGTTCACCAAATGCTCTTCGGCGCTTAGCGCATCATCACCAAAACTCAAGCCCTTCACCCAGCCAAACGCGGGCGCATCATGCGCAGGGTGGCCGATGATGATCGGGGCTTCGTGCAGTGCAGGGTCGTAGCGGCTGGCGATGCCGCGCAATTGTTCCTCACTGAAGGAAACGCTCACGCCTTCCATGCTCGTTACATGTTTGTCTTTCAGAAAGATTTGATATCGCATGCACCGCACTGTGCCTGCGATGCGCTGCGTTGAAGAGCGTGACGCGCGTCACGTCTTGCGGGTAATTGCGCGGGGGCTTTAGCTCAACAGGCCGTTGGCCGCGAGTGCTTTGTTGTAATGCCGCTGAGATGCTAGCACGATGGCGCGCATATCGCGTGGCGCGAGCTTGAGGAAGGGGCGCGCTGGTATGTTGCTGCCGGGGTGATTGACTTGGCGCACCACGATGCCACCAAAGCTGAGGGCGCGCTTGAATTTAGGCCGAATGACATGCGGCTTGGTTTTTCCGCCAAACTGATGGATCGCTGCATAAACCAAATTCGAGCCCACCACAGCTTGCATGTTGCTGCTGCTCATCTGCACTGAGCCCTTCAAGATGCCGGTATCGCCCAAGATCATGCCCGCCGAGCGCGGCTGCACCTTGCCGCCTTTGGCCAAATTCTTCCACTGCCCGCCCATCGCTTTAGAAAGCTGCGTGGAGGGCGCAAGGGCTTTCCATGCCGGCCGCCCTTGCTCCTGAAAGTTCACCATCACAGCAGCATGCATGATGCCCGCGATGTTGCCCATCAGCGGTGAGGTGTTTTGCATCACATTGGCCGCGCGGCGCATCGCGCTAAGCACGGGGCTGTAGTCGAGCTTGGCAACAATGATCATGGTGTTTTACAATGCATATGTGGGTGTACCCCGATTGGCAAGGGGCAGGCAGCGCAAGCGGCCTGTGATGTGAGTTCGATTCTCACCCCCACAACCCTCTATTTGCTTGACCAGATCACTTGCGCCTTCGCAAGCACATCGCGCGCCGTCTCGGCATTCATCACTCCGCCGCTCTCAATCAGATTCTCTACGCGCCTAGCAGCGGCCTGCTTCACCGTTTCATTCAGCGAGAGCGCCAGCTTGCCGGCCTGCCCCGGCAAATCAAACCAGAGCACCAAGCGCCCGCGATCTAGCGTCACGCTGCGCGGCCCATCAAACAAATTCGCGGGTAGATTCATGAGCCAAGCCTCAGGCAATGGCGCTTTCTTGGCTGTGCGCAGCATATGCGCCACCTGGCGATCCAGGATGCTGATCACCGCCGTTTGCAGCACCACACCATTGGCCTGCGCTGCCGCCACCACATCGGGGAAGAGCGCGCCCACATAAAACAATTCACCGCGCGGCTTGATCACATCGCTGGCGCCCTTGGCAATCATGGGTTTAGCAAATGATTTCCAAGACTCGGTTAGATCATCAATCACCGCCGGCCGCTGCAAGTGGCGGTAGGCCGCCAGCGCACCCAGCTCGGCAGGCAAGTCGCTGGCTTTATCCAAAGCCGTCTTGACCAATGCGCGCTGCCAATCCGCGCCGGGGGCTTGGTCAAAGCCCGGATCAGGGCGAAAGCGGCCATCAGGCAAGCTCTTGTCCACCAGCTCCGTGACGGTGCGCTCGCCGCCTCCTGACGCTGGCACATTCACCTTGCGTGTTTGCGCCAGCGGCGTGCCTGGGATATTGTCCGGATCGTCATAGTAGTAAATACACATGCAGCGGCAGCCAAAGCCATTCCTCGGTTTCACGGCATTCGCGCCCGCATCATCCATGCGGAAGATTCGGCCATGCAAAGCGCGATGCGCCGGGCGTGTGCGTGAATCCAAAATAGCGCTGTATTGCCAGCGCGTCGCTCCCGAGGCCACAGCCTGCGCTTCTTTGGCCGCCGCATAAGCGCTGGCCATGTGCTCACGATGGATGAATTTAAGGCGGCTATACGTGAGCCCCTTGCCATCTGCAGCAATCTCGCCCGTGGCAGCATCTACCGCGCCCTTGGCCACGCGCGCATTCTTGCCCCACCAGCCCGCCGCCTGCAGCTTGGGCTGCAAGCCATCAACAAATTGAGCCGCACTCTGGCCTTGAGCCATTGATTTAATCAGCGCGGCATGAATATCGCGCGTCACTGAAAGCTGCGTCACGCCCGCGATAGCGATGGCATGCTGGCGCGCTGCCGCCTCAGCGCTGCGCCAATCAGTGGCCACCGCCACGCCCATCGAGCGCAGGTAGCTCACCGCCGCCTTGGGCTCTAGCCCAATGGCAAAGCCCACATCCAAATCACTCACTGGCAGCCGCCTTGTCTGCCTGAGCGCGAGCGCGGCCCAGCAAATCAGCCACAAACAAGGCCCGCGTGAGCTGCTCTTCTAGCGCGCTCGAATCCATCTCAGGATAGGCCTGCTGCAAAGCCGCCATCACATCTTCGGGGCTTTGTGCGGATGAGATCGCTTGGAGCACCGGCGCGAGCAGCTTGTCCATCGCCGCTTGCAAGCTCTCTGGCTTGATGCCATTGGCGGCTAAATCCAGCCCACGCAGATCTTCTGCGCCCGCCTCGGCCAAAGCCGCCAGATCCGCAAAGCTCAGATCATCTTCATCATCGTTCGCGCCTGGTTGCCCCGATGCTGCCCCTGCCGCACCAGGCGCAGGCTTGAGGCTTGCATCCGCAGCTTCTGCCAAGTCGCCATCTTCCAGCTTATAAGCCCGCTTGAAATAGTCATTCGTGAAATTCGCGCCCGCGCCCTTGAGCAGCTGATCGCGCTTGGCCAAGATTTCATCAACCTCTTCCTGCTCCCAAAAGTCATAAACCGGCACGGGAGTGCCCGGCCAGTTGACTTCGCAGATCCAGCGGATGAGCTGGTTGATGCCTGCCTTGATCATCTCGGCATCATCATCGCGCAAGCTGCGCTCCACCTCTTGCGCCGCCTTGGCGCTGGCCAGATTCGCGCTGGCCTCGGTGCTTTGGTTGTTGCCCAGCAGCGCAATGCTGATCTCGCTGCGGCAATACATCAGCAGCTTCTCAAACATTTCGGCATTGCTGGTAGTGCTGGTGGTGAGCAGCTCCACGCTGGCATCATCCGGAATCACCGCCACCGCATCGCGCACCATCTGCGCCAGCTTGGCCGCCAGCTCATTCACTTCACCCGGCTGCGAATTGCGCGGCAGCTTGCCCACCGCCCAAGGCGTGCCGTATTTTTCGGTAAACGTCACCCAAAATTTCAGCCCGCCGCGCTTGAAAGTCACCGGCCAAAAGCATGCGCCCAGATCCGGCTCGCCATAGGGGTTCTCCCAAGAGCGCATCTTGCCCACCACCACGAATTTCTTATCGGGCACATCCACGCCCCGCATGGAAGCCATCGGCTTGAATTTCAAGCGGCCATCCTCTGGGTCAAAAGCAAACCACTCCGATGGCTTGGCCACCACATCTAGCGGCTGCACGATGCCATCGCGCGGGCCCCACATGAGCTCGCCCACCCGGTAGCCAAAGAATGCCCCATCAATCAGCTGGCGCACGATGCGCTGCAGATCCCAGCCGGCGAGCACGCGCTCCAAGGCCTTGACGATGCGCTTAGGGGTTGCCCGGCTGGCCTCTTGATCAAAGCCCCGCTCCATGCCCATCACAGCAGCCGCCCGGCGGCGGCGCGCCCCCAGCACCAGCGGATCAGCCAGCAGATTGCGATACACCGCAACATCCTTGCCCATGCTTTTGAGCACAGGATCGGGATTGGGCAGCAGGCCAAAGAAGCCAGAGAGGTCTCCAGCCGCAGATCGCGTGGCCATTTGGCTGGCCAAACCGCCCGCCAAAGGCTGCTCGCGTTGCGCAAAAGAGACAAATTCAGTGGGTGAAACGTAGATTCCGTTCGTCATGGCTTGCTCGCTATCTTTCTTGCCGATTCCGCGAACTTTGGCGGCTTGAGTGTTTCTTCAAATTTTTTTCTGCGGGGGTAGCCGCTTGTTTTGAAAAAACGGCTGTAACGCCCGATTTTTCAAACGTTAGCGCCCGCAAACATCCGGCGGCTGAGATCGATGCGCAGTTTTTCACGTCAGATACCCCGCCAATTGCTGGCTCACAGGCCGAATATTTAGCGGCGTGGCGCTGGCCACATGCACCGGGCCGCTCACGCCATGCGCCGCCAGGCAGGCCAGCGCTTTCGCCCAAAAGCGGTCTGCATGGCCATTGGCATCGCTATCGGCATCGAAGCGGGGCGCGCCTGTGGGGCTGGTGATCTTGCGCACGCGGTGCAAATCAGCGCGCAGCTTCTCATCGGCCATTGGAATGCGGCTCTTGCGGTCTTCAAAGGTCTGTTTGATCAGCGTAGCGAGCTGCAACTTATTGGGCCCCGTGAAGAGCACGCCCTCCACGCGGTGCTGGCCGTAGCGGCGCTTGGCATCTTCCACGGGTTTCTCGCCCATGCCGGTTTGATCCATACAATAGCGCGCCACCTTATAGCGCCGCTCCACATCATCTTGCAGCGCATCCATCTCGGCAAAGCTGATGCGCTTCTTTACGATCACCTCGCGCGTCCACAGCACATCGCCCACCAGCTCATCCACCCAAATCACAAAGTTATCTGAGCGAGTGGCGATATCCACGCCCACGAAGCAAGGCCCGCCGCTATAGTGCTCCGGGATGCCGGCATGATCATGCTCGCAGCTGTTGATCAGGTCATAGCTCAGCCAGCTGCTGGCTTCATCCAGCCATTGCAGCTCGAATTCTTGCGCCCAAGCATCCTCATCCATCAGCGCAGCTTTGAGCTCGGCGGCATCGCGCGGCAGGCCATCGGCAATCGCCTGATAGATATTCACCACATGCTGGCTCCAGCCGCTGCCGCCGGCTGCGGTGGCCAGATCGTAGAATTTATTGCCCTTGCCATTAGGCGTAGAAGTCACGCGAATTTTCCAGCCCGCGCTGATCACGGGGAAGAGCGCCGTCCAGATCTTGCGGCTGTCTTTGTGAAACGCGAATTCGTCGAGGAACACATTGGCCGAGAAGCCGCGCGCCGTGTCTGGGTTGGCCGGTAGCGCGGTGATTTTGTTGCCGCTGGGGTAGATCAGCTGCAAGGCGCGGCGGCGAATGCCGCTCTCTTCATCGTAAAACTCAGTATCTTCCCGCAACACGGAAAGCGCCACGCCATAAGCCTTGTTGTGGCGCATCACACCTTCTTCCATCGCCTCCATCGCCTGGCGCTCTCCGCGCGAGAGAATCACCCAGGGCGCGCGGCGCTTGTCAATCTCGGCCTCGTGGATATCGTCCACGATCTCCAGCGTGGTGGTGAAGGTCTTGCCAGTTTGGCGCGCGAAGCGGCCGAGCTTAAAGCGCGCCTTATCCTTGAGCCATTTGGCCTGATACGGATAGAGCAAGCCTTTGCTCTGGGTTTGCGCGGTGGCCATGATCAGATCGCGCCTTCATACACCGCGCGCACCTTGCTGAGCATCTCGCGCGCCACAGCCTGCGCATCTTTGGGCATGCCATCCACCTCGGCCTCCACGGCTTTGAGCTTCGTGGCCGCTTTGTGGCGCAGCTCGCTCTGCCATTTCTTCATCGGCAGCGAAGCCCGCACCATCCGGCTCACATTCAGCGTGAGCTTGTTGAAATCCACTTTGGTCGGGTCGATCTCCGCATCAATCAGCAGATCCATCGTCTTCTGCTGCGTGAGGCGCAGCAGGGCTTGGCTCATCGCATCATCATCATCGGGGCTGGCCGCCACCACGGCTCTGGCTTGCTCCGTGCTCACGCGCAGGCGCGCCAGGCGCTCTTCAAACACGCTGCCATAGCGATGCAGCGCACTCTTGCTCACATCGCCGCCTTTAGCCTTCAGATCCGCCGCCAGCTGCACGTAATCGGCAAAGCCACGGCGCACCAGCTCAGCATCCAGCCATTCTTTGAGTTCGGGGGGCAGCAGCTCGGCTGCTTTGCGCTTAGGCATAGCGGCTCTCAAGCCTGCGTGATGCGCGGGCGGCTGATGCCGGGGTCGCATTCCACGGTGTATTCCACGAGATCAATGCCGTAGCGGCGCAGCTCCACATACCAGTTATCCAAAGGATCCTTGGCGATCTTCACCAGCTCGCGCTCTTCCAGATAATCCAGCTCCGCACGCACCTCGCGCTCGGTGGCATCGGGATACACGGCCTGAATCACCGGCAGCATGGCCGCCGTGTTCACGCCGCTGGGCCGGCTCACATTGGCGATCACCAGCAGATGCCAGCGCATGGCCTCGCGCCGCGCTTTGATCATTTGAGCTTGATTCATGCTCATGCCTCTCCCCGGTTGTCAAGCGCGCGCTCCATGCGCAGCGCGAGGTTGTCGATCTTGGTCTCTATCGTGCCAATGGAGCGGATGAAATCTTCGCGCCTCACGTAATCTCTGGGCAGCTCAGCCCGAAGCTCCATGAATTGGCGCTCGAGCGCGCGGGTGGATTCACGGTCTTTTTCCACCGATGTACTGACACTTTGCATGGCTGCTGTGAGCGCCGTCATCTTTTGCTCCAAGTTCTTTTCTTGCAGGTGCGCGATGATCTTCACAAGCGCCCATAAAGCGCCTATAAACGCAATCAAAATCACCAGCACATTGGCCACATTCAATTCAAGCATCGCATCCTCACCTGTTTAAAAATCAATCACGGGCAGCTCCACAGCCCGCACGAGCACCGTGCCATCCGAGAGCGTGGCTTCCATCAAGATGCCGTATTTGGCTGAAGCCAAGCCGCCCTGCACGCGCTGCAATACATCCAGCGTGGTGGCCACGATCTGCGGAGCGCCGAGGAGCACGGCCGCAGGATTGGGATCCACGCCCGCCTTCATGCTCACCACGGGAATCACGCTGGCAATCGTGATGCCTGGCGGCACTTCGGAGGCAAACGGAAAGCGCAAAATCACGCGCTCGCGCACATGCTTGGCATCGAGCAAAGTAGGCCTCATGCGCGCTGCCCTATATCTAGCGCGCTGCGCGAGCGGCTGGCATCCCAAGCGCTGCGGCCGCGCGCGCTGGCGATGCAGCTGCGCTGGCGCGGCGCATCATGGGCGCTGCGCAAATTCTTCACATTCACAATCGGCGCCAATACGGCTAGGCTGGCCTGCGCTTGGCCGATGCCCACGCCATCTGCAGCCAGCCGCACGGCGAGCGATAGCCCCGCGCTGCCTTGCCCGCTGGCCAGCGCATTGGCCTTGAGATTGAGCGCCACAGTGAGCACGCCGCTAGATTGCGCTGCAGCCAGCGCAGAAGCAGAGAGCGGCACAGTAAGCCACAAGCTCGCTGCGCTACTGCCCGCGCCCAGCGCATTGCCCGCAAGCGCCTGCGCGCTGCCGCTGCTGAGGCTCGCGCTGGCTTGGCCGCTGGCCAAAGCCCCGGCCGCTAAATTGATGATCATGCTCAAGCTGGCCGAGCTGCTGCCTGCGCCTGCGCCGCTTGCAGCGAGGGGCTTGCTCACGCCTAGGCTGGCCGAGCTGCCGCCCGCGCCCAGCGCATTGCCAGCAATCGCCACCGAGATCGAGAGATTGCCCGAGCTCACAGCTGCGCCCACAGCGGCCGCCTGCAGCGCTACGGCATTCGTGGTGGAGAGATCTGCCGTGGCCACGCCCGCGCCTGCGCCGCTGGCGGCTAAGGGCTTGATGAGCGATACATTGGCCGAGCTCGTGCCAGTGGAAAGAGAAGCTGCAGCCAGCGTCACGCCCTTGAGCAATTGCGCCGAGCTGCTGCCCGCGCCGCCGCCTGCAGCTGCCAGAGGCACACCCAGAGATAGCGAGGCTGATGCCAAGCCTGCGCCCGTGGCGCTTGCCTGCAGATCCACCAGTGCGCCGCCTGAGAGCGCAGCCGTGGCGCTGCCTGCGCCGCTAGATGCCGCTTGCAAAGCTTTGAGGATGGCCAGCGCGGCCGTGCTCGCGGCGCTGCCGGCGGCATTGGCTGCGAGATCTGCTTGGCCAGAGATGGCCGGCAAATACAAATCAGAAAGCAGCGCTTGGCGGCCGGCATCCGTCTCCAGCAATTGCCATTCAGGGCTGCGGCTGCGGCTGCGGCTGCGGCTGCGGCTAAATTTGAGGATGAGCGAAAAACGGCTCACGCTCAGCCCTCGATCACGCGATAGCCGCCGCGAATATCACCCGTATTTGTAGTGCTGCAATCCACGAGCAAGCTCATGCAAGATGCCGCCGGAATCGGCAGCACCATTGCCGCATCTTTATCTGGAATGTTAGCCGTAATCAGCGTGGCATTGAAGCCCAGATCTTGCTGAGCCGTGATACCGAATGCGCCCGCTGCGCCCGTGGTGGCCGAAAGCGTCACGTTTTGTACGCTGGCGATGATCTTGCCAGTGGCGGGCGGAATGGGCAGCTGCCGGCCTGCGCGCCATGTGGCGGGGATGGCCACCACGATATTGGCTGTGGTGGTGTCGGTGTAGGTGAGAGCCACCGTGGCATTCACGCCGGTAGCGCCCAGATCGGTATAGCACTCGATGCACCAATCCACACTGGCGGCCACAGCGCGCGCTGGCAGAGCGGGTGTGTTCACAGCTTGCGCCGTGAGCAGCGTGCCGTTTAAATTCCCATTGTGGATCAAGCGATCCACAAAGCGCACCTGCCCAGGCGTAGAGCCGATCAGGTTGTAGGCCTCGATGTAGCGCGTGTTGCCGCCCGTGACGGCGGGCAGCTCTAGCGCGCCTGGTGTGGTGTTGTCGCACACAGCCGCTGCGCCGGGAATGGCAGGCTGCGCAGGGCGCGGCCCCGTGCTGCGCCAAAGGCTATGAATGCTGTTGGCCACCGCATTAGCGATGCTGGCTTTTTGGATGCCGAGATAGCGGCCGCCCGCTCTTGAAGCAATGTAGCCGGCTTCGGTGGTGATGGCCATGATTAGCTCTTAAATCTGTAGCAATGGATGAATCGTGAGGCAGGCGTTACTGCAACGTGAACGTAAGCTGCCCCGGCGCAAAGCTCACCGTGTCGCCGATATTGACTGTTTTGTTAACCGTGAGGTTGGTGCACACCACGATGTTTGCGCCCGTGCTCGCATCTGAGATGAAGACAGCCACCACCGTGCCCCAGCCTGCTGCAGGCGTGGGGAAGCTAATCGTGATGTTGTTGCTGGTCTGCCCGCCTGTGCCTGTAGAAGCTGTGGAAGAGCCTGCGGATTGTGTGCCTGCCCAGTTGGCTAGGCTCCGAGCGACGCTCACGCGGGCATAGCTGCCGCCTGCCACTTCCGTGCCCACGCTCGAATCGGAGCAGGCCGCAGTCGAGAGGCCAACGAAGACGTTTGCACCAAGCGTGGTGGCTTGGCCTCGGAAAATGGTGTCGATAACTTGGTTCTCGCCGTAGTCGCCAATGTTTTGCGCTTGGGCAGATTGCGGCATGGCAAACATGATGGTGGCGAGCACCACCATGAGCATGGCTTGGATGGCGTAGAGAGATCGTTTCATAGTTGCTCCTATTGAGATAGCGGGGTTTGAACAGAATTGAGGTAATCGATCAAGCGCTGATGCCGCGCTCGGTCTTCTCGGCAGGCTTGGGCATTGGCGGTGTGGTTGGCAAAGGCAGCGTCAAGGTCGAGGCCGGAAGGCTGGGCGCAAGCAGCAGAGGCTTGCCCGGTGGCCGCATCAACTCGGCAGGCACCTGCAGCGGCTGAGGCCTGGCCACTGAGGGCGGCGTTCCACAGCCAGACAGCGCCAAGAGTGAGATCAAGATCAGGATCAGGCATGCCGCCCAAAACCAGCGGCTCACCGGCTTGCCCGGCGGGCGCGGGCCCCGCGATGCAAGATGCGCCCAGAGCATCAACACCAACACCAGCCCCACGACCAGCAGACACACCAGAGCTGCGGCTTGATACCAAGCCAAATTGAGACCTTGCATGTTTCATCACTCCTTCTAAATGCTGAGCTTGGGCAGCGGCTCGCTGCTGCTGCTCAATTTCATAAACGGCGGCATGCCGCGCCAGCTTCGCGCCGCGCTCGCGCTCGGCCTCATCAGCCTTGGCTTGAGCGGCTTCTTTTTTGAGCCATTTGTTTTCGTTGGCCGCAGCGCCTGCGCCATAGATGGAGATCACCACATAGGCCAGCACAGCAGCAGCGGCCAGCCATTTGCTTAGCGTCAACATGGCAGGCACGCTGATATAGCCTGATTGCTTGGGCGCACCGGGCTGATCCACGCGCGGCATGATCAGCGCCGTGGTGGTGATGAAGCGGAGCAGTACATTGACCACCGCCAGCACAAACGCCAGTGCGGGAAAAACCGCAGCGGGGATGTAGGGCTCCAGCAACTTGAATTGCATTTCAACCATGCCTAGCACGAGCGCCAAGCAGTTGAACCACAGTGTCTTGCTTTTAAACCACGGCTTGCCGTTGATGAGAGCTTCACTCATGCTGCCCCCGTGTAGATATGCTGATCCGCAGGCACGCAACCGCGATTGATCCACTCTTGCACCGAGAAGCCAGGGCAGGTCTTCATCCATTCGCCCTCAGTCACCGCGCCATCTTGATTCAGATCAACGCTCAGATCACGATGGCCCACAATCCCGCGCTCAATGGCAGGCAGCGAGCCGCGCTTGCCGTAGCGGCGCTGGGCGGTTTGCAGGGGGATCGATAGATCGCCACACAGCCCGCGCACCAGCTCGGCGAGGCTCTCCCATTGCTTGGCCGTGTAGCGCCCAGTTTTCTCAGCGCCGCCCACGAGGCAAATGCCCACCGAGGCGGCGTTGTAATCCTTCGCATGCGCGCCCACCTCACCCAGCCCGCGCCCATTGATCACGCGGCCATCGAGATCAATCACGTAGTGATAGCCAATATTCGGCAGGCCCGTGGAGAAGGCTCGCACAGCCTCCGGCGAGCGCGCAAAGCCCCGCTCTTTGTGCCATCGATTGATCACCTCAGCCGCAGACTCCACAGCCGTGCGCAGCGGCTTGCCCGAAGGCGTGGCCGAACAATGAATAACGATGAGATTGATTAAGCGCTGCATGGCTGGCAGAATGCCAGCCTGAGCGAATCTAAGCGAGTGTGACGGCGGTCACGCCGCGAAGTATTGGCGCGATGGAATCAGCCTATTGCCCCGCGCACACATTGCGCTCTTTGTCTCGCCAAATCCTGTATTGGTTTTCGTTTTTAGCATTCAGAAAGCCCGCAGCCGCCATGCCGGCTTGGAAGCAAGCGGTGCTTTTATCGCCATTGCGCATGGCCATGTTGAAGCGGCTCACAGCATCATCGCTCACCTTAAAGTCGATGAACTTGCTCAGGCCATACCAGATCGCAAAAAACGCGGCGATGTAGATCAGCAGGCTCATCCATGCGGGGCGAGCGCTGGCCACTGGCTCGGCTGCGTTGGTTGGCGTGTCTGGGTTGTCCATCTTTCGTCCTTTGAACTGTGTTCTAAATCATTTTAGACCTGCTTGGCCGCCAAATAACGCCGCCGCTCGGCGGGCTTCATCCGCGCCGTCTCTGAGTCAGGTATCGCAGATTCTTTGGGCAGCGCGGGCGCTTTGGGTGCAAGCTCGGCGCAATACTCGCCCAGCAAATGCACCGCCTGCGAAAGCTGCGCGGGCGCATGGCGCAAGCGGCTCACCAAGAGTTGCTCCTCGGCGCTCAGCTGCTCGCTGGCATCCAGCCGCTCTTTGAGCAAGCCCTCATCGGCCTCCCAATAAGCCATCAGCAAGCCGCGCATGTAGCGGTGCTGCCGCGCATTCAGACGAAATTTCTCCAGCCCCTCATCAAACTCAGCCTGCGCCTTCACCCGCTCGCCAAAGCCCTTGGCCAGATACATCGCGCCACGCCCTTCATACACCCACTGCGGGTTCAGCCCATGCTTCTCGATCAGATTGTCGATTTCTTGTTTGGGGAGGGAGTTTCGCTTTTTTCTTAGCGCAAACGCCGCCTGCTTAAAGCCCAGCGCCAATCCCAATTCTTGTTCATTTGCAAATCTACAAGCAGAGAGCAACCTTTCGATTACTTTGCCCACATCAGGGTTTTCCATAGGAGTCTTTCTTTTAGAAAAGCTTGCGCAAAAGCAATTTGTTATATTACAATTACACAACCAACAACTTTTGCAAAGAAACCCATTATGAACGCCCCCTTCACTGCTGAACAGCTCAAAGCCGCCCGCGAGGGCTTATTCGCTCAGGGCGAATCGGTGCAGAGCTTTTGCCAAACACACGGCCTGAGCTATTGCGCTGTGATGGGCGTGCTGCACAACCGCAGCCGCGCCACCCGAGGCGATGGCCACCGCGCCGCCGTGCTGCTCGGCCTCAAAACGCAGCCTAAGCCCAAGCGCAGCCCCAAAGCCCCCAGCGCATCCCAATCCCTCCAACCCACCGCCTGAAAGGCAAGGCCATGCCCTCCAAATCCGCACCGCTCAGCCGAATGGCTTGGGCCATGAAGCTCGCCAAGATGATCAAGACCATGCCACCAGAAACCCCGGATGCGCTCGACGTCTCGCAGATGCTGGTCGATGTGATCGTGGCGGAGCAGCTTCGCATTGGCCACGAAAGTCTTGCCGTGTTGTGCGGCCTAGCCTGCATGTTTAACCGTGAGGCCATGAACACCATGTTGCCAAAACACACGCGGGTCGATGCCAATGGCCAGCTCGTCTATAGCGCAGCGGAGCTGGCGCAGGCGCTGGGCATGAACCCAGAGGAGGCTCACGCGCAAATGAGCCAAGCCCAAGCAGAAGCGGCTAGAGAAGGTGTGAGCCTGTTCATCCCAAAGCAAGACACCACCCGTTTGCAGTAACTCCATTTTTTAAAGGAAAACCACCATGAATCAAGCTTTGTCCATCGGCTCTATGTCCATCCGCCAAGATGAGCATGGCCGCTATTGCCTCAGCGATCTCTTCCGTGCGAGCGGTGGGCTACAGCAACATCGGCCATCAAAGTGGCTTGCCAACAAACAAGCCCAGGAGCTGATCGCTGAAATATCCGAAGCCCGAATTCGGGCTTCGGAAGCCGGAATTCCGGCTTTGACGGTGGTGAAGGGTGGAAATAACCAAGGCACTTACGCTTGCAGGGAGTTGGTCTATTGCTATGCCATGTGGATCAGCGCAGCCTTTCACCTCAAGGTGATCCGCAGCTACGACGCATTGATGCTGGGCAAGGAGCAGCCTGCTCAGGCTCAGTTATTCACTCAGCCCTGTCAGGCCACAGAACTCACCGAGGCTGCGGCTACGCCAGCGCCTGCCGTGTTGCAAAAACTCTGTGCCACGCAGGCTCGCTTAATCGAGCTTCTAGAAGCGCAGCTCAAGCCCAAGGCCAAGCGGGAGCACAAGCCGGTGACGGAAGACGAAGTGCGCTTGGCTCGCGCCCTGAAAGCGCAGGGCATGAGCAACCGCGCCATTGCCCGCCAGATTGGCCGCAATGAAGGCACGGTGAGCTTGCTCACCCGCGTGACGCACTGACCCACCAACTTCTACGGCCTTCCATCATGCCCACCACGTTTTACGCTCCCCCCGCTAGCACCCGAGCGCCCGATAGCCTGAGAGACCGAGAGCGGCTTGCCCGCCCAGAGACTCCCGAGCCACTGAGCGCCGCTAGCGGAGGGGGCACCCTATTTCCAGACAAGGGCCACGCATGAGCCTCGCCCTTGCCACCCCATCCGCCACGAGCAGCCCCGCCGCCTATTACCTCAGCGCCGCCGATCTGGCTGAGCTGCCCGGCTTTCCGCGCTCGGAGCGCCGCGCCCGCGAGGCGGCGGCTCGCCTGCAATTGCCCAGCCGCCCGCGCGCTGGCCGGGGCGGGGGCTTGGAATATGCGGTGGATGCGCTGCCGCCGCAGGCGCGCATGGCTTGGGCGGCGCGGCTGGCGGCAAGCAATGATTCTGAGCTGCCTAAGCTGCCCTCGCTGGCGCAATCTCGCGCGCTGGCCTCTGGCAGTGCCGTGCATGTGACGGGCTGGCAGAAGGCGCGGCAAGATGCGGTAGCCCGCGTGCTCGTGCTTTTCCAGCGCTTTTGGGCATCGTTTGGCGGGCCACTCACGCCAGCGCTGGAGGCCTTTTGCATCGGCTGGAGCAAGGGGCAGATTGAGGCGGATGAAGCCTCTAAGGCGCGCTTCCCGCGCCTCACGGTGAGCACGCTGCGCGGCTGGCATTTGGGCGTGGAAGATCGGGGCTTGGCGGCGATTACGCCGCGTGAGCATCATCGCAAAGGGCAGTTTGCCGCGCTCTCTGGCCAACTGGGCGATGCGGTGCTGGCGCTGATTTTGGAGCAGCCGCATATCAGCGTCACAGCGGTTTACAACACCGTTTCTAACCACTTCCAAGGCAAATCAGAGATTCCTTCCGAGCGGGCTTTTCGCCGGGCGATCACCTATTGGAAGCAGCACAACGCCCAGCTGCTCACCGGCATCACCAACCCTGATGCTTGGCGCAACCAATACATGAGCGCAGCGGGCAGCGCCAGCGAAGGCATCACGCGGCCAAATCAGCGCTGGGAGATGGATTCAACGCCGGGCGATGTGTTGCTCGCCGATGGCAAGCGCCATGCGGTGGTGGGCGTGATTGATGTGTACACGCGGCGCAGGCTGTTCTTAGTGAGCCGCACCTCGCGCAGCGGCGCGATCATGAGCCTCATTCGCAGCGCCATCATGGCTTGGGGCAAGCCGGAAGCGATCAAGACAGACAACGGGCAAGATTACGTGGCCGATCAGCTCGAATTTGCCCTGCTGGGGCTGGGTATAGAGCATCCGCTTTGCGCGCCTTTTAGCCCGCAGCAAAAGCCCCATGTGGAGCGCGCGATCGGCGCGCTGATGCATGAGCATTTTGAGCTGCTCGATGGCTACATCGGCCACAGCGTGGCAGACCGCAAAGCGATTGAGGCGCGCCGCGCATTCAGCGAGCGCTTGTTTGACAAAGAAGAAGGCCTCTCGCTGCGGCTCACGCCCGAGCAATTGCAAGAGAGCATTGAGGTGTATTGCGAGCGCCGCTTGCACAAGGCCAGCAGCAGCCTGGCTGGCCGCACGCCAGCGCAGATGGCGCTGGGCTTTGCGCCCACCACCGTGGCCGAGCGGGCGCTGGATGTGCTCTTGGCCAACAGCGCCTTCAAGGCCGCGCCCACCATTGGCAAAAAAGGCATCCGCATCGGCGGCGGGCATTACAACCATGCCCATCTGGGCGGCATGGAAGGCCAGCAGGTGCAGGTGAAGGTGAACGATGCTGATCTGGGCCGCGCTTGGGTGTTTGACCTAGATGGCCAATACATTTGCGAGGCCTTGGACTATTCACGCCTCGGCATCAACTCAGCCGAGGTGGCCGCGCAGCGAAAGGCGCATCAAGCGCTGCTGATGAAAGAAGGCAAGCGCCAGCTCAAACTCATGACGCGGGAATTTGACACCCGCGCCGCCATTGGCGCGATCACCCGCGAGCGCACGGAAGCGGCTGTGCAGGCGAGCAGCAATGTGGTGAGCCTGCATCAAGCTGCTCCAGCAATAGCTGCCGCGAACATCACTATTGATTCGATAGCGGCCGCTGGCCGCCCTGCGGTGGATGAGCAGCAGCTCGAAGCGGCGCAGGCGGCATTGCTCGATTCTCAGGCTCAGTCTAGTGCGCAGGTAATCGCGCTCAATGAAATGCCGCAGCAGCGCTATGCGCGCTGGCTGGGGCTAGAGGCTCGCGTGAGCCAAGGCGAAGCGCTGAGCGCCGATGAAGGCCACTGGCTCACCAGCTATGCGCAGAGCGCGGAGCACGCGCAGATGAAAAACTATTTTGAGATTTTTGGCATGACGGCCGCTGATGTGCAGACCGGCTAGCTGAAAAGAGAAAACCCGGCTTGGTGTAGGAGCCAAGGCCGGGTTGGGGTGTTAGTGAATTGAACCTACTGGAGCTTTAAGTATATGAAAAATTTAAACGGCATGCAACTGGGCGGCAACATCAGCCCCACGAGCAACATCGCGCTCACCCACACATTGATGAGCACCTTGGTGAGCCGCGCCTCGGGCTTGCCCGGCATCGGCGTGCTCTATGGCGCATCGGGCTTGGGCAAATCCACCGGGGCTGCATTCGCCAGCAACCCGACCACTTTTAACGGCCTCTACGTGAGCTGCCGCAGCTTTGAGACGCGCAAGAGCTTGGCTGAGATGATTTGCAAGACGCTGGGCATCGTGCCCAAGGGCAACATCCCCGCGCTGGTGGAATCCATCATCGAGACGCTGGCCATCGCAGGCCGCCCGCTGATCGTGGATGAGGTGGATCACATTGCTGAGAGCCGCACGCTGGAGCTGTTGCGCGATATTCATGATGCCTCCGGCGCGCCCCTGCTGCTGATTGGCGAAGAGGGCTTGCCCAGCGCGCTGAAGAAGCATGAGCGCTTTGACAACCGGGTGCTCGTGTGGCAGCCCGCTGCGCCCTGCAGCCCGAAAGATGTGGAGGCGCTTTGCAAGCAGTATGCGCCGAAGATCATCTTCTCAGCCGATCTGCAAAAGAAGCTGCTGGCCGAATGCGAAGGCCGCACGCGCCGCGTGGTCGTCAACATTGAAAACATCAAGCGCCACGCCGAGGCCAAGGGCATCGCGCAGGTGGATGCCGATTGCGGCGTGAAGCTCTACACCGGCCGTGCGCCAGGGCGAGGTGCGGCATGAAGAAGGCGCAGCCCAATCAACACAGTAAGCGCGAGATTGAGCTCGCTGGCCTGCTCACGCCGCGCGAGCGCGTGTGGGCGACCATTCGCCGCTTCTCCAAGCGCAAGCCCGCCGACTTTACCGCGCTGGAGATTCAAGAGGCTTGCCTGCCGCTGGTGAATTTCACCACCGTGCGCAATCTGCTCGATCAATTCGCGCAGGCCGGGGCGCTGGCCAAGCAAGCTGGCGAGATCATGCCAGGCAAGGGCAACCGCCGCACCACGCCGACCTACCAGCTCGCGCAAGATGCGCTGGAGCCGCCAGCCTCTGGCCGAGGCAACAAAGCCGCCCATGCCAAAGGCGTGGGCAGGCTGGCCATGTGGCGCGCGATGAAGGTGCTCAAGACCTTCTCGGCGGCTGAGCTGGCGCAAGCAGCTAGCGCGGGCACAGTGCGCGTGGCTGAGAGCTCTGCAGCGGCTTACGTGAATGCATTGGTCACTGCTGGCCTGGTGTGCAGCATCGCCCCAGTGGGCGCAACGCGCAAGCGCTACCGCCTCGTGAGCTGGACAGGCGCTCGCGCCCCGCTGTTCACCGCCGCCAAATGCGTGGTGGATCGCAACACAGGCGCAGTCACGCTGCTGGCAACAGCGCAGGAGATGGTTGATGAGCAAGACTAAGACGCCTGCCGCAACGCCGCTGCCGGCAGATGCGCTGGCCGCTTTGCTGGAGCTGTGCAAAACGCACAAGCAAAGCCAAGTAGCTGAGCGCCTTGGCCTGACTGAAAGCGCGATTTCACATGCTTTAAAAGGCAAATACATCGGCAATGTAGACCGCATGGCCGAGCGCATTCGCGGCGAGCTGCTCAACGAAACCGTGCAGTGCCCTGGCGGCTATGGCCAGATCAACCGCCGCATCTGCCAAGACACCCGCGAAGCCCCGCTTTCCCGCTTTCAAAACCCCTACCAGCGCAGCCTCCGCCTGCACTGCAACCAGTGCCCCAACAACCCGAAGAAAAAGGATGCTTGAAATGAAAACCTCACGCCTCGCCTGGATCAAGCGCCGCGCCCGCCGCCTGGAGCGCTTCTATGGCATCTCGCGCAAATTCGCGATCTATGACGCATGGCTCGATTGGATCAACTTCTCAGGAGCCCGCTCATGAAAACCATGCACGATTACCCCGAGCCCAAGATCGAATTCAAAGGCGATCATCATTCGCCCTTCGCCCCCGGCGTGATCGATTTTGGCGCGCGCCGTAGCAGCTTTGAATGGCTGGTGGCGCATCGCGCGTATGCTGCTTATGTCATGCTGAAGTATTTGCTGATCTGCGGCAGCATCACGGCCGCTGCCGTGTTGATCGCCCGCGCCAAGGGTTGGATCTGATCATGCGCAGCGCCTACCGCCTGAGACCAGGCAAACCCACGCCACCCGTCTTCCAGGAATTGCTTTTGGCGATCTTGGAGCAAGGCACCGCCAAAGCAATCGATTTGCAGGCAGTTTGCTCAACCTACGCCCCCACAACGATCATCACAGCGCTAAGCGGCATGCACAACGCTTCTTTGGTGCAGCATTTGCCGGGTAGGTTGTGGGGTTTGACTGAATCCGGCATTGAGCAAGCACTGCAAGTTGAGCTGGACAGGGCGCGCGAACGCAATGCAAAAGCAAAGCGCGAAGAAGATCGCATTCGCGCCATGAGCCCTCGGCGTCAATCGAATTTGGAAGCGCGCACCCTAGCGCAAGCGCATGCCCAACACATCGGCGCCATGCGCCGCCAAGGCGAGGTGATTTAAATGCAAGCCACTGAACTCCTAGCACTCCTGCAAGCCCACCAAGGCCGCGCCAACGGCATCAAGTGCGCAGCGCTGGCCGCCAAGGCAGCGATCACAGAGCGCCAAGCGCGCAAGCTGATCAGCGATCTGCGCTTTGAAGGCTGCGCCATCGTCGGCACGCCCGAGAGCGGCTACTACATGGCCGATACGCCCGAGGAAGTCAAAGAGTTCACCGAGTTCCATTGGCATCGCATCCGCCACAGCATAGCCATCGTGAGCCGAGTCACCAAGCAATCCCTCCCCGCCCTGCTGGGGCAACTGTCTCTCCTAGAAAGCAAAGCATCATGACCATTGAAAAAATAGAAGCGCAAACCAAAGCCTTCGCTGCGCAGCGCACCGCTGTGATCACCGAAGCGGCGCAAATGCAGATTGAGCTTGATGCGGTTCACAAGCGCTTTGCGCCGAATGTTCGCAAGCAGGTAGAGCAGCTTATTGCGCTGCAGGCCGATCTTACGGCCAGCTTAGAGGCCAGCCCCGAGCTCTTTCCCGCAGGCAACCAAAGCCGCGTGTTTGACGGCATCAAGGTGGGCTACCAATCCGGCAAAGCCAGCGTGGCCGGCGTGGATGCCACTGTCACGGTGGTGAAGCTGGAGCTGCTGCGCGATGAAGCCAAAAAGCAAGCCAACCGCGAGCGCCTAGAGCGCATCGCTGGCGCGCTCACTTATCAACCAAAGCTGATTGATGCTGGCCTGCGCAAGCTCACGCCCGAAGAGCAAGCCGAGATCGGCATTCACATCGCACCAGGTGCGCAAAGCGTGCTCATCAAACCTGCGCAAGAAGAGGCTTACAAGGCCGTTGAATCCACCATCAAAGCCGTGATGGCTGCTACCCAAGACCTTTAAAGAAAGACACACACCATGAGCCTCAAACTCACCGCCCAAGCCATCGTGGCCAAAACCGCCAAAAACTGGATGGAAGAAAAGCAAGCCACAGCCGCCCTGAAAGCTCTGGGCTCCGTGCTCGCTGGCCAGCTCGCCGCCACCGGCAAGGCCAGCCTGCCAGGCGTTGGCACGCTACGCATTCACGCGCTGCCAGAGAAGCCTGATCGCCATCCAATCACCGGCACAAAGATCAAAGTGCCCGCCCGCAAAGCCATCGAGTTCATCGCCGATCGCAAGCTGAAAGAGGCGCTTTGATGGGCACGATTGCAACTGCCAAAGCTGTAGCCCATTACCAAGAGCCCGCAGCTCGCGGCCTGCCAGGCTGCCACAACTGCCAGCACATGCGCATGATGCCCAGCCAGCTAGGCTTCCGCCGCCCCGAATGCAGCCGCCTAGGCTTCCTAGTGAGCCCCCTGGCCATCTGCAAACACCACCAAGTCAAAGCTATTTCAGGAGCAACTTTATGAGCAAAGAATACACACCACGCCAAGGCAGCATCGCTTCACGTGTCATGTCATTGTTGGCAGGCCGTGGCAGTCTCTCTGGCGCTGAGGTGGCCGATCTCTTGGGCATCAATCACAAGGCCCTGAGCGCTCAGATTTCACGAGCCGTCTCAGCTGGTCTGATTACGGCCGAAAGAGACGGCCTCCGCAACATTTATTCACTGGGCGATGGCACGGCTGCTGTCGAAACTTCTATCGAAGATGAAGGCAGCGAACAAGCCGAGGCCTTCAGCTGCGGCCTCTTCAGCGATGGAGAGCTCTGCCTCATGGCGGCTGGCAAAGAAGGCGATGTGCAGCTGATTTTGACGCGAGAGCAAACCATCGAGCTGGTGAACTACCTCTTCCGCTTCGAGTATTCCACCGAGCCAGGTGAAGTATTTAGCAAGGAAGCTTCTTTAACCATGCCCAGCTTCCAGTCTGGCGCACTCGCCATGCCTGCCGCCTAACCAGTTGTCTCCGGCTGCCTCCAAGCAGCCTTAGCCTGGGCGGTGTTCTAGTCACCGCCGCCCAGGCCTTTTTTGAGATCGCTATCCAAACCATAGCAATCCCCAAAAAGCCAAGTCCTCACCACCACGAAAGCCCCTATGGATCTTCTTGAAATCTCCCACCCCCAAGGCCCCCAAGCATGCCGCGATCTGATGGATGGCGTGCTGCTCACCGCAGCGATGAAGCAACTTGCGCCAAGCGTCGTTCTCAGCGCCAACATCTCTATGCTTACCGCCTTCTCGAGAGAGATGCCACACGCCCGCGCCATCATCGCCCACAGCCTGCGCTCAATCCTCACCTCCATCGAGACCGGCGATTTCGCCACGAAAGATCGCGTGTTAGCCCAAGACCATTCAGCCGCCAGCGGCTCGCATTTGCATTGAGGTGGCCATGAAGACTTTAGATATGGCTCTTCACATCATCGATGTGAAATTCCCCGGCTACAAATTCTGCGTGCATCGCCATGATGCGCACATCTATCTGCAAGCCGAGTTTCACTCCCCTTGCACCAACACCGGCCAGCTCACTTTGCAAAAAACACGCAAGTGGCAGCTCAGCGAGCACATGACTGAAAGCGAGCTGATTCAAACCGCCTTCAAATGCGTGCTCACCGCGCTAGAGCACGAAGCGAGAGAGCAATTCACCTACAAAGGCCGCGCAGTCTACGGCCCTCACTTTGACGTGAACGCTCTGATTGATCTGTGCGACAACAACATGCTGGAGACACGGGGTTAAGCCATGCCAGCCTACAACTTTAAAAAGCAATTTGTGCAGGCCGTGGAATCCGGTCAAAAGACCATCACGATACGCCAAACCTTGAGAGGCGCTGCCAGAGGCAAAACCGCGCATCTTTACTACGGTCTGAGAACTAAGCAGTGCCGCAAGTTGGGTGAAGGCGTGATTGAGTTTGCTGTGCCGATCAAGTTTTGCGAAACCTCCACAGGCAAGCTGGTTGCACTGGTTGGAACCGAGCAAAGCAGCACACACAGAGCGCACCTACAGTGCGATGGCCTTGAAAGACTGGCCGCAGACGATGGATTTGATTCAGTCAAAGCCATGCATGCGTTTTTTAAAGAGCAGTACACATTGCCGTTTGAAGGTTTTGTGATCGCGTGGAAATTGAATGGCCGGTCATCATGAGCAAATGCCCCATCTGCTCCACCGCCATCCGGCCAGAGAAGCTCATGTGCCTAGCGCACTGGAATCTCGTTTCCTCAGCTCACAAATCTACAGTCAACAAGGCATTCAAGGAGTACGACGACTGCAAGAATCTGCAAAACGTCATAGCGCTCAGAAACGCGCAAGAAGCCGCGATCGCGGAAGTGAAGCGCCAGGTCAAAGGCGAAGCCAAACTGTGCACCTGCGATTCCAAGTTTGGCATTGACTATTGCCGCCAGCACACCGATGGCTACCCACGCGGCGAGGAGTGAGCATGAAGCAAGTTTGGTATCTCTATTTTGATGGTGGCCACGAGCGAGACGAAATACTCTTCGCCGTGCCAGAAGAAGCAAAGGCCATTCAATGCAGGGACAAGATGAATGCCTTTGCAGAGCGCGCCAAGCTTCGTCTGCCAGTCGAGCCGTCGTTTTTTCCTGATGCTGAGCCAGCCGGTGGGATGACTTGGAATGAATGGTACGACGCACACGAAAAAGCCGTCGCCAAGATTCGCTGGCCATACGGCATCAACATGTTGCACAAAGATTGCGTGCAGGTTGGCTCAATTCCTTTGAAAGCCAAGCCATGAACCAATCCCGCCTCAGCTCAGCCATCGAAGCCGTCTTCAACGTGATCATCGGCTTCACGATCAACTTCTCAGCCAACGCGCTCGTGTTCCCCCTCTTCGGCTGGCACATCAGCCCCAGCCAAAACTTCGCACTAGGCGCGATCTACACCATCATCAGCCTAGTGCGCAGCTACGTCATCCGCCGCTACTTCAACGCTCGCTTGCACCGTGCTGCGAAGCGAATGGCTGGGGAGCAAGTATGAGCGCCTTAACCAAAGACCAATGGCAAGAGCTCGAGCAGCGCTTGAGCCATTCATTCGGCACAGCTCACCTGATGGTGGATGGCTACAAGCTAAGTCTGCAATTGGCCAAAGAAAAACCGAATTCTTTGAAGTATGTGATTCTTTGGTTTTGCAATGGTGGTTTTGAAGGCAAGTGGTTGCTTCAAGACTGCGAAGAGCGTCGCCGTTTCGCAAGAGCAGCCAAGACCTATGTGTGGAGCCCCAATGAGCGTGCACGCTTGACAAAGGGGTTCACGAAGAAGGCACTGGAAAAGCATTTTCCCGACATCAACAAGACGATTACGGTTTACAACTGGCACTGGCGTAGCTTTAAGCCATTCATGCGCCACCTGCTGGCCAACAATAAGAGCATTGAGCTGCTGCCATGAACCACTACCTCGGCCTCTTCTTGATTCAAATTGGCGCAGCCTTCATTGGCGGCGCAGTGAGCGCTTGGTACATCAATCGGCGCGGAGCTGGCCAGCCACTCTTCATTCCAATGGATATCAAAGTCAATTTGAAGATAGCGAGCAGCGAGGGAAAAATTGTCGTCACTCACAACATTGATGTGGTCACCACGGGCGAGCTTTCGAATGAAATTCTGATGCAGTGGCTGGATCGCGAAGGCATGGTGGCCATGCCCAAAGGTGTCGATTTTGGCAAGAAGGCGAAGTCATGAACCACAAAGCCGCCATCAACATCATGGCAAGCCAGCTCGGGATGAGCCGCGAGGATCGGCAATCTGTCTCGCTCGCAGTCGTCGGCGTGGCCTCGCTCACCGAAATGAACCCATCTCAAATTGCAAAGCTGCGCGCCCATTTCGACGCGTTGGCCAAGCGTTCAGGCATCGTGCGTCAGGCCAGCTCACCCACAGCTCAAGCAAGCGCACCACGCCGCCCGGCCAAGCCTTCCCGCCCCGTGCCCAGCAAAGATGCAGCCCCGTTGGTGAGTCGCATCCGCGCCCAGCTCATCAGCCTAGGCCGCCTGCCAGACAGCTATGCCGATGGCATAGCCAAGCAAATGTTTCAAGAGGCTGCGCCGCAGTTCTACGAGTGGTGCCACGTTGCCCAGCTCCACAAGATCACCTCCGCGCTTGGCGCTGAGCAAAAGCGCAAAGGCGCGCCACAGCGATGAAGCGCAGCGCTCACGCATCGCCCGGCCAATACGCGCTCTTCGATGAGCTCGCACCGCTGCGCCGTGAGAGCGCCAGCGAAGACATGCCCGAGACAGCACTAGAGCTGATCAGCGTGATCGGCCTGCAAGCCACGATTGATCTGGTCGCAGCCTTCCAGGGCGATGATGTGAAGATCCCTAGCAAGGTCGATGGCAAATCTCGCATCTGGGCAGCCCTAGCCGAAGCAGTAGGCCACGAAGCCGCCGCCAAGCTGGTGGAGCGCTACCAAGACACCATGCTCTACGTACCCACCTGCGCCAATGCCCTGCGCAAAGCGCGCAATACAGAGATCATCCGAGCCCTAGACGCAGCCGAACCCTTCGACAGCGTCCGCCGCCGCTACAAGCTAACCAGGCGGCATCTCTACCGCATCGCGAAGCTGCCCCTTTAATTGGAGTGTCCATATGCCACGATCTCTCAGTCTTCTACGCTTACCCCCGGATATTCTGAGTCAACTTGATGAGCGAATTCGTGATGCTTGCTATGGCAACATCCGCCCCATCACAGCTTGGCTGATAGATTCTGGTCACGTTTTCGGCAAGTCTTCCGTAGGTCGATATGTCGAGCGACTGAGAGGCATCGACGCCAAGAACGGTCACGCTGTTGCCTCCATTCTTGAAACACGGCCGCTAGGTCAAAGACGCGCGCTAGCCAAAACGTCGATCAACCCACGCGAGCGCGAGATGCTAGACCTTTTTAGAACCTACAGCATCGAAGATCAAGGCCTGTGGATTTCCCACCTCAAAGGCCGCCGCCTGATCGAGTTATCCACAGTTAAAGCTGTTTAAAATTGAGTTTCAACGTCCAAGTAAGCGTCCAAGTTGTGCCTAAATTCTGAGCAAATAGCGTCCGAGTTAGCGAAAACTTGCCAACTTGCGCAAGTTGGCAAGTTCCTTTATAGATCAAAGACTTAGCCAAACTCGGACGCATAAACCGAACTAAGACGCTAACGTCCGAGTTCCGAGCCATTAAAACGGCTTGCTTCTTTAAAAATCGACCCACCAAAACGGCCTACACGCCTCTGAAAGCCCTATGCACAGGCACAGACAGCCCGCCAACCAGATCGCCCAGCCAAGCCCCGCTTTTAAGCCCAATCCATGCGTCCGAGCCTCGATGGCTCAGTTTAAAAACCAAAGGGCCTTTTTTTCTGTAACCCCTGATTTAATTGGATTCGTAGAGGGTCTTCCAGAATAGTACCAACTAATCCCACATCCTCAACCCCATGCGTCCCTTCACAGCTTTTTCGGATACGTCACGGAGCAGGCGAGCGGGTTGTGTGAAAGCGAAGCAGTTGAGGAAAGTGATCGGCTCAAATGTGAGCAAGGCGGCGGATTTTAAGTCCGCCGACGACGCGGAACGATTTG
>JAAFJC010000025.1 GCA_013297925.1 Comamonadaceae bacterium
AGGCTTTGCCGCCGATCAGCGGTTGCACGGGGTAGCTGGCTAGGCCTGCGCAGAAGTTTGTTGCGTGCGCCGCGCTGCTGGCCAAAAGAGCAAAAGCGAGGAGAAAACGTGATTTCATGCACGCATTGGATATTCAAATGAAAAACCATGCCACGCTAAGTTGAATCCGAATGGGCAGGGGCGGCGTAAATGTATGGCAACCGTGCATCCATTCAACCCATAACCCGAAGGAAAACGCCATGTATCAAAGTGCTAAGAATTCCCGCTCTTTTTCCCCTGTGCGCCGCAGTGCATTCGCGCTGGCAGCCGTTTCGTTGGCCATTCTGGCCGGCTGCGCCAGTACGCCCTCGGAGCCCATGGGGCAAGCGCGCGCCGAAAAAGCAGTGGCTGTGACGGCCTCGCATCAGCTCATCAAATTCAACGCAGGCCAGCCGCAAAAGATCTTGGCCACCGTGGCGATCAAGGGGCTCGAGCCCGGCGAGACGATCCTGGGCATTGACTACCGCGTCTCGAAAGATACGCTTTACGCCCTAGGCAGCAGCGGGCGGCTCTACACGCTCAATGAAGACACGGCTCAGCTCACCCAAGTCGGCAGCGGATCGTTCGCCGTGAAGCTCGACGGCACGATGTTTGGCTTTGATTTCAACCCCACGGTGGACCGCATCCGCGTGATCAGCAACACCGGCCAGAATCTGCGCCTGCATCCAGATACTGGAGCGGTGGTCGATAGTAATCCGAATGTGGAGGGCGTACAGATCGATGGCCCGCTGACTTACGCTCCTAACGACGCGAACGTGGGCAAAAAGCCCAGCATCGTGGGCGCGGCTTACAGCTACAACAAGGCCGATCCGAAGATCACGACGAATTACGCACTAGACGCTGCAACGGGTGCACTCGTCACGCAAGGCTCGCGCGAAGGCACCACGCCCGCTGTCTCGCCCAACACTGGCCAGCTTTTCACGGTCGGAAAATTAGGTGTGAATTTCGACGACGCTGCTTTTGATATTCAGGCTTTGAGTGATGTGGCTTTTGCGGCTTTGAACGGCAAAGAGCTCAAAGGCACGCGTTTGTACACACTGGATTTGAAGACGGGCGCGGCTCAGTTCATCGGCACGATTGGCACGAGTGAAGGCATTCGTGCGATGGCGATGGAGCCTTAAGCTCGTTTCCATTCGCTATCAAAAAAATAGCAATCCACGCAGGTTTTATTCCAGTAAAGAGCTCTTTTTCTTTAGTTCCTGTGTTTTACGTTCTGAGATCGTGGCAAGCCGACTGCGCTTGGGCTATCCCCCTCCACGAATGTCCTCCGGCTGGCGCTGCGCGCGTGCCTCCCCCTTTATTTCGTTACGGGAGATAGCCCAACCACAGTCGGCGGCGTACATTCTTTCGAACGAAGATCTATCGAATCGCCAATAGGCCGCGAGTTTGAGGCATTTCGCCCGACTGATTTGTGGTACTCCACCATGAAGGCGGGCGGAATGCCTCAAACTCGCAGCCGCTGTGTCCAAGAAGTCACTCTCAGTTCGCTATGAATTCAATAGCTTCTCGCGCAATAAATACGCTGGCAAAGTGCTTAAAACACTGCAAAAAGCGAGAAAAAAATCAATCCCGAAAGTTATTAAACGACAACGGAATATCCGCCATGTCTTTCTTGATGAGTGCCATCGCCGCCTGAAGATCATCACGCTTCGCACCTGTAACGCGCACGGATTCACCTTGGATGCTGGCTTGCACTTTGAGTTTGCTGTCTTTGATCAGGCGCTGGATTTTTTTGCTGTCTTCGGTGGCGATGCCTTCGCGCACTTTGATCACTTGTTTGACCTTGTCGCCACCGATTTTTTGCACATCGCCGACATCGAGGAAGCGCACATCCACACTGCGCTTGGTGAGCTTGGCGCGCAGGATGTCGTCGATTTGCACGAGCTGGAAGTCTGCATCGCCAATCAGCGTGATCTCTTTGTCTTTCAGCTCAATCGCGGCGCTCGTGCCTTTGAAATCGAAGCGCGTGCCGATTTCTTTAGCGGCGTTTTCGACCGCGTTTTTCACTTCAACGAGGTTCGGTTCGCAAACGGTATCAAAACTGGGCATGGCTCTCTCACGGGATGTTTATTTTCAGATGCGACAATTGTGGCATGTTTGTTGAAAAAAATGTCCCTCTCCAGCCCTACAACAGCTTCGGAATTGTCGCCAAAGCGCAGCAATTGCTGCGCATTCGCACGGTGGAGGAGCTGCAAGCGGCTTGCAAAGAGCGAGACTTTGCCAATGAACCGCCATTTATCCTCGGAGGCGGCTGCAATATTGTGCTCACGGGGGATGTGAAGCCGCTGGTGCTGAAGATGGAAATCATGGGCAAGCGCCTTGTGGAAGAGACGGCCAAGTACTACATCGTGGAAGCCGGCGCGGGCGAGAATTGGCATGAATTCGTGGCTTGGAGTGTGGCGCAGGGCTGGCCGGGGCTGGAGAATTTGGCGCTGATTCCCGGCAGCACGGGCGCAGCGCCAGTGCAAAACATTGGGGCATATGGCGTGGAGCTGCAAGACCGGTTCCATAGCCTAAATGCGGTGAATCTGCATACTGGCGAGCTGTTCACCTTGGAGGCCTCGCAGTGCGCGTTTGGCTACCGCGATTCGGTGTTCAAGCACGCCACGCAAACTGGCTTGCTGGGAAAAGCGGTGATCACCACCGTGCGCTTTGCTTTGCCCAAGGCTTGGCGGCCAGAGATCTCGTATGCTGATCTGCGCCGCAAATATGCTGATTTTTTAAAAGAGATCGGCTCAGAGGCAGCGTACAGTCTGCGCGAAATGCTATCAAAGCAAGAGCAAATTCCGCGCCGCATGTGGGCGGAAATGCTACCTGAGCTGATTCCCAGCGCCAAGCAAATCTTGGATTGGGTCGTGCAAATCCGCCGCGCCAAGCTGCCTGATCCAGCGGTGATCGGCAATGCCGGCAGTTTCTTCAAAAACCCCTTCGTCAGCACTGAGCAGCGCGCCGACATCATCGCGCGCGAACCCAAAGTGGTGAGCTACAACATGCCCGATGGCAGCATCAAGCTCGCCGCTGGCTGGCTGATTGATGCCTGCGGCTGGAAGGGCCGCGGCGTGGGTAATGCCGGCGTGTATGAGAAGCAGGCGCTGGTGCTGGTGAACAAAGGCACTGGCACAGCCACCCCAGCAACGGGCGGCGAGGTCATGA
Source organism: Comamonadaceae bacterium (assembly GCA_013297925.1). GTDB lineage: Bacteria > Pseudomonadota > Gammaproteobacteria > Burkholderiales > Burkholderiaceae_C > JANMDU01. The sequence goes on from JAAFJC010000025.1 coordinate 3,193, forward strand.
CACTGGCCAAAGCTATCCAAACCAGTGTCTATGAGCGCTTTGGCATCATGCTGGAGCCAGAGCCTGTGGTGGTGTGAAGTCAGGCCTTTGCAGGGCGGGATCGTGTCATCAATCTGGGATAAAATCAGAGGCTTTGCTGAAATACGGGTTATCCCGTGGATCTGCTCTCATTTCCTTATAATTTTTGACTCTCTGAAAGACCATCATGGCTATCGAACGCACCCTCTCCATCATCAAGCCTGACGCTGTGGCAAAAAACGTGATCGGCCAGATCTATGCCCGTTTTGAAGCGGCTGGCCTCAAAGTGATTGCTGCCAAGATGGTTCACCTCTCGCGCGGCGAAGCAGAGCAGTTCTACGGCGTTCACAAAGCTCGCCCTTTCTTCAATGACCTGGTGAGCTTCATGATTTCCGGCCCCGTGATGATTCAAGCCCTCGAAGGCGAAGGCGCGATTTTGAAGAATCGTGATCTGATGGGCGCAACCGATCCTAAGAAAGCCGCTCCTGGCACGATTCGCGCTGACTTTGCAGACAGCATCGATGCCAACGCAGTGCACGGCTCTGATGCGCCTGAAACTGCAGCGGTGGAAATCGCTTTCTTCTTTCCTGGCATGAATGTGTATTCACGCTAATCGCTTTAAGAACTTGCGGCACTATATTTTTAATAGCTAGTCCCGCACGTTCTACGGCGCTTAAAAGCTGAAAAGACCTCAAAAATGACGGTCAACCTGCTTGATTACGATCTTGACGGGTTGACCGTTTTTTGCGAAGGGCTGGGCGAAAAAGCCTTCCGCGCAAAGCAGCTGTACCGTTGGATTCATCAAAAAGGCGCGTCTGACTTCTCTCAGATGAGCGACTTGGCGAAGACCCTGCGTGAAAAGCTGGTTGGCATTGCGCATGTTTCGCCTTTGAAGGTGCTTACCGAGCAAAAATCGAGCGACGGCACGATCAAGTGGCTCTTCGATGTGGGCCATGGCGACGCGGTGGAAGCTGTGTTTATTCCCGAAGACGATCGCAACACACTTTGTATCTCTTCCCAAGCCGGTTGTGCCGTTGGCTGCCGTTTCTGCTCAACGGGCCATCAAGGTTTTTCAAGAAATCTCACCACGGGCGAAATCATCGCCCAGCTCTGGTTTGCCGAGCACACCATCAGAAAAGTCAAAGGCACGGAAGATCGCATCATCTCCAATGTGGTGATGATGGGTATGGGTGAGCCGCTGCAAAACTACGCCGCCCTCGTGCCCGCACTGCGCACGATGCTCTCTGATCATGGCTATGGTCTGTCGCGCCGCCGCGTGACTGTCTCTACATCTGGCGTCGTGCCGATGATTGACAAGCTGGCTGCCGATTGCCCTGTGGCTCTCGCGGTGAGCCTGCACGCGCCGACCGATGTGCTCAGAGACGATCTTGTGCCGTTGAATCGCAAATATCCTTTGCAAGAGCTGCTGGCCAGCTGCGAGCGCTATCTGCAAGCCGCGCCGCGTGATTTCATCACCATGGAATATTGCATGCTCCAAGGCGTAAACGATTCGCCCGAGCAAGCACGTCAGCTTGCGCAGTTGGTGAAAAACGTCAAATTGCCGGTCAAATTCAACCTGATTCCTTTTAATCCCTTCCCGCAGAGCGGTTTGTTGTGTTCTGCTCCGAAAGTTGTAGCAGAATTTGCGAAAATCCTGCAAGATGCGGGAATCGTCACCACCGTGCGCAAAACGCGCGGCGATGATATCGATGCCGCTTGCGGCCAGCTCGCAGGCGATGTGCAAGACCGCACGGCCGCTGCCGAGCGCATGGCCAAGCGGCGTGTGGTGATGATGCACAAGCAAAGCGCGTGAAATCTGCTTTGTGGGTTCAGTGAAGTAATACAAAGGAAGAGACAATGATGGCGTTCACAAAACTCGGTTGGCAGCCCTTGCGTTGGTTGGTGCTGACAGCCATGATTGCTGGCTTCTTGAGCTTGGCCGGTTGTGCCGCGGGGCCTGGGGGAAGAAGTGGCGCTAACCCCGTGGATAACGTGGTCACCGAATCCGATGAGCCAGAAGCACGCAAGCGCGCTCGCAATCGTTTAGAGCTGGCCAGCGGCTATTTCAGTGAAGGCAAAACGACGATTGCTCTGGATGAGATCAAACTGTCGCTTCAAGCTGATCCCAACTACGGCGATGCTTTCAATCTACGCGGCATGATCTACATGCGTTTGGGTGATGGCCGCCAAGCGGAAGACAGCTTTCGCCGAGCACTGCAGCTCAATCCACGCGATGCCGACACGATGCACAACTATGCTTGGATGATGTGCCAGCAGCGTCGCTATGACGAATCGATTGCGATGTTTACCCAAGCCAATGCCGTGCCTCTGTACAACGGCCAATCCAAAACTTACATGACGCGCGGTATCTGCGAGTTGGCCTCGGGCAAACCAGAGCTTGCGGAGCGCAGTTTTGCCCGCTCGTATGAGCTGGATGCGACTAACCCAATCTCGGGCTACAACTTGGCCAACTTGCTCTTTCTGCGCAATGAATTGCAGCGGTCGCAGTTTTATACGCGCCGCTTAAACAACAGCGAACTATCCAATGCTGAGACACTGTGGTTGGGTATCAAAATCGAGCGCAAGTTGGGAAATACAGAAGCGGTGCAACAGCTCACGACGCAACTGCGCCGCCGCTATCCGCAATCCAGTGAATTATCGTCTTTAGACCGAGGGGCATTTGATGAGTGAAGAGGAGTTGCCGATCCGTTTTGCGGATACGGCGCAAGCCAGTTTGGATGCCGCCAAGACGGCTGGCCAGCTGATGTATGAGGCGCGCGAGGCGCAAGGTCTGCATGTGGCGGCACTGGCTGTAGCGCTCAAGGTACCCGTCAAAAAACTGGAGGCTTTGGAGGCGGATCGCCTTGAAGAGTTACCTGACGCGGTGTTTGTGCGCGCGCTGGCCTCCAGCGTGTGCCGCGCGTTGAAGATCGATCCGACCCCTGTGCTTGCCAAGCTACCCCAGCTTAATACGCGCGTGCTCGATCAGGTTGAAAGCGGTATGAACGTCTCGTTTCGCACGCGCTCCGATGGCCCTTCGCCCTCAGCCTTGGCGAATCTCAGTCGCCCTGCAGTGATGGGTGTATTGGCGCTACTTTTGGGGGCGATCATACTGATATTTTTGCCCGATTTCACATCACGCTCTGCCACTAAATCAACTGATGTAAGCAGTGCAGCGCAGGCAAACAATTCAGGTGTCTCGCTCGGTAACCCTGCCAATGTACCTTCCTTGCCTGCAGAAAAAGTCGGCGATGCCGCCACCAGTGTCGTGAGCGCTAGCGTAAGTGCCAACTCTGCTGCCCCTGCCACGCTGATGGTCACCCCATCGCTCTCTACACCCAGCGTAGGCAGCCCCACGCTGACTGTCACCCCCCTTGCAGCCGATGCTTTACCCCTGCCGGCAGATAGCGTGGTGGTATTCGCCGCTATCGGCGAAAGTTGGATTGAAGTGAAGGACGCTGGGGGAAGAATTATCTTGCAGCGCACCTTGCAAAACGGCGAAAAAGCAGGCGCTGGGCCATCGATGGGCAAGCTGCCTTACTCGGTGATCGTGGGGCGCTCGAACCTCACGCAAGTCACTGTGCGCCACAAGGCTTTTGATCTCGCGCCCGTCTCCAGCAAAGATGCTGTGGCGCGATTCCAAGTGAAATAAATTTTTTGGATGTTGAGATGCTAGAGCCTTGCCAAATTCCTGAATCAGTTCCCGCACCGCGCCGCAGCTTGCAAGCGCGCATCGTCTGGGGCAAGCGCGTCGTCACCGTCGGCGGCGATGCGCCCGTTCGCGTGCAGAGCATGACTAACACTGATACTGAAGACGCGATTTCCACCGCAATTCAGGTGAAAGAATTGGCGCTCGCTGGCAGCGAAGTGGTGCGTATCACTGTGAACACGCCAGAGGCAGCCAAACAAGTGCCTTACATCCGAGAGCAGCTCGATCGCATGGGCATTGATGTGCCCTTAGTCGGCGATTTTCATTACAACGGTCACCGATTGTTGACGGACGAGCCTGCCTGCGCTGAAGCTTTATCCAAGTACCGCATCAACCCCGGCAACGTCGGCAAGGGCGATAAAAAAGACCGCCAATTCGGCCAAATGATCGAAGCCGCGCTCAAGTGGGACAAGCCCGTGCGCATCGGTGTGAACTGGGGCAGTCTCGATCAAGATTTGCTTGCTCATTTGATGGACATCAACAGCCAGCGGAGCGTGCCTTGGGATGCCAAGCAAGTGATGTATGAAGCCCTCGTTACGTCCGCCACAGAATCCGCCGATTTAGCCGTAAAAATGGGCATGTCGCCCAATCAAGTTCTCCTCAGTTGCAAAGTCTCAGGCGTTCAAGATTTGATCTCGGTGTATCGCGAGCTGGCCAAGCGCTGCAACTATCCGCTGCACCTCGGCCTTACAGAAGCCGGCATGGGCACGAAAGGCACGGTCGCCTCCGCCGTAGCCATGAGCATCCTGCTGCAAGAAGGCATCGGCGACACCATCCGCGTCAGCCTCACGCCGCAGCCCGGCGAGAGCCGCACGCAAGAGGTGGTGATCGCGTCTGAAATTTTGCAGTCGCTCGGCCTGCGCAGATTCGTTCCCAGCGTCACCGCCTGCCCCGGCTGTGGCCGCACCACCAGCACCACCTTCCAAGAACTCGCCAAGCAGATCGACGATTATCTGCGCATGCAAATGCCCATCTGGAAAACCAAATACCCCGGCGTGGAGCATCTCAAAGTGGCAGTGATGGGCTGCATCGTCAATGGCCCAGGCGAGAGCAAACATGCAGACATCGGCATTTCACTCCCAGGTACTGGAGAAAGCCCTGCTGCACCCGTCTTCATCGATGGCCAAAAAGCCTTGACCTTGCGCGGCGACAACATCGTGCAGGAGTTTCACAAATTGGTGGATGAGTACATTGAGAAGCGGTTTGGGCGAGTGCTTGAGGCGGTTTGAATTCAGGCCACTGAAACCTGCCACCACTTTGGCTTAGCGCCTACGTAAGAGTGCCCAACAGGTTTGAGCTCTTGCCGATTGGGTGAGTCAAAGCTGCCGAGCACCAAGGCGATGACGGGTGATTCGTCAATCGCACCCAAGGTGCTGCCGCATTTCGGGCAAAAAGCGCGGCTGGATTTCTCACTGGAGCGCCACTTGGCGGGTTCGCCACCCGCGCCGTTCCACTGCACCTGATCTTTGGCGAACTCCACCCAAGCCAAAGTAAGCGCGCCGCTGTGGCGCTGGCACATTTTGCAGGAGCAGGTGTGAGGCCAGTTGGGCGTGCCAGTGGCCGTGAATCGAATGTTGCCGCAGAGGCAGCCGCCTTCGTAGGTTTTGAGTTTGGGCATGGTGTTACTCGTCGAATTGGATACAAAAACTATACCCAGAGCGTGAAGGCCTTGCGTGGTGGATGGTTGTGGAAATGCGGCAGCCGCCCTACTCAATTCCATTAAAATCTAGATCAAATTGCCCAATCGCCGGCATAGAACCTGCGCAAAGCGCTATCAAAAAATGAGTGAAAAACTGGTTGCCATCAAAGGCATGAATGACATTCTCCCGCCGGATTCTGCGCGTTGGGAGTGGCTGGAAGAGAAGGTGCGCGGCCTGATGGCGCGCTATGCTTATCGCAATATTCGCACTCCGATTGTGGAGCCGACGCCGCTGTTTGTGCGCGGGCTGGGCGAGGTGACGGATATTGTTGAGAAGGAGATGTATTCCTTTGAAGACAAATTGAATGGCGACAAGCTGACGCTGCGGCCAGAGAATACGGCCGGTGTGGTGCGCGCGGTGGCAGAGCATTCGATGCTGTATGAGGGCGGCAAGCGCTTGTATTACATGGGGCCAATGTTTCGCCATGAGCGGCCACAGCGCGGGCGTTATCGGCAGTTTCACCAGATTGGCGCGGAGGCTTTGGGCTTTTCGGGCGCGGAAGTGGATGCGGAGCTGATTTTGCTGGCGGATCAGCTGTGGAAGGAATTGGGCATCAAGGATGTGCGCTTGGAGCTCAACAGCTTAGGCCAACCCGAGGAGCGTAAAGCGCATCGGGCGGCTTTGATTGCTTATCTGGAGCAGCATACCGATGTGATGGACGAAGAGGCCAAGCGCCGCCTGCACACCAATCCGCTGCGGATTTTGGATACGAAGAATCCGGCGATGCAGGAGATGGTGAATGCTGCGCCGAAGCTGATGGATTTTCTCGGCGAAGCATCTTTGTCGCATTTCGCGCAAGTTAAAGTTATTTTGACGGCAAATAACGTCAGTTTCACGATCAATCCGCGCTTGGTGCGGGGGATGGATTATTACAACCTCACGGTGTTTGAATTCATCACCACGAGCCTAGGCGCGCAGGGCACGATCTGCGGCGGCGGGCGCTATGACTATTTGATTGAGATGATTGGCGGCAAGGCAGCGCCTGCCGTGGGCTGGGCGCTTGGCGTGGAGCGGGTGCTGGAGCTGATCAAGGAGCAGGGCTTGACCGTGCCGCAACCCGTGCCCGATGCGTATGCGGTGATTCCAGGTGCGGCTGCTTTGCCTGTGGCGATTGGATGCATTCAGGCATTGCGTGCGAGTGGCTTGAGTGTGCAAATGCATGCGCCGGCCAACTCGGCTGATGGCATGGGAAGCTTCAAAAGCCAGTTTAAAAAGGCCGATGGTTCGGGCGCAAAGTTTGCTTTGATCTTTGGCTCGGATGAGTTGGCTGCTGGCAAGGTGGCAGTCAAGCCGCTGCGCGAAGGCGGAGGGGAGCAGCAGTTGATCGCTTTGTCGGATATCAATGAGCTCGTAACGGCTCTTCGTTGATTGGCGCGCTTATAGTCTGTGCTCGGCGCATGCGTCATGGCTTTATGGTCACACTCGCAGCCGCTCTACCCAAGAAGAAACCCTCCGAGCACCAATCATCTCGCTGCAAGAGTCGAGGCTATTATCGGGCTCAAGCTTAAACACGAAAACGGCCTGTAGACCTTGTAAAACGTGCGCAAGCAGCTATAAAAATAGTAGCATCTAGTTGCTAAACGCCGCAATCCCCGTGATCGCTCGCCCTAGGATTAATGCATGAATATCATGCGTTCCTTCATAAGTGTTGACCACCTCAAGATTCACCAGATGACGCGCCACGCCGTATTCATCGGAGATGCCGTTGCCGCCCATCATGTCGCGCGCCATGCGGGCGATGTCCAGCGCTTTGCCGCAGGAATTGCGTTTGAGGATGGAGGTGAGTTCGACATTGGCGATGCCTTCGTCTTTCATTCTTCCCAGGCGCAGGCAGCCTTGCAGGCCGAGGCTGATCTCGGTGAGCATGTCAGCGAGTTTCTTTTGGATGAGTTGGTTGGCGGCGAGCGGGCGGCCAAACTGTTGGCGGTCGAGCACGTATTGGCGGGCTCTGGCGTAGCAGTCCTCAGCCGCGCCGAGCGCGCCCCAGGCGATGCCGTAGCGCGCTGAGTTCAGGCAGGTGAATGGACCTTTGAGGCCGCGTACTTCTGGGAAGGCGTTTTCTTCTGGGCAGAAGACGTTGTCCATCACGATTTCGCCAGTGAGCGAGGCCTTGAGGCCGACTTTGCCGTGAACGGCGGGAGCAGAAAGTCCTTTCCAGCCTTTCTCCAGCACGAAGCCGCGAATTGCGCCCTCGTCGTCTTTCGCCCAGACGACGAACACATCGGCAAATGGGCTGTTGGAAATCCACATTTTGTTGCCGGTGAGGGCATAACCACCTGCCACTTTGCGAGCACGGGTGATCATGCTGGCGGGGTCAGACCCGTGATCGGGCTCGGTCAATCCGAAGCAGCCGATGTATTCACCAGTGGCTAATTTCGGAAGGTATTTCTGCCGCGTGGCTTCGTTGCCGAATTCATAGATGGGCAGCATCACGAGCGAGCTTTGCACGCTCATCATCGAGCGGTAGCCAGAATCAACTCGCTCGACTTCGCGGGCAACTAGCCCGTAGCAAACATAATTCAAGCCCGCGCCGCCGTATTGCTCGGGAATCGTTGCACCCAGCAAACCCAAAGCGCCCATTTCGCGGAAGATGGCTGGGTCGGTGTGTTCGTTGCGGAAGGCATCGACGACGCGGCTGGCGAGCTTGTCTTGGCAGTAGGTCTGGGCAGCTTCTTGCACCTGGCGCTCATCGTCGGTGAGCTGGGCGGAGAGGTTAAAGGGGTCTTCCCAGCTGAACGGGGATTTTTGTGGTTTGGCCATGATGATGACATCCAAAATCTGCGGGTCCAAAGGAAATGCTTTAGACCTAAAGTAATTATGCCTGATTCAAGTGCTTGTGAGCTGTGCGAGGACTCGCGCGACAAGCACTTGTGTCGCAAGTGTGGCATCAAGTGTAATGACATCAGGCTCAGATGAGGGCTCTTGCAGCGCGGCGAATTGACTGGCCACCAATGTGTCTGAGAAGAAATGCCCCGCGCGATTACTGACGCGCTTTTGGGATTCTTCGCGAGTGAGTTTTAGGTAAGCAAAACGCAGCTCGCCACCAGAGCGAAGAATATCGCGATAACTTGTCTTGAGCGCAGAGCAACCGATCACGCAGCCTTTGGGATGATTTTTGATCTGACCGGCCAGCATATGCAGCCAGCCCGCGCGATCCCCATCATCCAGCGGGATGCCAGCTGCCATCTTGGCCTTGCTTGCAGCGCTGTGAAAGTCATCGCCCTCGATCCAAGATAGGCTGAGAGATTGCGCTAGCGCCTGCCCAAAAGTCGATTTGCCGCAACCGGCTACGCCCATCACCACGATGCTCCGCATTGTCTTCAGTAACTGATCTTCGTCACGACATCGCTGCGCCCAGCGCTCGCGTTGTCTTTGAGGGCTTTGAAGAGCACGCCGGTGATCACATTGGCGAAATAGCGGGCGCCCCAGCTGGCGTAGCGCTGCTCGTCTTCAGGCGTCAGCGCGAGCACGCCGGGGCATTTGCCGGCTTTGGCAATGCCTCTCACTCCTTTTTCGATCATGGCTTGCACCGCGGGTTCGTAAAAGCGGTTTTCATAGCCCATGCTATGTGCGAGATCGTTGGGGCCGATGAAGACGGCATCTACGCCGGGCGTCGACGCGATCTCGTAAGCCGCTTCTATGGCGGGCACAGTCTCTAGCATCAGCACCAGCATCACGTCTTCGTTACTCTTTTCGTTGTGCACAGCTCCGCCGAATGCGCCGTAGCCTGCTGCGCGCACGGAATATGCGCAGCCTCGCTGGCCGCTCAGGCCATCGAAGCCCGTGCTGCGGGGATAGCGTACTTTGTCTGCAATTTCCTTGGCATGCTGCGCGTCACGCACCATGGGGATTTGCAGGCCCGAAGCGCCTGCGTCTAATGTGCGGGCAATGTCATGCTCCAAGCAGCGCACGAGCGCAGGGAGGCCGCTGGCGCGAGCCGCTCTGAGCATGTGCTCTGTCGTTTCTAAGCCTGCGCTGCCATGCTCGTTGTCGATGATGGTGAAGTCGTAGCCTGCGAAAGCCGTCATTTCCACCAAGGCTGGGGAGGAGAGGCCGTTGAAGAGCCCGCGCAGCAGTTTGCCGCTTTGAAAGTGAGCGCGCAGTCCCGCATCAATGGGATGAATCATAAAAGTCTCCTTTGTTGTTTCCACACGTCATGACCAAAGTTGTGCGCTAGCCATTGCAGCGCCTTCAGCCATAGAGCGTAGTTTCGCATATGCAATCGGGGGGTGGACTGCGCCAAAGCCAGCAAACGTGCCAAAGCCGCAATCCGTGCCGGCGATCACGCGGTCTCGGCCGACGATGTTGGCGTACTGCAGGAGGCGCTGGGCAATGAGGCGGGGATGCTCAATGAAATTGTTGGTGGAATCGAGCACGCCAGGGCAGAGGATTTTGTTGTCGGGCACGAGGCCTTTTTTCTGAGCATCTGCCCAGACTTCCCACTCATGCGCGTGGCGAGGATTCGCGCCTTCAAAGAGGATCGTCGCGGGTTTGGCTTTGCAGACCAATGAGAGAACGCGATCCAAGCCAATGTCATGATGATGCGGGCCTTCATAATTGCCCCAGCAGATGTGCATGCGGATGCGTTCGGCGGGGATGTTGCGCAGGGCGTGGTTGAGCGCTTCCACTTGCAGGTTGGCATTGCGCAAAAATTCTGCTTCGCTATCGTCGCGGAATTTGATGTGGCGACCCATGCCGAGATCGGGGGCGTCGATTTGCAAATCTAGGCCAGCGGCCACGATGGCTTCGTATTCGGTTTGCATGGCGTTGGCGAGTGCTTCCAAATACTTTTCGTGCGACGGGTAGTACTTGTTAGGCTGAAACACGGCGATCACGCCGGGGCTGGCGGCATTCATGAAGGCGCGTTTTGCATCGGCTTTTTTCACAGCGCCTTGCAAGTTGGCAATGTCTTTGTGCAAGCCACTCAAGTCTTTCACAGCAATCGGCCCCGTACAAATCGGGCGGTGGTACTTGGGCGTCGCGCCGAGCTTGGCCAAGCGCTCCTTGAAATCCGGGAAATCATCCAAATCGCGTGGCGTGGCGCGGGGCAATTCGCCGATTTCAAAACCCGTCAGGCGGTGACGGATGTAAGTGGCGTAGCTGATCTTGCTCATTTCGCCATCGCTGACGATATCGACCTGAGCTTCAACTTGAGCCGCAACGACGGCATCCGTCTCAGCGATCATGATGCGGTCAAACTCGGCTTCAACGTAATTGAGATTCGCGTCTTGCGCAAAGAGCTGATCGACGACGCGTTGCGGGCGCGGCAGGCTGCCGACGTGGGTGGTGAGGATGCGGTCTGTCATGTTCTTGGGTTTCTGTTTAGCGTTGTGAGCGATCAATGTAGCGTTTGAGGCCGACATAGCCGTTGGCATCGATGCCCCAACCTGCGTTTGCGGCAGCAGCGGCCACCTCGGGAGCCCAGTTGATGCGCTTGCGTTCGTCGCCCGGTGTCATCACCAGCATCACGGCTTCTTGATCACCAGCATTACGATATGCGCGCCAAACGCTTGCTGGCATGGCGTAGCTGTCATTGCCTTGGCTATTCCCATTTGCTATAAAGTTAATAGCATTTTGCGCAGATTCTATGCCGGCAAATGGCTGATTTTGTATAGAAATCTCTATACTTCCTTGGTACACGGCCAGCACCTGCTTGGATGAGAGCTGATGGCAGCTCACGCTGCCGCCCACAGGAATTTTGAGCCATTCGATCGAGAAGCCGTGCGAATTCATGATCGGCGCAAGATGATTGCGCTCAGCGCTCATGCCGTGGCCGATCACAGGTGCAAGAGATGCGCCGCAGCCGGGCAAAGCGCTATCCAGCAAAGCGCGGGCAGACCAATCGAGCTCCGCAAACTTCACCACACGCTGGCGCATTTGCTCCGGGCTCCAAGTGCGAAGCTGGCTTACCTCTTGCGGCGTCATAGGCTGCAAGCGTTTCATCGAAGCTTCCCATTGGCCACCCAGATGTTCGTCAATGATTTTGTAGTCTTCCGTGAGATGCACGCCTTGCGCACGCGCGGCTTCAAGCGTGGCTGCACCCCAGAGAATGCCGCCGGTATCGTCTTGCCCAAGCCCAGTGAACATGAAACCTTCGGCACCATCAGCCGTGCCATGCGATTGAAAGCCGCGATAGATCCAAGTAGGAATCGATGCGATATCGCCTTCGGCGAGCTTGTATTCCAAGCGCTCGGGATTGAAGCCCCAATGCAGCGAGAAGCTGCCGCGCGTGCAAATGAATACTTCTGCCGTGAAATGCATATGCGGCGGATTGATCACGCCCGGCCCCATGGCCACACCGCCCACTTGGAAGCCATGCTTTTCGCGAAGGCTCACAGGTTGATTCGGGTTTTGCGAAACACCGGGGCCGATCAGGGCGTAATTTTTCTTCGGGCCGCAGCCGGGAATGCGGTAATCAATGAAAGCATCGGTGCTGTAGCGCAAGCTGCTGGCGGGGATGAAGCGCGCTTGCAGCTCCTCATGGGTGAATGCAGTGATCATGAAAGTCCTGAATTGATAGCACGCTACGCAGAATCTATGCCGGCGAAGAGCTGAATTCTTTAAAAATCAGCCCTTCACGGCGCCTTGCGTGAGTCCGGAGACGATTTGTTTTTGGAAGATGATGACCAAAATGATGAGCGGAATCGTGATGCTCACTGCCCCAGCGACGCCTTGCATCAAGAAAGCTTCACTCTCCGCATTGATTGCGTTGGCAATCGCAGCGGGCATGGTCATTTTGTCAGCGTTGACCAAAGATGAGCTGAGCAGGAAATCGTTGTAAGCCAGTAAAAAGCTGAACAAGCCGGTCGTTACTACGCCCGGCCACATCACCGGGATGATGACTCTGCGGAAGGCTTGAAAGCGTGAGCAGCCATCGACCAAAGCCGCTTCATCCAGCTCTTGCGGAATATTCACAAAGAAGCTTCGCAGCATCCAAATCGTGAAGGGCTGATTGATGGCAACCAGCACCAAGATCAACGTGAAATACTCATTGCGAATGCCCACCGCATCAAACATCACATAAAACGAAGGCAGCAACGTGGAATGCGGCAGCGAGCGAAAGACCAAGGCGATGATCAGCAGCCAAAACCCCAGCGAGCCGCGATAGCGCGAGAGCGCGTAGCCGGCCAGGCAGCCTACCGTGAGTGAGATGCTTACCGTGCCCACGGTGACGATCACGGTGTTAAGAAAGTTTTTGTAGAACGCCTTGTCGATCCACAGTGAGGTGTAGTTGTCAAAGGTGATTGGCGCGATCCATTTGATGGGAATGGAGAACGCATCCACATACTGGCGCAGCGAAATGATGGCCGTCCAAACAATGGGCAAGCTGGCAAGGATGAGCCAAAGCGCCAAGCCGCCATAGATCAAGGCTGTCCAGCCGATAGATTGCTTTTTCATGGTTTATCCACCTCGCCTTTGTTCTTTCCACGTCTTCACTAGGAGTGGAATCAGCAGCACAAAGATACCCGCCGTCGTGAGCACCGCAGCGGCGCTGGCTTTGTAGGGATTCGACTCTGTGACCAAGGTGTAGTAAGTGAGGTATTGAACGCTGGTGGTGAACGCACCTTGCGTGAGCACCATCACCGGCTCAAACACGCGATAGGCATCCATCAGATGAATCAAGGTGATGAAAATGATCAAGGGCATCAAATGCGGCAAGGTCACGTAGCGCAGCTTTTGCCAGCGGCTTGCCCCGTCAATCGTGGCAGCTTCCAGCGAATCTTGCGGCACAGATTGCAAGCCTGCATACAGCACGATAAAAGCAAAGGGCGCTGAATGCCACACACCATACAAAATGATCAGCAAGCGAGCTGACCACGCTTCTGCCATCCAAAACACCGAGATGCCGAATTGCGAGAGAAAGTAAGGCACGAGCCCGTTATCTCGAAACAGCCATTTGATCGACAGCGCTGCCACCACCGGAGTGATGATGAAAGGCATGAGCGAAGCGGTGATCAAGGTGCCGCGCAATCGCTGCGCCGAATGTTGCACGCCCAAGGCCACCAGAAAGCCGAGCAGCAACACGAAGGGCGTGGTCACCAAGGTGTAGAGCAGAGTAAAGCGCAGTGCGCCGGTGAATTCAGTCGATCGATGTTTGGCTGCTGCATCGTTGGCGCTATCGGGCGGCGCGTTATCGGCCGCATTCACACTCGCCGCTGAGCCCACACCGAGCACGCTGCGAAAGTAATCGAGGCCAACGAATTTGCACAATGTGATGGGCTTGCCGCTGGCATCCAACTTCACACGCTGGGTGATGCTTTCGGTGGTGCCGAAAGGGCCGCTCTGCTGAACCTTCACGATCTCCATATCGGGCACGCAATTGCGCACCGACAAGTAGAACGTGACGATCAGCGGCGCGGCCATCAGTGCCAGCATAAGCAGCACAGAAGGGCCAACGAAGCGTGCGAAGGTGGATGTTTTCACGGCATGCCAATCGGTGGGGTTGCTTACTTGATGAAGCCTTTTTCAGCCGCTGCTTTCGCATAGGCCGCTGCCGCTGCATCCAGTGCGGCCTTGGCTGGCATAGCACCCGTCAGCACATCGGGCACGACTTTGCCAATCTCACCTTGCGCCAAGCTGAAGTAAGGCTCGGTCGGCCAGATCGGTGCGCCGGCTTTGGCGGATGCCACCACGCCGGTTGCAAAGCGGGTTGGCTTGTAAGCCGAGCGAATCCAAACGGTGAGGTCATTGCCTTTTCTCATCGTTTCTTCATCGAGCGCTTCCATCATCACTTGAAACACGGTCTCGCGATCCGCGTTGAGGTTCTTGGGCATCACCATGCCGTCCCACCACAGATGTGTGGCCGCCTTGCCACCCGCCGTCATCGCAGGCGCTGCAGCAAATTCCATCTTACCAACGATCTTCGATGCAGCTGGATCATCCATCCGAGCGGCGCGCGATGCCCACAGCACGCCCATCGCAGCCTTGCCTTGCTGAAATTGGTTCATCACGTCATCGCTGTTGGACGCCAAGAAGTTGGGCGTCATGAACTGCGTCATGGCGCGCATGTTTTCCAGGGCACGCACGCCGGCTTCGCTGCTGAAATCAGGCTGCGCGCTGCCTGTTTTGAAGAAACGACCACCGCTGCCTACAAACATATTCACGAACTCCACTTGGCTGTCAAAGCCTTTGGAAAAAGTCTGCGCGATGGGAAATTCAATGCTCGGCTCTTTTTCTTTGATCACGCGTGCTGCGGCCAGCATTTCTGCATAATTGGTCGGCACTTTGATGCTGTGCTTGTCAAACAGGTCTTTGCGATAGTAAAGGTTTTGTGTGTTCTGCATGAAGGCAATCGCCATCACTTGGCCGTTCACGCGCACCAACATGTTTTCTTCGATTTTGTATTTGGCTTTGTACTTCTCCACCAGATCCGTCATCGGCTGAATTTGCCCCAATGCGTTGAGATTGGTGAACACGCCGCCTGAGACCACGGCCGCATCAAAAGCGGATTTGCCTTGTGCGGAAAACGCTTGCTCGATCTCAGTGCGCGCATTCGGCGTCATTTTGAATTGCACCTTCAAGCCACCTTGGGTGCAGGTTTCCATTTCTTTGGCGATGTGCGCCAGAGCTGGGAAGCTATTGCCGATGATATTGATTTCACCGGCTTTCACATTGGCCAGTTTGTCGCAGCGCGCCTGGGCGATTGCCGGAAGAATGGCCACGAGCGCTGCCGTGGCGAGCAGGGTGCGGCGGATCAGGGTCGTTTTCATGGGGTTACTCCAAAAAGGCCGGAACTGTCTTAAGTACCCACGCGCAGCCGGTTCTGCGAATGAGCGTCGAACAAATAGCAGCGCGAGGCATCGGCTTTGAAACCCAATGTCTCGCCCATGCTGGTGCGAAATTCTTTGCCTGCGCGGGCTGTGATGTGCTGGCCGCCGGGCTTGATCGTCGTGAGCGTGGCATCGCCCGTGAGCTCGTAGGAGAAAACCGGGGCTGACAGATGCGCGCCTTCAGTACTGGTGCTGATCTCCAAATCTTCCGCACGCACGCCCAGCACCACGTCGGCCTGAGTGAGCGAACCAAAGCCAGGGAGGCGAACGCCTTCAGCTTCAAACACGCCGGCCGTGAGGCGACCCTTGACCAAATTCATCGACGGATTGCCGATGAAGCCGGCGACGAAGAGATTGGCCGGGTCGTTATAAATTTGTTCAGGCGTGCCGATCTGTTGCACTTCAGCTTTACTCATCACCACCACGCGGTCTGCCAAGGTCATGGCCTCGATTTGATCGTGGGTCACATAAATCGTCGTCGTCTTCAGCTCATGATGCAGATGCTTGATGTGTGAGCGCATCGAGACGCGCAGCTTGGCATCTAGGTTAGAGAGCGGTTCATCCATGAGGAACACAGCCGGTTGGCGAACGATGGCGCGAGCGAGTGCTACGCGCTGGCGCTGCCCGCCAGAGAGCTCCTTAGGGCGACGATCCAGAAAATCCATCAGCTCGACTTTTTCAGCGGCGCGTTTGACTGCTGGATCAATCTCACTAGCTGCCGTGCCGCGAATGCGAAGCGGGAAGCTGATGTTTTCGTACACCGTCATGTTCGGATACAGGCCATAGCTTTGGAACACCATGGCCACATCACGATCCTTGGGTTCGAAATCATTGACCTTTTTGTCGCCAATCCAGATCTCGCCTTGCGTGGCATCTTCTAAGCCGGCCACCATGCGCATCGTGGTCGTTTTGCCACAACCCGAGGGGCCGAGCAGCACGAGGAATTCACCATCGGCGATGTCGAGCGACATTTCTTTGACGCCGATAGAGGTTTTGCCGCTGGCCGTCCAAGACTTGGCAATGTGTTTGAGTTGTACGCGAGCCATGGTCTTTATTCCTTTGAAACTGTGCCATCCAGCACCTGCATCCACACCGCCACATCGTCGATCAGCACCCATTCGCGATGCACTTGCCACGTGTTGTTGATCTTCACGAATTCTGCATGTTGGATGCCCAAAATATCTAGGGAGTTACGTGCATCTGCGGCATAGCGCCCCACGCCGGTATGCTTGCCCTTCAAGCGCCAGCGTAACGCCACGCGCGGCGGGCGGCCCGATGCGCTGCTTGCAGGCATGAACGTATTGCTCTCGATTTCATAGCTGCTCGCGCTGATGCTGCTTGCGATGCTTGCATAAAAGCTGTGAATTTCAGTGCGGCCATAGTGTATGGAATTCACCGGCCCCAAGCTGCATGCGGCTTCGTCGTAGAGCGCGTCGTCTTGGCCTGCGCCTTTGAGCATTTGGCCAACGGCTTTCGCATATCGCTGCGCCAGCGGCTCATCGCTCATCGGATTGCGCCACCAGAGCGGGGCGGCAGGTCGAGGCAGGGGAAGCAACGGCCCGCTGCGCGTGGCCAGCCAGCGCTTGGCCATCTCTTGCGGCGTGCTGCCTACTGCTTGTGCAATCGCGCCTTGATCACGCACCAGCCATTCATGCACGATACGATTGTCTTTGCACACACAATCGGCCACGGTGCGCACATGTATT
This sequence comes from Comamonadaceae bacterium, assembly GCA_013297925.1. Taxonomy (GTDB): domain Bacteria; phylum Pseudomonadota; class Gammaproteobacteria; order Burkholderiales; family Burkholderiaceae_C; genus JANMDU01. The sequence continues at coordinate 20,096 of JAAFJC010000025.1, forward strand.
TTTTGGCCTGTGGCTTGGCCGAAATTGCCATCGCCCAGATGCGTCATGGTGCTGATGATGCGGTGTGATGAGAGGAAGCCCGCCTGCGCATCGCCTGCCTCAATCACATCTTCAGCGAGCAAGCGGCGATCTGGAAACTGCGCGAGCGTGGCCTTCGTGCCTTCGATCACGCTTTGCACATCGGTGGTCGCGCCCGAAGGTGTGATCACGCCGCATGGGTGGCTGTAATAGTCGCGAATCGTCTCGATCTGGCGGTCTTCCCAGATTCGGTTTGTGATGATGCGGATGTAATCATCCAAATTTTTGAATTCAGCATGAAAGCCTTGCATGGCGGCGCTAGTGTGGAAAGCGGGAGTGGGCTTCATACGGTTTGACCTGTTGATCCGCGCTCAATCAAGCGCACCGGCAAATTCACATGCTGAGCCAGTGCCGCTTCATCTTGAATTTGCTCCAGCATGATGCGCGCTGTGGCTTCAATCATCGCCGTGGCATCTTGCTCAATGCTGGAGAGAGAATAGCCGCCCCAGGCCGCTTGCGGCACGTTGTCAAAGCCGATCACCGCCACATCTTGCGGCACGCGCAGCTTGAGCTCACCGCGCAGCGTGTCCATTACTGCAATCGCCATGTGATCATTGGCCACAAACACGGCGCTGGGGCGCTGCGCCGCGTCACAGCTTTGGAACATTTGCCGTGCAGCGTTTTGCGCGCCTTCAAAGTTGTAATGCCCTACCGTGCGCGCAAACACACGTTGGCCAGCGGCCGCAAGCTCCGCATTGAAACCCGCTTCACGATCCCGGTTGGTCGATGAATCTTCCATCCCAGCGATGTAGCCGATGCGCAGATGCCCCGCAGCCAGCAGCGCTCCGGCTGCTAGGCGGCCACCCGTTTCATTGTCGCTCGCCACGGAATTAACCGTGCCGCCAGCCTGTGCAATGCGGTTAAACAGAATCACTGGGATGCCGGCATCTGCGCAATCCTTGGCAATGCCCGATGAGAGCGTGGCGCTCAGCAGCACGATGCCATCGACGTGATATTGCATGAGTTGCATCAAAAGCTCGTCAGCTTCCTGATGAGCTTCTGCGATGAAGAGCAACACATGGTAGCCATCTTCTTGAAAACGCTGCGAGAGCTTTTCAATCACCACGGGGTAAAACTGATTGTCGAGATACGAAGCCACCACGGCGATCATGCGGCTCTTGCGCGTGATCAATGTGCGAGCAATCGCATTCGGCCGATAGCCGAGCTTGCGCGCGGCATCCATCACTTTGCTGCGCGTCGTCTCGGCCACACTTGCGCCGGGCGTGTAAGCGCGGCTCACTGCGGACTGACTCACTCCTGCGAGCTTGGCAACGTCAACGGAGGTGGCGGCTTTGACCATGGTGATTTAGCGCGCCGTCCAGCCACCATCGAGCATCAATGCACTGCCCGTCATGAGGCTCGATGCATCGCTGGCGAGGAAGACGACTGCACCCATGATTTCTTCCAGCTGGCCTAGGCGGCCGAAGGCGATATTGCCGAGCACGTATTGCCTAAACGCTGGATCGTTGAGCATGGTGGAAGTCAGCTCAGTCTCGATGAAGGTCGGGCAGATGCTGTTGACGCGAATTCCCTGAGCGCCCAGTTCCCAAGCCAAGGCTTTGGTCATACCCTCAAGCGCGTGTTTGCTGGTGCAATACATCGTGCGCTTGGGGCCGCCCACATGCCCCATTTGCGAGGAGATATTGATCAGGCTACCGGGCTTAGCCGCTGCTTTCAAGCTACGAGCGGCTGCGCGAAGCACGTAGAAAGCGGCCTTCACATTGAGATCAATCACCGTATCTAAATCTTCATCGGTGGCTTCATCAATCAGCTTGGTGCGCGTCGTGCCAGCGTTGTTGATCACGATGTCAAACGCGCCCTGCGTTTGAAAGAAGGCCTCGACGGCTGCGCTGTCCTTCACATCCAAGACTTCATAGTGCATTTCAGATGCTTTTATGCCACTTTCCGCAGCAACGGCGGCGCATGCCGCTATCAATTCAGGAGCATTGCGTGCCACGATCATCACCTGCGCACCTGCTTGCGCCAGCGCATGTGCCGCAGCCAGACCGATGCCTTTGGAGCCACCGGTGACCAAGGCGCGTTTGCCATCGAGGCGGAAGCTGGGCGTTTTCATAGCGCAGGCACCGGTTCATACCAAGGCACCTCGGCACGTGTGCCATAGCGGCGCACGCGGATATTGGCCTGCTCGCCGTGGCCTGCAAAGTTCTCCATGTGGCAAAGGCGTGAGCAGTATTCGCCGATCAAGGCGCTGGCTCCGTTGGTGGTGACTTTTTGGTAGGTGCAGGTCTTGAGGAATTTGCCCACCCACAGGCCGCCGGTGTAGCGCGCTGCTTTGTTCGTTGGAAGCGTGTGGTTCGTGCCAATCACTTTGTCGCCATAGGCCACATTGGTGCGTGGGCCGATGAAATGCGCACCGTAGTTTTGCATATTCGCTGCAAACCAATCGTCGCGGCTGGTCATGATTTGCACATGCTCAGAAGCCAGCTCATCGGCTTTCTCCAGCATTTCTTCATAGGTATCGCAGACGATCACTTCGCCAAACTCCGCCCAGCTCAGCGCTGCGATGCCAGCAGTCGGCAAAATCTTGAGCTGGCGCTCCACTTCTGCGATGGTGTCTTTCGCGAGTTTTTCGCTGTTGGTGAGCAGCACCGCAGGCGATGTGGGGCCATGCTCGCCTTGGCCCAGCAAATCCACCGCGCAGATTTCGCCATCGACTGTTTCATCCGCAATCACCAAAGTCTCGGTAGGCCCGGCAAACAAATCAATACCCACGCGGCCATAGAGCTGGCGCTTGGCCTCAGCCACAAACATATTGCCGGGGCCGACCAGCATATCGACGGGCTTGATCGACTGCGTGCCAATGGCCATGGCGGCCACAGCTTGCACCCCACCTAGCGTCAAGATCTCATCCGCGCCCGCAAAATGCATAGCCGTCACGATGGCCGGATGCGGCGCGCCATGAAACGCAGGCGCAGTGGAGACGATGCGCTTCACCCCCGCCACTTTGGCAGTGAGCACACTCATATGCGCGGAAGCAATCATCGGATATTTGCCGCCGGGTACATAGCAGCCTACTGCACTCACTGGCACATGCTTGTGGCCAAGAATCACGCCCGGCATGGTCTCGATTTCTACTTCCTTCATGCTGTGCAATTGCGCTGTGGCGAAGGTGCGGATTTGTTTTTGCGCAAACTTGATGTCTTCCGTCTCGCGCGCAGAGAGCGATTTCACGGCTTTTTCAATGTCTGCTTGGGAAAGACGGAAGTCAGCCGGCTCCCAGTTGTCGAATTTCTTACTGTACTCGCGCACGGCTTCATCGCCCCGCGCTTCAATGTCTTTCAAAATGCCTTCCACGGTGGCGCGCACCTTGGCGTCGGCCTCCGATTTGGCCTGAGCGTCTTTGCCGCGTTTGAGATAACGAATCGCCATGTCAGTTCTTTCCCGTCAGTCCGTTGATGCAATGCATGCGTATGCAAAAAATCTATTATTCAGCGAAAACTGAAGCTCAGAACTAGGATTTACCCTTTGTTAACGCTAAATTCAGCAAAAATTTGTGATTCATGCATAGGCTTGCAATAATACGAGCATGAAATACCTCCAAGACGCCAAACAACTGGTTTGGCAATACATGCAGCAATTGCCCGGCAACACCGCCTCTGCTGCCACAAGCCAAGATTCCCGCCCCGCCCTAGAGCAATACTTCAGCGCCGATGCGCAGTGCCATGTTTTTCACCCGATCAACGAGGTGCATGGCATTGAAGCGATGCATGCGAAATTCTGGCAGCCACTGCTCAAAGCCTTTCCCAATTTAGAGCGCCGTTGTGATTTGTTTTTCGCAGGCGATTTCGATGGCCGCTTTTGCGGCGGCGCAGGCACCTGGGTGACGGCGCATGGCTATCTCATGGGCACGATGGTGGGCGATTGGCTGGGCATTCCTGCTACAGGCGATACGGTGTGGGTGCGCATCGGTGAGTTCTACCGCGTGGAGAACGGAAAAATCGTGGATGCCCGCATCTTGCTTGATTTGGTCGATGTGATGCGGCAATCGGGCATTGAAGTGTTGCCGCGCAGCACGGGAGGGCGAATCATCGTGCCGGGGCCGCAGATGCACGATGGCTTGTTGCCAGGCGAGAGCGATCCTGCGCAAGCCAAGCTCTCCATGAACAGCCTCGACCGCATGATTGGCGGCCTCAAATCCTTCAACCAAAAAGACTTGAAAAGCATGGGTATGCATGCCTTCTGGCACCCCGACATGATGTGGTACGGGCCTTGCGGCATCGGAACATCGCGCCAGGTTGAGGGCTTTCAAAAGCACCATCAAAAGCCTTTCCTTCACGCCTTCCCAGACCGCGTGGGCGGCAACCATATCAGCCGCATCTCAGAAGGGCATTTCATTGCCTCGACTGGCTGGCCGAGCGTGCATGCCACGCATGCGGGTGACTATCTCGGTGCGCCCGCCACCAACAAACCCATCACGATGCGCGTGGCCGATTGGTGGCGGCGTGAAGGGGACATCTTGCGCGAGAACTGGGTGATGATTGATTTGCCTGAACTGATGCTGCAGATGGGAGTAGATTTGTTTGCTCGGATGAAGCAGGGTGGTTTGAAATAGTTTTGTTGTTCATTTTTGCTCAAATTGGCTGTTCGCCGGCGTATTTATTGCGCAAGGCGCTATTTATTTTGTAGTGCTCTGAAGATTGCTTTTTGGATAGAGCGGCTACGAGTTTCAGGCATTTTCGCGGCCTGTTGGCTAACTGAATAACCTACGCACATAAACGGTAGTGCTGTACAAGACTGGCCTTCGGCTCCCGCAGGCCACAAGCGCACCAACCTGCAACGCAAGCTTGATTTACCCGCTACACTCCCCACCTTATGTAGAAAGCGCTAATGGCACAGCTCTGCAACTAACTCATTGATTTCATTGGATTTTTATGGCTTTGATTCCCGCCACCATCCTCACCGGCTTCCTAGGTGCCGGCAAAACCACCTTGCTCAAACGCGTGCTTTCCGAGGCGCATGGGCAGAAGATCGCCATCATTGAAAACGAATTTGGCGAGGAGAATATTGATAGCGATATCTTGGTCTCGGACACGAATGAGCAGATCATTCAGATGAGTAATGGCTGCATTTGCTGCACAATTCGCGAAGACCTGCGTACGACTCTGCGCGATTTAGCCGAGAAAAAGCGCAAAGGTGAGCTGGATTTCGAGCGAGTAGTCATCGAAACCACAGGCTTGGCTGATCCGGGTCCGGTGGCTCAGACCTTCTTCATGGACGATGAAATTGCAGAGCAATACCTGCTTGATTCTGTGCTCACATTGGTGGATGCAAAGCATGCTACCAATCAGCTCAACGACCGACAAGAAGCACGCCGCCAAGTGGGTTTTGCCGATCAAATCTTCATCAGCAAGAGCGATTTGGTGGCTAAAGATGAGGTCGATGCGCTGATTCATCGCTTAAAACACATGAACCCTCGCGCGCCGATGCGCACCGCGAATTTTGGCGATGTGAAAATCAGCGAAGTGTTTGACCTCCGCGGTTTCAATTTGAATGCCAAGCTCGACATCGATCCTGATTTCCTAAAGGCCGACGATCACGATCACCACCACCACGACCATGAACACGGTGAGCATTGCGATCATCCCAGCCATGCCCACGACAGCCATGGCCATCATCATCACCACGACGATGATGTGAAAAGCTTCGTGTTTCGCTCAGAAAAACCCTTTGATCCAGCCAAACTGGAAGACTTCCTTGGCGCGATTGTGAATGTGTATGGCCCCCGGATGCTGCGCTACAAAGGCGTGCTCAGCATGAAGGGCACGGAGCGTAAAGTGATCTTCCAAGGCGTGCACCAGCTCATGGGCTCCGATCTCGGGCCAAAATGGGAGCCGGGCGAGCAGCGCATGAGCAAAATGGTATTTATTGGCTTGGATTTGCCTAAAGACATCTTTTTGCAAGGCCTGGAGCAATGCTTGGCGGCAGATGCATGATTTATGCAGATTGTCACTTATGATGACATTTTGGTCTGGAGGCTGTTTTGATCGAAGTATTTTTCAAAATGATGGGAATAGGCGCAGGGAAGTCGCTACAATCGCGCGCCGACGCCCAATCGGTGGATCATAGGAAAAGCGGTATATATCCGAATGATTCAGTAGCGCGGGCTGATTCAGACAAAGCCCAAGCAGCTGCCGCGAGGAGACAAGAAGTGAAAGCCCCAGCCAAGAAGTCAAAAGTAGTCAGTAAATCGGCAGCCAAAAGTCCAGTCAAGGCCAAAGCCAAGCCAGCAGTCAAACTTGTTGCAAAAAAAGCAAACTCAAAACCTGCTTCAAAATCTGCTCTCAAAGCGAAGCCTGCAGCCAAACCAGTGGCCAAAAAGCCTACTGCTAAAAAAGTTGCGCTCAAACCGGCTTCCAAACCCGTGGCCAAACCAGCTGGCAAAGCACCAGCGAAATCAGCCTCCAAGGCTCCAGCCAAACCATTACCTAAGGCTTCATTGAAAGCATCTACCAAACCTACCGCGAAAGCACCTGCCAAAAAAGCAGCCAAGCCCGTGGCCAGAGCACCCGTTAAAACTCCTGCTAAATCAGTAGCTAAAACACCTGCAAAAGCACCTGTCAAAACACCCCCTAAGACTCCTGTCAAAGCAAGTCCTAAATCTGTTCCAACTCCTTCCAAAGTGCAGCCGAAAGCTGTAGTCACTCCTGTGCCTGCTAAGCCAGTTGCACCTCCTCCCGCTCCGCCTAAAACCAAGGCGGGCTCGCGGGTCGTCCCCTCTTATGCGCCTTCGCCCTCTGATATGTCACCACATGGTGGCAACACTGCGGCCAAGGCCAGTTTCACCATGTCCGCACCTGTTCTCGTACCGCCACCCCAAGTCGTCATCAAAAAAGACGCAAAATTAGTCAATAACTGGAAAACCAAAACCGCTGAGCAGCTCACTGACAATGAAGTGATTGCCATGCCTGATGGCGAATACATGAATGCCAAGCAATTGGCTTTTTTCCGCTTGAAACTCGTCGCCCTGAAAAATGGCATTCTCTCTAATGCTGGCGAGACCACGGAGCACTTGCGTGAAGACACATCTATCGTGCCTGATCCTGCAGATCGTGCAACGATCGAAGAAGAGCATGCGCTCGAGTTGCGCACCCGTGATCGCGAACGCAAGCTGCTCAAGAAAATCGAGCAATCGATTCAAAGCATTGATGCGGAAGAATATGGCTACTGTGATGAAACAGGCGAACCTATAGGCGTGGCACGTTTGATAGCTCGACCCACTGCGACGCTTTCTTTAGAGGCTCAGCAGCGACGCGAACTGAAGCAAAAGATGTTTGGTGACTAGGGTTTTGCTAAGCAGCACAAAATCCCGCTAGACTAGAAGCAACATCCAGCATCCACATGGCAAAAGAAGACACCTCACCCGGCGGCTTGTTCTCCAAGATGGTGAAGTTCGTGCGTAGCCCAGGCACGCAGTGGAATGAATTGGATGATCCTACCTCTGCCAAAGATGGAAGCTTGAGCAAGCAAGCGCTCAAAGAAATGATTGAGCGCAAGAGGCGTAACGATTTTGTACGCAAGCGAGAATTTGACATGTTGCGCAAGTTGCGCAATCGGGAGATCGTAGGTAGCGGAGGGCCCACAGACAGTGTTGCGCGTCCCTCTTTCTTTCAAAGCTCGATGCCTTCACGCCCAGATGATCGGGCGATGACGCTCAAGAAGATCGATGAAATCGAAGCGCAAATGTCGATGCAATGGTGGAAAACCAAGCATGGCGGCCCTGGCGGTGCAAGCAGTATCAATCAGGCCTCAGATTTTTCTGCATCCGATATCACCTCCAATCCTCCGCCCAATAGCATGGCTGCTAAATCGGCTGCGGTAGCCAACACCTTGGCATTTGCACGAACTGCACCGGATGATCTTGGTAGCAGCGTGGCACGCAGCGCTGCCAAATTGATCCCCAGGCCAGGATCTCCAGGCGCGCCAATAGGCGTACCTACTATCACTACGCTTGCAACACCTTTAGCCGATGCACCAGCAGCACCCCCAGCACCCCCAGCGCCACTCAACTACACAACTGCACCACACCTATTTGCTCCTGCTGAACCTCCAGCGGCAAAGCCAGCCGCGAGCAACGATAAGAACGCCTTTGATTTCACGCCCGAAGCGCTCAATGCCAGCAAGCCGATTATCAAAACTACGCCACCAGCTGCCTCATCAAACGCAATGGCTGGCTCTGCGATGGGCAAGGTAACGCCAGCGCCAGTTGCTCCGTCCATTCCTGCTGCTGCCAAAACAGCTACTGCACCGGTTCAATCAAAAAGTATTGGCGGCCTTGCAGCGTCCTACGACGCATCGAACTCGCCGACTGGCTTCTCAGCATCCAAGCTGTTTGCTGTAGAGGTTGGCGAGGTGCAGCATGACCCTGAGCTGGAGGAGGCCGCCATACGTTTTGCCAATCTTGATGACAGCGGCGCTGAATCCGGCCTGCTCGAGGCTGTGAGTCCGCGCGGGCCTCGACATCAGCATGAAGAGACTTGGTTGGCCTTGTTTGATCTGTATCGTGCTACCGGACAATATGATCGCTTTGAAAGCCTAGCGCTGGATTTTGCAGCCAAGTTCAACCGTTCTGCTCCCAATTGGTTCTCCATACCCGATATGGTCAGCAAAATGACCGGCACGGAGCCAGCGGAGCCAACAAGCTCCAAAAAGGCTGACTGGAAAAGCCCGGCTATTTTTGGTATCCAAACCTTGGCTGCATTGAGCGCCGCTTTGGCCAAAGCCCCCATGCCTTGGACGCTGGATTGGCGATCGCTTCAAACCATCGAAGACAATGCCGTGGCACCTCTCACCAAGCTCATGCTCGGATGGGCAATGCAACCTGTACAACTGCGTATCGCGCATGCGCAAAAACTGGAAGATGTGCTGCGCCAAGGCACGCCATCTGGCGTGCAAACGGTGGACAAAGCGCGTTGGGATTTGCTGATGACGTACATGCGTGTTGCGCATCGTCCCGATGAATTTGAGCTAGCAGCATTAGATTTTTGTGTAACTTATGAAGTCTCGCCGCCTTCCTGGGAAGCATCGCGCTGCGATTTCAAAATTCTTGATGATGAAGGCAATACTGGTGTCGGGCACACCATCGTTGGCGAGGTCACGCACGATTCCATCATGTCCGAAATGCACACTGAAGGTGGCACATCGATGGTCACAGCGCAGCTGGCCACAGTTGAGCTGTCAGGCCAAATCATGGGCGAGCCCAAGCCCGTATTGGATAAGCTGGAAGCTCGCCTGACGGGTGCTGACATGATGATAATTTCTTGTGCGAAGCTCGTGCGCGTGGATTTTTCTGCTGCGGGCAGTTTGCTCAATTGGGTCACAGTTCGGCAGGCTGAAGGCCGCATTGTCCAGTTCACCGATGTGCATCGCTTGGTTGCAGCCTTCTTTCACGTCATCGGTATTAGCGAACACGCTAAAGTGATAACGCGGACTGATTGATTTTTCGCGGCTCTTTTTTTTGCAGCGCTCCATATTTCAGGGCAATAAGCATGGAACAGTTTCATGGCACAACGATTGTGAGCGTGCGCCGCAAAACGGAGCAGGGCTGGCAAGTCGCTATTGGTGGTGATGGTCAGGTAACGCTGGGCAATATCGTCATCAAAGGTACAGCACGCAAAGTGCGCAAGCTTTATCATGATCGCGTGGTGGCAGGTTTTGCAGGCGCTACTGCCGACGCATTCACACTTTTTGAGCGTTTTGAAGGTAAGCTGGAAAAGCACCAAGGCCATTTGGTACGCGCTGCGATTGAGCTCACCAAAGATTGGCGTACAGATCGCGTGTTGCGCCGTTTAGAAGCAATGCTTGCCGTCGCCAACCATGAAGCGTCCTTGATCATCACTGGCAATGGCGATGTGCTTGAGCCCGAGCACGGGATCATCGCTATCGGCTCAGGCGGTGCGTATGCGCAGGCGAGTGCGAAGGCGCTACTCGATAACACAACCCTGTCTGCGCCAGAGATTGTGAAGAAATCCTTAGAGATAGCAGGCGAGCTTTGCATCTATACGAATATGCATCACACGATTGAGACTTTGGGTTGACTATTAATTCAATAGCATCTCGCGCAGTATTTATGCCGGCAATATGCCAATATTCATCCTGAATGCCTAAAACAGAACCAGCTTATTAGCACTGGCGAACTTGCTGTAATAGGGCAGCGCATCAGCTAGAGAGCCCGTCGGCACGCCGAACCAAGTGCCTAGTGAGGCTGCAAGCTGTGTCGTTGACGTCGTGGGCAACAAGCGACCTCGGCCCAGATCCTCTGCCGTACCTAACGCGACGCTGGGATAAGTGCCGACGATCGTGCCACCCTTGACCGCACCGCCCATGACGAATTGGTGGCCGCCCCATCCGTGATCAGAACCGTCGCCGTTGCTGGTAAGCGTGCGCCCAAAGTCTGAGGCAGTGAAGGTTGTTACCAGATTGTCTATGCCTAATTCAAAGGTCGCGGCATAGAAGCTGGCCATGGCATCTGCGACCTTGGTGTGCAGGCCGGGCAAATCTTTCACCAGCCCGCTGTGACTGTCGAAGCCACCCATGCCGACGAAGAACACTTGACGCCCCATGCCCAGACCCTTGCGTACCGAGATCAGCCTTGCCACCATTCGCAATTGCTTAGCCAAGGAGTTGGTTTCATCGAACGTGGTTGCGAGCGGCTTAGCCACGGCGAGGACATCTTTCAAGGCTTGGTTGGCCTTGAGCGAGCGCCTCGTGACCTCACCCAAGTGAGACTCAAAGAGTGGGCTTGGGCTGGCGGTGATGATCTCCCTCAGAGCTGCGCCCGCATCTGTAGAGCCGTAAAGCCTGTCCAGAGAAGAGACGGACGCGGGCCCGCCACTGTCGATTTGGAATTGCTGGACGGTGTTGCCGTAAAGAAAGACGGCCGTGCCGTTGGCTGAGATCGAGGTAAACAGGGAGTTGCTACCGTTTCTCGACGCTAGCAGATCACCGAAGCGCCCGCCCCAGCCAACAGTCGCGCCCTCAACCCCAGAGGACTGCCACACCGATTGCTGGTCGTTGTGTGAGAACAATTGCGGCGGGACACCAGGCGAGCCGGCCTCGAATTTGGCCTTGGTCAGCTGATCGTACATGGGCCCCACGTTGGCCACGATCGCCAGCTTTTGCTTCGAGTAAAGGTCTGCCAGCGGAGAGAGCTCTTTGGCAATTGCAAAGCTGCGGTTGCCCTGCGAGGCCACGTTGCCCAGAGAAATGAAGTCCGCAGCTGGCCGAGCAATGCTGCCGCGTGCCTTGGCCATCGCCGAAAACTCGGCGCTATCAAAGGGCACCACGGTGCTGGTTTGGTCGTTGCCACCAAAGAGGAACACGCACACCAAGGCGCGATAGTCTTCGTTGCTCTGCGCTGCCGCAGCCTGAATACCGGCGAGGTTGAGTGCGATGGGCGCAGCTGCACCCATGGCGGTGTACTGCGTCGCAGATTTCAGGAAGTGGCGGCGGCCAGGGTTGGATGTGTAAGTTTTTTTCATGCCTTGACCTTCAAACTTGAACCAGAAATTCGGGGCTGCACACGGCGAGAAGCACGGCTGTACGTGCGCGTTGCAGAGCAGATGTGGCTGGCACCGACTCGATGGCCTTGCGCATCGCATTGCGGGTCGCTGTGCTCAGCCTTTGGCCGGTGAGCAGCAGATCCACCCGATCAATCAGCGCGGTGGGGTTTGATGCCAAGGCCACTTCTGCCGCATAGCTACAGCTCACGTCATTGCTGTCACCAGTGCCCTTCTCGACAGCGTTCGACATGAAATTCAAATACGACGTCACCTGGGATTCGGTATTGATCTGCAGCTCTGGCGCCACCAGCCCCGCAGTGGCAATCGCGGAGCCCGGCGGCACGAAACCGGGGCGATAAAAGTTAAACACCGAAGGCGCTTCCATCGTCGATTGGCCGATCTGCCCGGTTTGGCGGATGCGGAACTCATTCGTTTTCGAGCTGGCCTCAAAAGCTCGTGCCCAAGCGGTCACGCGGAGCACAGGCTCGCGAACTTTGCCGTTGCGGCCATCGCCAGGCTTGGCGGGCAGGCGAGCTTCGTCGTCCAGCAGGATGGCTCGTATCACGGCTTTCATGTCGCCTCTGACTCCGCTGCCGTTGTTGGCAAATGCCGCAGAGACCCGCGACACATAGGCCTTGGAAGGGTTACTCGTCACCAGCCGCTGAATCAACTGGCGGCCGATAAATGGAGCTGTATTGGGGTGATTGAACAGCGTATCGAGCGCGGTACGCAGGCTAGGCCGCGCTGTGATGCCGGCGGGTATGGTCACGCCAAGGAAGCTCTTTGGCGAGGTCGAGTGATGCTGCTCATAGGGCACCATCGGCTGGACTTGAATATTGCGAGGCGGGAAGTCCTCGTAGAAGCGGTAGTTGCTGCTGTCTCTGGGCACCCAGCTCCAGCCCGTAAAAACCTTGGCCAAGCCAGAAACGTCAGCATTGCTGTAGGTGGGGATCGTGTTGCCATTGTTGTCGCGCTTCGGCGTTCCGTCAGCGTTGAGTTGTACTAAGCCTATCGAGAACAGCTGCATGACCTCGCGTGCGTAATTCTCATCGGGCGACGAGCCTTTCACCGGGTCTTCTTTTTCGTTAGCGCGGTGAGAAAGGTAAACGCCCATCATCCCGTGTGTGGACACGTCCTCCAGCAGGGTACGGAAGTTGCCGAAGGCGTTGCGGCCGAGCATATCCATGAAACTGGTGTGGCAGCTGGAGCGATCAACAACCTGGTTGCTGGCCATCGAGACGACGAAGATTTGCGACAGCGCAAACACCACACGCTGGCGCACTTGGTCAGAGCCGCGCAAGGCCTGCATGTAAAACGAATCGCGCAGATTGGTAGCGTATCTCCAAGCATCCTGCCCAGGGTTGGCTGTATTCACGTAGTAATCGATATGGTCCATATGCAGCTTCTGCGGCAAGGTGAACTGCCAGTCCACCCATCCGCGATAACCGAGTTTGACCACGTCGTCGATGCTGGCGTCAGTAGCACCGAAGCTGCTCAGGCCTAGAAACCGCGAAGCTTCAGCCCGTGTCGGTGTACCCGTACCCGTACCCGTACCCGTACCTGTTCCTGTTCCTGTTCCTGTTCCTGTTCCTGTTCCTGTTCCTGTTCCTGCGCCAGTACCAGCAGTAGCCGCTGCGCCTTGGTCACCACCGCCACCGCAAGCGGAGAGCAAGGCTGCAGCCATGACAGACAAACCAGCAGGAGATAAACCTAAAGTTTTCCCCTCGCTCGTCGAAGCGCTGTCTGCAGTCGCAGACAAGGCGCTCGATGACTTGGGTTCCCTATCATCTACTGGTAAAAGAACTTTTTTGTCGGCAAGGTCTTGCATATGAAACACATTCGTTATGGCTGGAAGTCTCTAGCTTAGAGATCAATTTGCCTAACGCTGGAACTAAATCGTTACCAAATTGTCATTGGCGTAATCGGCTGCATACTCATAGCGATAAACGGCTAACAAGCTTTGATAGGCGGTTGATGTCGAAAATTGTTACCTAAGCAACATCAACCCAGAAAGCCCACGTTGGAATTGAATCCCGACAAGCGCGGAAACACCTGAGCAAGGACATCATCGCCAGCTCCAAACCAGCGCCCCAAGGTCGCGGCATACGCCTCGGTCGAAGTCGTCGGAATCCAGTTGCCTTGGCCGCCAGAATCTTGCGGTCCGCGCACGGTTTGATCCGGGAAGCTGCCAAAGAGCTTGCCGCCTTGCACTTTGCCGCCTACGACGATGTGATGGCTGCCCCAGCCGTGATCAGAGCCTTGGCCGTTGGAGGTAAAGGTGCGGTTGAAATCAGAAGCCGTGAAAGTCGTGACGTTATCCTGAATATTGAGCTCTTTTGTCGCTGCATAAAACGCGCTGATCGCCCCGCTCACATTGCCCAGCAGTTCGGCTTGGCGGGTGAGCTGATCTTCACCATGTGTATCAAAGCCGCCGATACTGCAGAAGAAGCATTGCTTTTTGAGGCCTAGCTTTTGCCTAGCGGCAATCAAGCGCGCCACCATGCGCATTTGGTTGCCTAAGCCTGTGTTGGGGAACACCGTGGTCAGCGTTGTGCCTTGCAGAGCGCTCGACAAAATCCGCTGCACTTCAATGGAGCGCCCCATCACATCCACGAAGCCTTGCTCAAAGAGATGGCTATATGGTGTGGCCATGGTCTCGGTAATCGCCATCGACAGAGGATCGTTACCCGTGGGGTTGTAGAAATCAAAGCCAAAGTTACCGCTGGCCGAGACTTTGTAGGCAGACAGACTGCGATCGCCCGTTTCCCACAAATTGCCGCCTGTGACAGATAGAACGCTGTAGCCTCGGTTGACGGTACCGTCATCGATCAAGCGCTCTGCCAAGCGCCCACCCCATCCATTGGTGGGGCGCTCGTATTGTGCAGATTGCCATTGCGATTGCTGATCCGAGTGAGAAAACAAATTGTCCGGCAAAGGCACAGATCGCGCTTCCCATTGCGCTTTGGTAGTGGGCACGACGAGTGGGCCAACGTTGGCAACCAAGGCCGCTTTTGGAGCGTCTGTGGCGCTGCCCGTAAACAGATTGGCAATTCCCGTCATGGATGGATGCAACCCGAACTTTGCCGAGCCATTGCTGGGAGTAATCGGCAACAAAGAGGCCACAGGCAGCGCAAGATTGCTGCGCGCCGTGGCATAGCGGCTGTATGCAGCGCCATCTGTGGGGATCAGCATATTGTTGGAGTCATTGCCGCCAAACATGAAGACGCAGACGAGTGCTCGGTAGTCTTCGGTCTGAGCGGTTTGCGCCAGCGCCTCAAAGCTGGAGAACACATTGGCCGCACTGCCTAAGCCGAAGGCGGCACTCGCTTTGAGGAAATCGCGTTTGGTGATGTTGTTCATATTCATTTTTTGGCCTTGATGTATCTTGGCTTAGCGCTGGATCACGAAATCGGGTGAGAGGCTGATGAGAATCAGGCTGGCCCGCACACGATAAGATTTGTCATTGGTGTTGATCGCATTGATCATGGTGCGCAAACGCGTTTGCAGCGCCGTGCTCATTTGGCCGTTGCAAAACAAGGTGTTCAGATCGGCAATCAAAGCATTTGCATCGCCTGCTTTGGCTTCGAGCCCAGCAGTGTTGAGCTTGAGCTTGCTGTCTTCATCGCCGTATCCGCCGTTGTTGAACAGGTTGGCAAAGAAATTCAGGCCACCCACCACAGTCGTCTCCGTGGTGATTTGAAACTCTGGCGCGACCAAACCTGCTGCGGCAATCTTTCCTGCAGGGCGGAAGTTGGGGGAGAAGAAATTGAACACACTGGGCGAGAGCAGAGGGCTTTGGCCCAAGCCGTTGTCTGCACTTTCCAAATAGTGAATGGAGTTGCGGCCGTTGGCCGATTTTGCGTTGAGTGCCCGCAGGAAATTGGCAAAGCGCATCACAGGTTCGCGCTGCTTTCCGAAATTGGCGGGAAGTGTGGCGCTGCGCGCTTCGGTATCGAGCAAGATCGCTGCGACGACGGCACGAAGATCGCCTCGCACGCCACTGCCATTGTCATTAAAGATGCTGGCAACACGGCTGATGTAGGCCTTGCTCGGATTGCTCGTGACCAAACGTTGAATCAGCTGGCGGCTGATGAATGGGCCGACGTTCGGGTGGTTAAAGATGTTGTCTAGCGCGGCCTTCATATCGGTTTGTGGCGTGCCACCCCCGCTGATTTCCGCGCCATTGAGCAGCTTCTTTTTCTCAGGGCTATGCTTGCTGGCAAAGGGCTTCATCGCGCTCGTCCAAGCCGCTGCCACTTCTTCGTCCGCCTCATCCCAGCCGGTAGCGTTGGGATAGGTCCAGCCAGTAAAAGCTTTCGCAAATCCTTGCACGATGGATTCGTCGTAACTGGGAATCGGTTTGTTAGCGGCGTCCACCTGCGCACTTCCATCGGAATTGAGCTTGACCAAACCAATTGAAAACAGCTGCAAGACTTCGCGGGCGTAGTTTTCGTTGGGATGAGCGCCCGTGTCTGGATCGTCTTTCTCAGAGTTCAGCATGTTGAGGTAGTACCCCATCGCTGGATGCAGAGTCACATCTTCTAAGAGTTGACGGTAGTTACCGAAGGCATTTTTGTTGAGTATGTCCATGTAGCTGCTCATGGCGTAGGGCCGGATGTCGGGTGCCACATTGGAGATCACCATGATCTGAGAGAGCGCGAAAGCCACTCGGCCTCTGAGCTGATCTGCACCAAAGAGCCACTGCTGCCAAACGGCTTCGTAGCTCATCTCTTCGGTTTCATTGGCCTTGCCTTTATCGTCCACGTTGCGCAGCTTTTGCTGATCCAGATAGCTGGTGTGCAACATCGTGCCGGTGTTGATCTGCTCCCAAAGCCACAGCGGATAGCCTTTTTCGCGCAGCGTCTGCACCTCTTGTGTAGATTGCATGCCAAAGCTGGCTTGTGTGAGAAAGCGGGCAGCATCGATAGCGCTGGGCTGCTGATCGATGGCCACTCTTGCTGGTGGGTTGCCACCAGAGCCGGGTAAATTGTTTGCCGAGGCTACAGCCGGGAAGTTGGCTGAACCTGCACCGCCGCCGCTTACTCCTCCACCGCCACCGCCGCCGCAAGCAGCCAGCAGAGCGCTCAGACCTGCGGGCCAAACCCACTTGGCATCACTTGCAGGGATAATCAACGGCTGTGAGCCGTGATTCTCACCAAAAAGCACAGTGTCTGCTAACTCCTGGGGAGCTTTTTCGGTGGCTGTGGTCAATGTTGTGTTTGTCATGTTCTTACGCTTGTGCCAATGAAGATTTGATCTTCTGCTGTTCTTGTGTGAGAGTGCATGTCATTGCGTAACATCGGCGTAACTCGTGGCAGCATCTGTTGCTGTTTTTGCAGATTTTTGAAACTTCCTCTATGTCTTCCATGACCCCGCAAGAAATTGTTTCTGAGTTGGATCGCTTCATTGTTGGCCAAAATGATGCCAAGCGTGCCGTGGCGATTGCGCTGCGCAATCGTTGGAGACGTAGTCAAGTCGATACCAAACTGCGCGGCGAGATCACGCCGAAAAACATTCTGATGATTGGCCCTACCGGTGTAGGCAAAACCGAGATCGCGCGCCGCTTGGCCAAGCTTGCTGATGCGCCTTTCATCAAGGTGGAGGCCACGAAGTTCACAGAGGTAGGCTATGTGGGCAAAGATGTGGATTCCATCGTGCGCGATCTGGCCGATGTGGCTGTCAAGATGACGCGCGAAGCCGCAGTGAAAAGCGTGCGCACTCGCGCGCAAGATGCTGCCGAAGAGCGCGTGCTCGATATTCTCTTACCGCCGCCGCGCCAAGAAGTAGGCTTCGGAACCGGCTCGGTGGTGGAGACGCCGGAGAATGCTACACGCCAAGCTTTTCGCAAGAAGCTGCGCGAAGGTAATCTGGATGATAAAGAGATTGAAGTGGAAGTGGATGCGCCTCGGCCTCAGCTGGAAGTGATGGGGCCTGCTGGCATGGAGGAGATGACGGAACAACTCAAAGGCATGTTTGGCCAGCTCGGGGGAGGCAAGAAAAAGGCGCGCAAGATGAAAATCTGCGAGGCTTTGAAAGTGCTCACTGACGAAGAGGCGGGAAAGCTCGTCAATGAAGAAGAGATCAAGACGCAGGCGCTGAATAATTTAGAACAAAACGGCATCGTGTTTATCGACGAGATTGACAAAGTGGCTTCGCGCTCAGAAAGCAGTGGCGCAGAAGTTTCTCGCCAAGGTGTGCAGCGCGATTTGCTGCCGCTGGTGGAAGGCACAAGCGTGTCTACCAAATACGGGCCGGTGAAAACCGATCATGTGCTATTCATTGCGAGCGGCGCGTTTCATCTGGCAAAGCCCAGCGATTTGATTCCTGAGCTGCAGGGGCGCTTCCCGATTCGTGTGGAGTTGTCATCCCTCTCGGTGGAGGATTTCGAAGCTATTTTGCAGAGCACACATGCGTCTTTGGTGAAGCAATATCAGGCGCTGTTGGCCACTGAGCAGGTGACGCTTGATTTCAAGCCGGAGGCGATTAAGCGCTTGGCGCAGATTGCGTTTGATGTGAATGAGCGCACGGAAAATATTGGTGCGCGCCGTTTAGCGACGGTGATGGAGCGCTTGCTCGATGAGGTGAGCTTTACCGCGACCAAGCTCAGTGGGCAGACAGTGGTGATTGATTCAGCTTATGTGAACGAGCGACTGTCAGAGCTGAGCCAGAACGAGGATTTGTCAAGGTACATTTTGTAGTTTTTACGCTGGCTGCTTTTTGGCTCGCAGTCAAGAACCCCGTCAACGGCCGGAAAAACTTACCAAATCTTCCACCAGGGCGAATCTTTAGCCTTGAAGCCACGCGCTAAATACTCGCTCTTCGGAAAGTTTTTTTCGAGTACGCGCTTTGTATCATCGCGCAATTGAGTGATGCCCAAAGCTTCGTAGCTCAGCATCATGATATAGAGCGCTTCTTCCACTGCGGGCACGTTTTGATAATCCGTCACGGCTGTTTGCGCGCGGTTGATCGCGGCGACGTAGGCGTTACGGGTGTAGTAGTAGCGCGCCACATGCACTTCGTATTGCGCAAGCGAGTTGACGATGTACGTCATGCGGGCTGTTGCATCGGGAGTGTATTTGGAGTCCGGGAAGCGGGTAACGAGTTCTTTGAAGGCTTCGAAGGATTCTTTGGCGGCGTTTTGATCGCGCTCGGAGAGATCTTGCTTAGCGATGAAGCCGAAGATGCCGAGGTTGTCGTTAAAGTTGATCAGGCCTTGCAAGTAAAGTGCGTAATCCATGCCGGGGCTGGCTGGGTGGAGCTTTTTGAAGCGATCCAGCGTGGCCAAGGCTTGGGCGGGCTCATTGGCTTTGTAATGAGCGAAGGCTTTTTCTAGCTGGGCTTGCTGGGCCAGCGGCGTGCCAGCGGCACGGCCTTCTAGCTTCTCAAACAGGGGAATCGCTTTGTCCCAAGCACCAGATTTGGCTTCGTCTTGGGCTTCGGCGTAGATCTTGTTGGGGCTCCAAGCATCGGTACGGTCTGCTGCCGGCTTGCTAGAACAAGCGGCGAGCAAGGCAAGGCTGGCGTAGCCAATCACACGGAGGGTTGATAATCCAAACATTACAAGATCCAAAAGTACTGAAATGATTATATCGAGCGGCATAGCCTCAGACGACGAGCTAGACGAGATCGGATTTGCGCCAGTAAGCAGTCCGGACGCAGCCCACCAAACCCAGGAGCACAGCTTCTCAGTCGGTCATGAGCATCATGGCGAGCGGCTCGATCGCGTGCTTGCTCAGCTCTTGCCCGATTCTTCGCGCAGCTTTTTGCAACAACTGATCGACAGCGGCGATGTACTGATTGGCGGGGTGAGTGCGAGCAAGGCAGCTAGCAAGCTCAAAGCGGGGCAAGAGCTGATCGTGCGCCAAAGGCCGTTGCCGCAAGACACAGCATTCCATCCTGATGCGGCAGTGGCCAAGACACTGACCGTGGTGCATGAAGATCCGCATTTGATGATCATCAACAAAGCGCCCGGTCTCGTGGTGCATCCCGCTGCGGGTAACTGGAGCGGCACGCTGCTCAACGGCCTGCTGGCGCATCATGAGTGCCATACCTTGCTGCCGCGCGCTGGCATCGTGCATCGGCTGGATAAGGATACTTCTGGCCTGATGGTGGTGGCGCGTACGCGGGAGGCGATGGATGCGCTGATCCGCATGATTGCGGCGCGGGAAGTCAAACGCCAGTATTTGGCGATGGCGCATTACCCGTGGCAGGGCATGAGCCCGAGGCAGGTGGATGCGCCGATTGGGCGCGATCCGCGCAATCGCCAGCGCATGGCGGTGGTGGATTTGGCGCAATATCCAGGCAAAGAAGCCACCACAGATTTTGAATTGCTCTCAAATTCAGAGCACTCTGCGCAATATTTACGCCGGGAAGATGCCCAAAGAGCATTAAACAAAGCCTCAAAAAGCAGCACTGATGAGATCTCTGCTGATGCTTTCTGCCTGCTTCGCTGCATTTTGCACACGGGGCGCACGCATCAGATTCGCGTGCATGCGGCTCATGTGCATCACCCCTTGATAGCAGACGCCATTTACGGAGGCCGCCCAGCAGGGGGCTTGGAGCGCCAAGGCTTGCATGCCGAGCGCTTGGCCTTTACCCATCCGATCACGAGCGAAGAGATGGTGTTCGAAGCCGGTTTGCCAGCCGATATGCGCCAAGCTTGTGAGGTGCTGGGTTTGGGCTACAATATAGCTGATTGATGGTGCTGCGGGAAGCAGTGCAAAAATCAAAGAATTGATGAGCCAAATTGGCTAGCGAGTTGCTAATAGCCTCGCCCCCCTTGTTTTTGACCTTGAAAACCTAGCGGCCATTTGCGGTCGCCCTACGAATACATCATTTTGGGAACATCCAAGCGATGAATACAACTGACGCAAAGCGTGTCTTGGAGACGGCTTTGATTTGCGCGAGCCAGCCGCTCAAGGTGGCCGAGTTGCGCACCCTGTTTTCCGACGAGCTCGGTGCAGACACGATCAAGAGCCTCTTGGAAGATTTGCAACTCGATTGGGCGCAGCGCGGCGTGCAGCTGGTGCATATTGCCAGCGGATGGCGCTTCCAAAGCCGCCCTGAGATGCGCTCGTATCTTGATCGCTTGAATCCTGAGAAACCGCCCAAATACACCCGCGCCACACTGGAGACTCTGGCCATCATCGCCTACCGCCAGCCCTGCACGCGTGGCGATATGGAAGACATTCGCGGCGTGACAATTAACAGTCTCATCATCAAGCAGCTGGAAGATCGCGGCTGGGTCGAGACGATTGGCCACCGCGAAACCGTTGGCCGCCCTGCGCTGTTTGCCACCACGCGGCAGTTTTTAGATGATCTCGGTTTGGAATCGCTCGATCAGCTTCCCGTGCTCAGCGATCCGCAACTTCAAGCGAAGGCGCTGGAGAGTTTGGATATGCCACTCCCGGGCATGGACACAGGGATGGATGCCGAGCCGGAAACCGAGCCATCCGCCGAGTTGCCATTGGACGAAGCCCTCGCCACCGTTGAAACCCAAGATCACGAATCGCCTGCCGACAGCGCAGAACCTCACAAAGCACCATGAACGAAGTACAAGACATGTCTGACAATTTAGAAGAAAATCAGCCGATAGCCGGCACAGAATCTGCGCAAGATGCTCCTAAAAAAAGAGCGCCACGTAAACCGAAAGAGGCTATTGATGCAGCGCCTGCTTCTGTTGAAGAAGCCAGTGGCGAAGCCCCAGAAGTGAAAAAAAGAGTGCGCCGCACCAAAGCACAAATCGAAGCGGATGCGCAAGCTGCGTTGGCCGCGTCACATACTGCGCAGGAACCGCTGCAGCAAATCGAGACGAAAGTGACTCACCGCGCTGCTGAGAGCGAATCCTACTCGGATGCTGATGATCAGCAAAGCCGCAATGAGAGCAACGAGCAGCAAGCCGAGCATGCTGCAGACGCGCCTGAAGCCACAGCAGAAGCCTTCGTGCCCCGTGATTTCTCTGAGATCGTCTCCGGCCAATTCGATGCCGAGCAGGAAGGCGAGCGCCGCTTGCCGCCAAAGCGCGTGTTGCCACCGCTGCCCGATTCTCCGAAGCTCCATAAAGTGTTGGCTCAAGCAGGATTGGGTTCGCGCTTAGAGATGGAAGACATGATTGCCGATGGCCATATCACCGTGAATGGCCAAAAGGCTCACGTCGGCCAGCGCGTGCAATGGGGCGATGAAGTGCGCATTCAGGGCAAGCTCTTGCAACTGCGCATCCAGCAGCCACGTGCTCGCGTGATCGCGTATCACAAGCCAGCGGGCGAGATCGTCACCTATGACGATCCACAAAATCGCCCCACCGTTTTCCGCCGTTTGCCGCGTTTGCCTTTTGGCAAATGGCTCAGCGTGGGCCGCCTGGATTTGAATACCGAAGGCCTGCTGCTGTTTACGAATTCTGGTGAGTTAGCCAACCGTTTGATGCACCCGCGCTTTGGTTTGAAGCGCGAGTATGCCGTGCGCATTTTGGGCGAGCTCACCCCTGAGAATCGCCAAAAGCTGCTCGATGGCGTGCAGCTCGAAGACGGCCCAGCGCAATTCCTCACGATTGAAGATGGCGGCGGCGATGGTGCCAACCGCTGGGTGCGCGTGACGATTGGCGAAGGCCGTAATCGCGAGGTGCGCCGCTTGTTTGAAGCCATGGGGCATGCGGTGAGCCGCTTGATCCGTATTCGCTATGGCTCCTATGGTCTGCCTAAAGGTTTGCGCCGCAGCGTGTATATGGAATTGAATGATTCCGAAATTCGCGATCTGACGCAGAGCTTGGTTGATGCCGAGGGCGCAGAAGAAGTGAAGATTGGCGCCGAGGCTTTTGCCGTGGAGCCGGGTGAGCGCAGAGAGCCACGCGAGCAGCGCGGTGAACGTGGTGACGCCCCACGGCCTGAGCAGCGCGAGCGCCGTGGCAAATTTGTGCGTCGTGGCCGCAATGATCGCTTTGGTGATCGTGGCAATGAGCCGCGCCAAGAGGGGCAAGCGCCCGAGGGCGATGCGCCGCAAGCTGAGCGCGCGCCATCTGAGGGTCAAGGCAACAACAGTGGTGATAACCGCTATAACGGGCAACAACGCCAAAATGGCCGCAACAACCGCTTCGGTGATCGATACAACCGTGGCCCGCAACAAGGTGATGCGCCTCGCCAAGAAGGCCAAGGTGGTGATGGCTACCCGCGCGATGACGATGACGACGATTTCAACCAAGCTGGCATCAGCCACGAAAGCGGCTATATGCAAGCCAAAAAGCGTGGGCGCTCTGGTAATTCAGGCAACAGCTTCGGCGGCGGTGGTGGTAATGGCGGTGGTGGCCGCAGCTACGGCGATGATGGCCCACCTCCGGGCGTTGACCCCACCAAAACATCCTTTGGCTACATCACACAAGACGGTTTCCGCAAGCAAGGCAGCAACAGCGGTGGCGGCTTTGGTGGTGGCGGTGGCGGCGGCGGTGGTGGCAACCGTGGCCGTGGCCGCAGTGGCGGAGGCGGCGGTGGCAGCTTCGGCGGTGGTGGTGGATTTGGTGGAGGTGGCGGCGGCGGCGGTGGTAATCGCGGTGGCCGTGGCCGCAGTGGTGGCGGCGGCGGCGGACGCGGGCGCTAGTGTAGTGTTGCATTCTGTTTGCGACTTATTAAAAACGATGGATTTGCCTCTGAATCTAGGCGCAAAGCACAGGCATGCCGCGTGGCATGACGAGCATTTGTAACGACGAGTCAGGGGCAAAGACGCGTTTTTAAGTCGCAAAAA
>JAAFJC010000026.1 GCA_013297925.1 Comamonadaceae bacterium
TGGCGTTGATTTCGAATTCTGGAAGGGGTTTATTAACAACAACAGCCATGGAATTTCTCTCTTCAAAGCCAGCGCTTGCGCGACTTGCTTGTATTTCTGGAACAACTGCGTATTTTAACCGTTTTCGGTTGCAACAGGCGCTAACTGGTCGCTCACTGCTGGCATGCGCCAGCCATACAAGCGCAGAGCCGCTTCTTCTATGCCTACGCGCTTGAGCGCTGAAAACAGCTGCACAGCGCCGCCAGCCGTTTGTAGCTTGGCAATGGACAAAGCTTTAGCCGCCTCGGTTTTGTTCAACTTATCGGCCTTGGTGAGCAACACCACAAACTCCAGCCCCGCCTCTACCCGGCTGCGGATCACATCGAGCAAGCTTTCATCCAGCTCAGTGAGCCCATGCCGAGAATCGGCCAGCATCACCACCGCTTTGAGCTGTGGGCGGCTCACCAAGTAATTGGCCATCACCTGCTGCCAGCGCGCTTTGGAGAGCTTGTCCACCGCCGCATAGCCGTAGCCGGGCAAATCGCACAAAATCAAATCCGTCGTACCCTGTTTGCCAAGAGAAAACATATTGATGTGCTGGGTGCGCCCCGGCGTTTTGGAGGCATAGGCGAGCTGACGCTGCTGGCAAAGCGTGTTGATACACGTGGATTTGCCGGCATTGGAGCGGCCCACGAAGGCCACCTCGGGATAGTCATGCGGGGGCAGTTGATGCAGCTGAGCGGAGGTGGTGAGGAATCGCGCCGTATGGAGCCAAGCCAGCGCCGTTTTGCCCTCTTCGCTGCTGCCAGCGACGGCTTTGCCCGCCTCGGATGCAGCGCGCGAGCGTGGCTGGCTGCGGCGATAACTGGGAGGGACGACCTTGTATTTCGGGGTCAGGCGGGGGCCAGTTAATTGCTTATCGGCGGGCTTTTTTGGAGTTTCGGTCATCCGCCATTGTAAAATCTCTGGGTTTACCCGATTACAAATTCTGAGTTCACCATGAAATTGATCGCCAGCCTGCTGCTGACAGCCATTTTTTCCGCTTCTGCTTTCGCAGCAGACACCAAGCCCGCCGGCCCTAAAATCGACATCGCTGCAGGCGCTAAAAAATATGAGGCCGTGTGCGCCTCCTGCCACGGTGCGGATGGCAATTCTGGCTCGCCAGAGAATCCAAAATTGGCGGGCCAACACCCAGAATTTCTCTACAAGCAGTTAATGGAATTCAAGAGCGGCAAACGCAAAAACGCCATCATGCAAGGCTTCGCTGCCACGCTCTCAGATGAAGACATGCGCAACATCGCCGCGTGGGCAGCCAGCCAAAAAGCCAAGCCTGGCTTTGCCAAAGACAAGGCTCTGGTCGCCGCGGGTGAGCGCATCTACAAGGGCGGTATTGCAGACCGCAACATCGCCGCTTGCGCCGGATGCCACAGCCCCTCGGGCGCAGGCATGCCATCGCAATACCCACGCTTGGCAGGCCAGCATGCGGATTACATCGTGTCGTCTCTCAAAGCTTACCGCGATGGTGGCCGCACCAACAACGCCGTGATGACCGGCGTGGCCGCAAAGATGAATGACCGCGAGATCAAGGCAGTGGCAGATTACCTCGCTGGTCTGCGCTGATGCATACTTGATCTGAACCTTTTGAGCTTAAAAGGCTCATTTAAAGCGGGTTTTCCAAAAGGAAGCCCGCTTTTTTCATGCCCGTTTGAGACAATACAGGGTGACCCCTGTTGTAACGCTAAATCCCCGATGTCAGTTTCCACCCACGGCATGCGCCTGAAAACCCCCTCTGCTGCCCTGCGCTCAGCAGTGGAGTTGCTATCGAGCATGCGCTTTTCCATTTCGCTCCTCACGGTCATCTGCATCGCCTCGGTGATTGGCACGGTGCTCAAGCAGGGAGAGCCGCTGACCAATTACGTGAATCAGTTTGGTCCGTTTTGGTCGGACGTATTCCGAGCGATGAATCTGAACACCATTTACAGCGCTTGGTGGTTCATGCTGATCTTGGCGTTTTTGGTGCTCTCTACCTCGCTTTGCATCGCGCGCAACACGCCAAAAATTCTGGCTGACCTCAAGGTTTACAAAGAAGGCATGCGCGAGCAAAGCCTCAAAGCATTCGGTCACAAGCATGAAGCTGGGTTGACGCAAGATACAGCCATGGCTACAGACCGCATCGCCCGCCAGCTTGCTGGCAGCGGCTGGAAAGTCAAAGTGCAGCAACGCGACAACGGAACAATGATCGCCGCCAAAGCAGGCAGCGCCAACAAGCTCGGCTATATCGCCGCGCACAGCGCCATCGTCTTGGTCTGCATCGGTGGCTTACTCGATGGTGATTTGTTTGTGCGCATGCAGCAATGGTTTGGCGGAAAAACGATCTTCACTGGCGGCGGCATGATTGCCGAAGTGCCTGCGCAGCATCGCCTGCCGCCCGGCAACCCCGCCTTTCGCGGCAATATGTTTGTGAGCGAAGGCACAAGCGCATCGACCGCGATTTTGAATCAAAACGGCGGCGTGCTTCTGCAAGATTTGCCCTTCTCCATTGAGTTGAAAAAATTCATTGTGGAGCACTATTCCACCGGCATGCCCAAGTTGTTTGCCAGCGAAATCATCATTCATGACAAAGAAACGGGTGAGAAGAAAGAAGCGCGTGTGGAAGTGAATCACCCGGCTCGGCATCGCGGCATTGAGATTTATCAATCCAGCTTTGACGATGGCGGCTCAAGCGTGAAGCTGCAAGCCGTGCCACTGTCGGCGGGCGGCAAGGCATTTGACGTGCAAGGTGCGATTGGCGGGCAATCGCAACTCACCAAAGGGCAAGACACCAATGCCGACAAGATGACGCTGGAATACACCGGTCTGCGCGTCATCAACGTCGAGAATTTTTCTAAAAACAAAGCAGGCAGCTCGGAAGTCGATGTCCGCAAAGTTGATCTGCGTCAGTCCATTGATTCCAAACTTGGCTCTGCGAATAAGCTCGGCCAAGACAAAGGCCTGCGCAACGTCGGCCCCAGCATTTCCTACAAACTGCGCGATGGCGCTGGCCAAGCCACCGAATACAACAATTACATGCTGCCCGTGATCATGGAGCCGAATGAAAAAGGCGAAGGGCTGCCGATCTATCTCTGGGGCATGCGCACCAATCCGAACGACAGCTTCTCTTATCTCAAAGTGCCTGCCGACGATCAAGGCAGCCCAGATGGCTTCTCACGCCTAAAAATGGCTCTGGCCGAGCCAGCAATGCGCGAAGCGGCAGTCAAGCGCTATGTAGCCAAAGCGGTTGACCCCACCAAGCCCGAGATGGCGCAGCAATTGATGGTGTCTGCCGGGCGTGCCTTGAATTTGTTTGCAGGCGAAGAAAAGATAGGTGAGAAGCAAGCCGCCGGCCTGCAAGCCATTGCCGATTTCATGGAAACCGCCGTTCCACCTGCCGAGAGAGAAAAAGCAGGCGAAGTATTGGTGCGCATTTTGAATGGCGTGTTGTTTGAGCTGACTCAGCTCTCGCGCGAGAAAGCCAATCTCAAGCCGCTAGAGCCCGATGAAAAAACGCAAGCCTTCATGGCACAAGCCGTCGTCGCGCTCTCTGATTCCTTCTTCTACCCCGCGCCTTTCGCCTTCACGCTCAAAGAATTCAACCAAGTGCAGGCCAGTATCTTCCAGCTCGCTCGCGCGCCGGGCAAATGGATTGTTTACATTGGCTGCTTGTTTCTGATCATCGGAATCTTCGCCATGCTTTATGTGCGCGAGAGGCGCGTTTGGGTGTGGATCACGCCTGAAGGCGATGCTTCCAGAGCGCAAATGGCGCTGTCGACCAACCGTAAAACCATGGATGGCGATAAGGAGTTTGAAATGTTAAAAACCAAGTTGTTAGGCAATCCTGTATGAACACCGCAACGATCAACTACAACGAGAGCTACTTGAGCAAACGCAACGCGAGTGATTGGGTCTTCGCCCTGCTCGTGGTGCTTGGCGCAGCGTATGCCTTCATGCGCTATTCGCCTTCGATGGACATTTACGAAAAATGGATTCTCGCTGGCGCTGTGCCCAGCGCGATCTGGCTCGGCTGGTTCTGGCGGCCTCTGCGCCCGCTGATGATCACCGTGGCGTTTTTCTCGCTGCTTGCTATTGGTTCTTATCAACGCGATTTAGGGCGCGCGGAAAACGTGTTTTGGCTCAAGTATTTGCTCTCCAGCCAATCGGCGATTATGTGGATGTGTGTGTTGACGCTACTGAGCACGCTGTTTTACTGGGTCGGCGTACTCAAGCAATCACACGCAGCCACTTGGTCAAATCTTGGCACTAAGCTCGCATGGAGCGCCGTCACGATGGCACTCATTGCCACCATGGTGCGCTGGCATGAAAGCCATTTGCTCGGGCCTGATATTGGGCATATCCCCGTATCCAATTTGTATGAAGTGTTTGTGCTTTTTGTGTGGATGACCACGCTGTTTTATCTCTACTTTGAAGCGCATTACAAAGACCAGCAACACATCCGCTCACTCGGCGCGTTCGTCATGCTCGTCATCAGCGCAGCAGTGGGTTTCATCGTTTGGTACAGCTTGGATCGCGGCGCGCATGAAATCCAGCCGCTCGTGCCCGCGCTCAAAAGCTGGTGGATGAAGCTGCATGTGCCAGCCAATTTTGTGGGTTATGGCACCTTCTCCTTGGCTGCGATGGTGGCCTATGCGTATTTGCTTAAGTCTAATGTGGGCGCACAGAGCAAGCTACGCTTGGGCGCGCTCTGGTTCGGCGGCTTCGTTCTGTTCATGATTTTCTTGGGCCCTGTGGCGCTGCGCGGCAAAACCATCACCACCGATTATGTGTTCTACCCTGTCGTTGCCGCGTTGATCTCTTTCGCGTTCGTCTGGCTGCGCGGGCGTATTAGTAACCGTTTGCCCGATTTTGAAGTGCTAGACGATGTGATGTACAAATCCATCGCGGTCGGTTTTGCCTTCTTCACGATTGCCACCGTGCTTGGCGCGCTCTGGGCGGCGGAAGCTTGGGGCGGCTACTGGAGCTGGGATCCCAAAGAAACCTGGGCGCTCATCGTCTGGCTGAATTACGCCGCTTGGCTGCACATGCGCCTCATGAAAGGCCTGCGTGGCGAAGTCGCCTCGTGGTGGGCACTCACCGGCCTGGGCGTCACCACCTTTGCCTTCATTGGCGTGAACATGTTCTTAAGCGGCCTGCATAGTTACGGAACACTGTAAGAACTTGCCACCCTCGCCCGACTCAAAGCCAAAGCAATCGTGTTTTCAGGAGTATTCTCATGTTGATTCGCACAAATTCCAATGGTTTTGATCACGGCATCCCCAGCGAAATCACCCCACGCGCAGCCTTCGAAGGCCGCCGCGATATCTTGAAGCTTTGGGCCAGCGGAGCGGCTGGCGCGGCATTGGCTTCGTATGCAGCGCGTGATGCGCGAGCCATGGGTGGCTTAGCGAAGCTCCCCGGCGGCAAAAGCGCGGTGAGCGGCGCGAATGTGATGGAAAAAGTCACCGATTACAAAGATGCTTCCACCTACAACAACTTCTACGAATTCGGCACAGACAAAGCCGATCCAGCAAAGAATGCCGGCACGCTGATTACCAAGCCCTGGACGGTCGAGATCACCGGCGCAGTGAAAAAACCCGGCAAGATGGGAATCGAAGATCTGCTCAAGCTCTCCGCGATGGAAGAGCGCATTTATCGCTTCCGCTGCGTCGAAGGCTGGAGCATGGTGATCCCGTGGGTGGGCTATTCGCTCGCTGAGCTGATCAAAAAAGTCGAGCCACTTTCTAACGCGAAATACGTTGAGTTCATCACGCTGGCAGATGCCAAGCAAATGCCTGGCCTACGCAACGGCTCGCTCGATTTCCCCTACGTCGAAGCCCTGCGCATGGACGAAGCCATGCACCCGCTCACGATGCTAGCCTTCGGCATGTATGGCGAAGTGCTCCCCAATCAAAACGGCGCACCGCTGCGCCTCATGTCTCCTTGGAAATACGGCTTCAAAGGCGGCAAAAGTATCGTACAAATCCGCTTCACAGAACGCGAACCCAAAACCTCGTGGAACAAAGCTGCGCCGCAGGAATACGGTTTCTTCAGCAACGTGAACCCGAATGTCGATCATCCTCGCTGGAGCCAAGCCACAGAGCGCCGCATTGGCGATGAAGGCGGCCTGTTTGCCAAGAA
Source organism: Comamonadaceae bacterium (assembly GCA_013297925.1). Taxonomy (GTDB): domain Bacteria; phylum Pseudomonadota; class Gammaproteobacteria; order Burkholderiales; family Burkholderiaceae_C; genus JANMDU01. The sequence goes on from JAAFJC010000026.1 coordinate 6,151, forward strand.
GCGCAAGACTCTGATGTTCAACGGCTATGAGGCGCAGGTGGGGCAGCTGTATGCGGGCATGGATTTGAAGAAGTTTTATTGATTTATGCTTTTTGGCCGTCCTGCACTCTTAAAACCTGCCGCCAAAGCTATTCTTTTCATAGCATGCCTCCTCCCCTTCGCCTGGCTCATCTACGGCATCTTCACCAATCAACTCGGCGCCAACCCCGCTGAATACCTGATCCGCTCCACCGGCGACTGGACGCTACGTTTCCTCTGCATCGTCTTGGCCGTCACGCCCCTGCGCGTGATCAGCAAAACCCCCCAGCTCGCCCGCTTCCGCCGCATGCTCGGCCTCTTCGTCTATTTCTACGCCGTGCTGCATCTGCTCTCCTACAGCTGGTTCGACATGGGCTTCGACATCAGCGCCATCATCAACGACATCATCAAACGCCCCTTCATCCTCGTCGGCTCAGCCGCGATTCTGCTACTCACTCCACTAGCGCTCACCTCATTCAACCGCGCCATCAAAGCGCTAGGCGCGAAGCGCTGGCAAATGCTGCATAAGCTGGTCTACGTCATCGCTGGTCTCGGCATCCTGCATTTTTTCTGGATGCGTGCGGGGAAGCAGAATTTCGCTGAGGTTTATGTCTACGCGGCTATTCTTGCTGTGTTGCTAGGCTGGCGTGTTTGGAACAACCTTCATGGCGCACCAGCGCAAGGTGCACCGTCTCGCTCTTAATTCAATAGCACTCTGCGCATGTTCTATGCCGGGCAGATGCTTAAACTGCCTCAAACTTTCACGCAGTAATCTCATAACGCTGCGCCTGCACGATAGGCCGTACGTTGCGATGCATGCGCTCCATCTTCACCAGCCCGTAGCGTGACATGGTTTTGAGCGTACGCGACAAATTGCCTTGCTTGCGCCCCGTGAGCTCAGACAATGCTGTGATCGATTCTGGCTGCGATGTGCGAATCACATCCAACAATTGGCGATTCTCATCACTCAGCACCTGAGCCAACGAACGCATGGAAGTAAACCAAACTTTGGGGTCGCTAGGTTTAGGCTTGAGCTCTCCTCTAGCGATAGAGAGCACGCGCTCACGCATTTTCTCTTGCGGCAAGATACCAATTTTGATGATCTTCATTTGCTTTTCACCTCTCGCAGAACCTTGTCTGCATCACTGAAAAAATCCACCAGTAACTGATCGGCACTGCTAAACCCATACGGTACGCCATGATCAGCCACATTACGGTGCTTGTGATCAAAAGGCAGCTTCTGCCCAGAATACTTTTTGCCCTTCACCTTAACCGCATGCGCGTTGTCGTAACCCAAAATTCGCTTCCCACTTGGCGCATGGAGTGTCAGGCTGTATCGAATACCGTGAGGAACATCCTTGGTCGGCACAACACGCCAAGCCTCCAGCTTGATCCAGTAGCCATCCTCTTGATCCAGCACGTTGTCGTGCAAGTCCAAAAGGTTTTGAATGCCATGATCAACCATGTTTGGAGTATATCATCTGAAGATATTTCAGAGTTTAGCCTTGGCACTACTCGCTCACCTGCCACGTGACGTGCCCGAAAAAGCCTTGTGCGGCATGATTAGACGTACTATTGAAGGGTTAGGCTTAGCTGCGGAGGAGCGGAAATACCCCTCCAGTGGTGGCAAGGTATTGTGCGTAGGCTGCTCCAAAGTGCTCCGTGAGCATAGCTTCCTCGCTTGGCCGCCGCACGTAGTAGAGCAACGAGACCGCCAAAAAGGCAGCAGGCCCTGCTAACCAATTGTGAACAAGCAGGAGCTGCGCCAGAGCCATAACAAAGAACGAGGCATACATTGGGTGGCGTACATACCTGTAGACACCAGCGGTGATAAGTTGATGCTCTGACTCCAATTCAAGGCTCACCGACCAGTTCTTACCTAAATCTGAATGTGAGCGCCAGAAGAGCCAAACGCCGAAGATCATGACTGCCGCTCCCGGGATAGCAGCGATTGGATAGGACGCATAGTCCGCCAACCGGAGCAGTGGACTAAAGATGGCAAGCAGGGGCAAGATGACTTGCCCCAAGACGACAAGTGCGATGAGGAGCTTGTCAATAGCGGTGCTCTGCGAACTGGTTTTCTTACTTGTTGTGAATTTCCGCTTGTACCAGATCCTAATACCTAGGTAGGCTTTAGTACCAAGTAAAAAGGCGACTGTCGAACTCGTAATCAACATTTTTAACTCCGGTTTGAATTTAGAAGGAGTGTGCCCCAGTTCATGACGAATTGCCCTAGCTTTGCGACGAAACGCTCTACGGGGAGCGCGAGCTGAGACTTGTGCGTCGCGAACCGTCGGTGGCATTGCGAATGCCTAAGTTTCGAGATGGGGCAAGAACGCCCAAAGGGAAGCCCTCAAGTTTTTCGGGCACGTCAGGCGGCAGGCGAACGGGCTGAAGGAAAGCGAAGCAGTCGAGCACTAGAGCGTCAAATAAAAAGCGAACACGCAGGTTTGCGACAATAGCCCCATGCCTACACAGTCCAAGCTCCTCCACACCGTCCCCGTAAGCCTTGAAGGCCGCTCTTATCCGATTCTGATTGGCTCGGGGCTGCTGCAAGACGCTGCGACTTATGCCAAGCTACCGAAGGCAAGCAGCGCTTTGATTGTGACGAATAGCACGGTCGCGCCGATGCATGCGGCGCAGCTATTCGAGGCTTTGCAAACGCGCTATCCGCAGGTGCAGACGCTCTCGCTGCCTGATGGCGAAGAGTTCAAGACTTGGGACACTTTAAATAAGATTTTTGATCAGCTGCTCGGCGGCGGGGCGGATCGCCGGGCGACGCTGTTTGCCTTGGGCGGCGGCGTGGTGGGCGATATGACGGGGTTTGCGGCGGCTTGCTATATGCGGGGGGTGCCGTTTGTGCAGGTGCCGACCACGCTGCTGGCGCAGGTGGATTCGAGCGTGGGCGGGAAGACGGCGATCAACCATCCGCTGGGCAAAAACATGATTGGCGCGTTTTATCAGCCGGAGCTGGTGGTGTGTGATCTGGCTGTGCTGAAGACGCTGCCGCCGCGCGAGATGTCTGCGGGGCTGGCCGAAGTCATCAAATACGGGCCGATTGCGGATATGGCTTTCTTTGACTGGATTGAGGCGAATATTGATGGGCTGCGCGCTGGCGATGAGGTGCTGCTCGCGCATGCGGTGAAGCGCAGTTGTGAGATCAAGGCGGCTGTGGTGGGCGAGGATGAGAAGGAAGGCGGCATTCGCGCGATTTTGAATTTCGGCCACACCTTCGGCCACGCGATTGAAGCGGGCCTGGGCTATGGCGCGTGGCTGCATGGCGAGGGCGTGGGCTGCGGGATGGTGATTGCGGCGCACTTGTCGCAGCGGCTGGGCACGGTGGATGAAGCGTTTGTGCAGCGGCTTAAGCGCTTGATAGAGCGGGCGGGATTGCCGACTCGTGCGCCTGCGCTGCCACTGGAAGGAGCTTCTGATGTGGCGGCGCGATATTTGCAGCTCATGCGCGTGGACAAGAAAGCCGAAGCGGGCGAGATTCGCTTCATCACGATTGACCCGCCTGGCCGCGCGACGCTGCGCACTGCGCCGGATTCGCTGGTACGTGATGTGATTGCTGAGTGCATGGCATAGTGATTACTATTAATTTAGTAGCACTCCGCGCATTATTTATGCCGGCGAACTGCTGATTTAGCCTTAAATTTCTCATAATATGCCGCTTTTGCAGCCCTACGCCACCCAGTCTGCTCGCATGCGCAGCCGCCGCTATGCGGAAAAACCTTCGGGTGCGTCGAACGAGCATCGCTCAGATTTCCAGCGGGATCGGGATCGCATCGTCCACTCCACTGCGTTTCGCCGCCTTGTTTATAAAACGCAGGTATTTTTGAATCATGAAGGTGATCTGTTTCGCACGCGGATGACGCATTCGCTGGAAGTGGCACAGCTCTCGCGCTCGATGGCACGGGCGCTGGGCTTGGATGAAGATTTGGTCGAAGCCATGGCGCTCGCGCACGATCTCGGCCATACGCCTTTTGGCCATGCCGGACAAGATGCGCTGAACGCCGCCTTGCGCGAACTTAGCCCCGGCCACGGCGGCTTTGAGCACAACTTGCAAAGCCTGCGCATGGTGGATTCGCTGGAGGAGCGCTACCCCGATTTCGATGGCTTGAATCTCACGCTTGCCACGCGCGAAGGCATCTTGAAGCATTGCTCGGCGAAGGATGCTTTGAGATTGGAGGCGAGTGAGCCCGGTGGCGTGGCGCATCGCTTTCTTGCCAAGGAGCAGCCTTCTTTGGAAGCGCAGCTCGTGAACCTTGCTGATGAGATGGCCTACAACGCGCATGACATTGACGACGGCATCCGCTCGGGATTGATTGAGATGGAAGCTTTACGGGAATTGGCTTTGTTTGAGCGCTTTCATTCAAGTGTTCTCAGCGAATACCCTGATCTGCAAGGCCGCCGCCTGCTTTCAGAAATCATCCGCCGATTGCTTTCTGCGCAGGTGTTTGATGTGATTGACCAAACAAGAAAGCGCATCGCCGAGCGCGGTATTCAAACTGAAGAAGACGTGCGACAAGCCCCTGCGCTTGTGAGCTTTTCACCCGAACTGGCCAAACAAGTCCAACACATCAAAAGCTGGCTCTTCAAACACCTCTACCGCCACCCTCAAGTTATCGCCAAGATGGACGAAGCGCAAAGCATGGTGCGTGAGCTGTTTGCCAGCTATTTAGCTCACCCTAACAAATTACCTGAAGCCTACTCACGTCAAGCCGATCTGCCCCGCGCGATTGCCGATTACATCGCGGGAATGACGGATCGGTTTGCAGAAATGAAATGGCGCGAACTACAAGCTGAGTGAGTCAGGCGCGTTGCGCTCAAAGCACTTTGCCCTTTGAGACATCCATCACCAATCTCACAGCCAAATACAGCCTGGCTTCGATGGTGTCGAGGAAGATGTATTCATCATCTGCGGAATGCCCGCCAAAGCCTTGCAGGCCGAAGCGCTCAATGACGGGGGCTTGGGTTTTGAGGGCGGCGAAGGCTGCGTCTGTGCCGCCGCCTTCGGGTTGATCATCCACCTCGAGTTTGCGGCCGAGCTCGGCATAGATGGTTTGCGCGTGAGCGGCGAGTTTGCGGTTGGCGGCTGTGGCTTCCAGCGGCGGGCGGCGGCGCTCGAAATTCACCGTCACTTTGGATTGGGGCAGAAGCTGGTTTTTAGCCTTTTCGCGCACGGTGGCTTCGATGCCGTCATAGTCTGCCACCTTCACGACGCGTACATCAGCCTGCGCCGTGGCATAGGCAGGAATCACATTGCGGTTGGTGCCGGCCTGAGAGACCGTCCAGTTGAGCTTGAGGCCTCGCTCGTTCTGCGAGAGATCGCGCATTTGCATGATTTGGTGCGACAGCTCATACAACGCATTCACGCCGCGCTCGGGAGCAACGCCGGCATGCGAGGCGCGGCCTTCGACTTTGAGCTCCACGGAGGCGATGCCGCTGGTGGCGAGCGAGAGCTTGTCACTCGTCGTGCGCGTGGCCTCGAACGACAGCACGACATCATGCTCACTGCCCGCTTTGGTGAGCTCATGGCGCGAGCCGGGGGAGCTGATTTCTTCATCGCCATTGACGAGCACGGTGAGCGTGCCATATTCGTTGAAGTTCAGAGCACGCAGCATAGCGACGATATGCACGATCATGGCCACGCCTTGCTTGTCGTCTGAGATGCCTAGGCCATAGGCGCGGTTTCCGTCAATACGAAATGGCTGCTTGGCGGCCATGCCTTTGGGATACACCGTGTCGATATGCGCGATGAGCAAAATGCGCTTGCTGCCATTGCCTTTGAAGGTCGCTTTGACCATGCGGCCAATTTTCTCGGGCGTGTCCATCATGCGGTAGTTGGTCGCCTCTTGCGGCTCGATGAACTCGATTTGCCCGCCCAAGGCGCGCAACTTGTTGCCAAGCAGCTCGGTGGCTTGGGTGATGCCTTCATGATCGCGGCTGCCGGTTTCAATGTTCACGAATTCGCGCAAGGAATCAAGCAAAGGCTGCTTTTGCGCGGCTGCTGCTCTCTGCACGGCTGCATCGGGCGAAACTGCTTGTTGCGCAAACGCAGCGCTAGTAAGAAATGCCGCGCTGGCTAGAAAAGTGAACAGGAAGCGATTGCATTGCATAGATGTCTCCTAGTTTTGATATGCATCCAGCATAACTCGAATTAAATGGGGTCAGATCACATTTAATTTCCGCTAGACTGAGCTCATGGCTCGTCAAGCGCGCATTTCGCTGCCCCACCACACCTATCACCTGATCCAGCGCGGAAACAATCGCCAAGAGATTTTTGCCAGCGATGAAGATCGACGCACGATGCTGCATTTGCTGCTGGAGGCCTCGCGCAAACACGAGGTAGCGGTTCACAGTTATGTGCTGATGAGTAACCATGTGCATTTGCTCGTCACGCCAACCACGGCCGAAGGCATGCCTTTGATGATGCAGCAAGTTGGCCGCAGTTATGTGCGCCGCTTCAATGACTCGCAGGGCCGCAGCGGCACGTTGTTTGAAGGCCGATATCGCAGCAGCCTGGTACAAACCGAGAGATATTTACTGGCCTGCATGACCTATATCGATCTCAACCCAGTGCGCGCTCACATCTGCGCCGAGCCGCAAAACTTCCGCTGGAGCAGCTATTCGCATTACTCGGGTGGCCTGCCGGATCGCCTGGTCACGCCGCATCCGCATTTCTTCAATTTGGGCAACACGCCTTTTGCCCGCGAGCAGGCCTATGCGCAACTGGTGCAACAGGGATTGGCCCAGGCATTGCAGGAAAACATCACCCGAAGCCTCATCAAAAATCATGGTTTAGGCGATGAACGCTTCTTGCACACTTTAGAGCAGCAAACCAACCGCAGGCTCCAGCCTGGTCGAAAAGGCCGACCATTTGGTAGTGAATCTAAATCGAAAAACTCGTAAGTTATTGTTTTTATTGGAATTTAATCTGTCCCTATTTAATTGAAAATGAGAAATTTAGATAAATTAAATGTGATCTGACCCCATTTAATTTGTCTGCGAAGCATGCTGCAACGCAATAAAATACGTGTCCCTCACGACATTAGGAGAAGCACATGGGTGCTCTGGACAAAGAAATCGCTGCCGCTGCTTCAAACGGCTTGTATATGCCCTCGCAGGAGAAAGACTCCTGCGGCGTGGGCTTTGTGGCTCATATCAAGGGCGCGAAATCGCACGCGATTGTGCAGAATGGTTTGAAGATTCTTGAGAATTTGGATCACCGGGGCGCGGTGGGCGCGGATGAGCTTTGCGGCGATGGCGCGGGGATTTTGATTCAGTTGCCGGATGATTTTTATCGCGAGGAAATGGCCAAGCAAGGGCTGGAGCTTCCTGCGCAGGGCGAATATGGTGTGGGCATGATTTTCTTGCCGAAGGAGCATGCTTCTCGCTTGGCTTGCGAGCAGGAGCTTGAGCGCGCTGTGAAGGCTGAAGGCCAAGTGGTGCTGGGCTGGCGCGATGTGCCGGTGAATAAGACCATGCCGATGAGCCCCTTCGTGCGCGAAAAAGAGCCCATCATTCGCCAGATTTTTATTGGTCGCGGTGCAGACATCACCGTGCCCGATGCGCTGGAGCGCAAGCTGTATGTGATTCGCAAAACGGCGAGTGCTGCGATTCAAAATCTGGGCTTGAAGCACAGCAAAGAATATTACGTGCCGAGCATGAGCTGCCGCACCATGGTTTACAAAGGCCTCTTGCTTGCGACGCAAGTGGGCGAGTATTTCCTCGACCTGCAAAACCCCAAGTGCGTCTCCGCCTTGGCCTTGGTGCATCAGCGCTTCTCCACCAACACCTTCCCCGAGTGGCCACTGGCCCACCCGTATCGCTACGTGGCGCACAACGGTGAGATCAACACCGTGCGTGGCAATTTCAACTGGATGCGCGCTCGTGAAGGCGTGATGAAATCACCCGTGCTCGGCGATGATTTGAAGAAGCTCTATCCGATCAGCTTTGAAGGCCAGTCTGACACCGCAACGTTTGACAACACCCTAGAGCTGCTCACCGCCGCCGGCTACCCCATCAGCCATGCCGTGATGATGATGATGCCCGAGCCATGGGAACAGCACACGATGATGGACGAGCGCCGCAAAGCGTTTTACGAATACCACGCCAGCATGATGGAGCCATGGGATGGCCCAGCATCGATTGTGTTCACTGACGGCCGCCAAATCGGCGCGACGCTGGATCGCAATGGCCTGCGCCCATCGCGCTATTGCTTGACCGATGACGACATGGTCATCATGGCTTCTGAAGCGGGCGTGCTCCCCCACATCACAGAAAACAAAATCGTCAAAAAATGGCGCTTGCAGCCCGGCAAGATGTTCCTCATTGATTTGGAACAAGGCCGCTTGATTGACGACGAAGAGCTCAAGAGCCAGCTCGCCAACAGCAAGCCCTATCGCCAGTGGATTGACGAAGTGCGCATTAAGCTCGATGACGTGCCGCAAGCCTCAAGCGATTCCATCGCACCGATGAAAGACAACTTGCTCGACCGCCAGCAAGCTTTCGGCTACACACAAGAAGACCTGAAATTCCTCATGGCGCCAATGGCAGCGAATGCCGAAGAAGCCGTGGGCTCGATGGGCAACGATTCGCCTTTGGCTGTGTTGTCCGACAAAAACAAACCACTGTTTAACTACTTCAAACAGCTCTTCGCGCAAGTGACGAACCCGCCGATTGACTCGATCCGCGAGCAAATCGTGATGAGCCTGAACAGCTTCATCGGCCCTAAGCCGAACCTGCTGGATATCAATGCGGTGAACCCACCGCTGCGCCTCGAAGTCGATCAGCCTGTGCTCGATTTCTCCGACATGGCCAAGATCCGCGACATTGCCCAGCATTCGCGTGGCAAATTCAAGAGCTACACGCTCGATATCACCTACCCCGCAGCCTGGGGGCGCGAAGGTGTGGAAGCAAAGCTTGCGTCTCTCAATGCCGAAGCGGTTGACGCAATCAAGAGCGGCCACAACATTCTCATCGTGTCTGACCGCGCAATGGACAGCACACGCGTGCCCGTGCCCGCCCTGCTCGCTACATCGAGCATCCACCAGCACCTGGTGCGCGCTGGCCAGCGCTGCAACGCGGGCTTGGTGGTGGAGACAGGCAGCGCCCGTGAGACGCACCACTTCGCCCTGCTCGCAGGCTATGGCGCAGAAGCGATCCATCCGTATCTGGCGATGGAAACCGTGATCGAGCTCACCAAGCACACCAAAGATGTGGACGCTGATAAAGCCGTCTACAACTTTGTGAAAGCCGTGGGCAAGGGCCTCAACAAAGTCATGTCCAAAATGGGCATCTCGACTTACATGAGCTACTGTGGCTCGCAGATTTTTGAAGCGGTGGGTTTGGATAAATCCTTTGTCGATAAATACTTCTACGGCACAGCCAGCCAAGTGGGCGGCATTGGCGTGTTTGAGATTGCGGAAGAGAGCATCCGCGTTCATGCAGCCGCTTTTGGCAGCGACCCGATTTTGGAAGGCATGCTGGAAGTCGGCGGCGAATATGCGTGGCGTGTGCGCGGTGAAGACCATATGTGGACGCCGGATGCGATTGCCAAGCTGCAACACGCTACCCGCGCCAACAACGCCGCCACTTACAAAGAATACGCCCAGATCATCAACGATCAAACCAAGCGCCATCTCACGCTGCGCGGCTTGTTTGAATTCAAGATTGATCCGAGCAAAGCGATCAATATCGATGACGTTGAGCCCGCCAAAGAAATCGTCAAGCGTTTCGCCACCGGCGCGATGTCGCTCGGCTCGATTTCGACTGAGGCGCATACCACGCTCGCGATTGCCATGAACCGCATTGGCGGCAAGAGCAACACCGGAGAAGGCGGCGAAGATCCGCTGCGTTATCGCGCTGAAATGGATGCCGGCAAACTAGAAGGCAAGGGCCAGCGCTTCATTCCCGTGATCAAAGCGGGCGACAGCGTGGGCACCAGCCTTGGTGAAGGCCGCATCGTGGCGGATATTCCTTTGCAAGCGGGTGACTCATTGCGCAGCAAGATCAAGCAAGTGGCTTCTGGCCGCTTTGGTGTGACGGCGGAGTATCTCGTCTCTGCCGATCAAATTCAGATCAAAATGGCGCAGGGCGCCAAGCCCGGCGAAGGTGGCCAGTTGCCCGGCGGCAAGGTGAGCGACTATATCGGCGCGCTGCGCTACAGCGTGCCCGGTGTCGGCTTGATCTCCCCTCCTCCGCACCACGATATCTATTCGATTGAAGACCTCGCGCAGCTCATTCACGATCTGAAGAATGCCAACAGCGCAGCGGATATTTCCGTGAAGCTGGTCTCAGAAGTCGGCGTAGGCACGATTGCCGCAGGCGTGGCCAAGTGCAAGGCCGATCATGTCGTGATCGCTGGGCATGATGGCGGCACGGGCGCATCGCCTCTGTCGAGTGTTAAGCACGCTGGCACGCCTTGGGAACTCGGCCTAGCTGAAACCCAGCAAACCCTCGTGCTCAATCGCCTGCGCGGCCGCATTCGTGTGCAGGCGGATGGGCAGATGAAGACAGGGCGTGACGTGGTGATCGCTGCACTTTTGGGCGCAGACGAAATGGGCTTTGCCACCGCGCCGCTGGTGGTCGAAGGCTGCATCATGATGCGCAAATGCCATCTGAACACCTGCCCCGTAGGCGTGGCCACGCAAGACCCGGTTTTGCGTGCCAAATTCCAAGGCAAGCCAGAGCATGTGGTGAATTATTTCTTCTTCGTGGCAGAAGAAGTGCGCGGCATCATGGCGCAGCTGGGCATTAAGAAATTTGACGATCTGATTGGCCGCGCTGAGCTGCTCGATACCCGCAAAGGCATTGAGCATTGGAAGGCGCAAGGCCTCGATTTCAGCCGCGTGTTCTACCAGCCAGAAGTGCCTGCCGATGTGCCGCGCAAGCATACGAGCGTGCAAGATCATGCGCTGGACAAAGCGCTGGATTTGAAGCTGATTGAAAAATCCAAAGCTGCGCTGGAAAAAGGCGAGAAAGTGCATTTCATTGAAGCGGCGCGCAATGTGAACCGCTCGGTGGGCGCGATGCTCTCTGGCGAAGTGGCCAAGCGCTATGGCTCTGCTGGCTTGCCCGATGATTCGATCCGCATTCAGTTAGAGGGCACAGGCGGCCAAAGCTTCGGCGCGTTCCTGGCTCGTGGCATCACGCTGTATTTGATTGGCGAGGCCAACGATTACACCGGCAAAGGCATGAGCGGTGGCCGCATCGTCGTTCGCCCCAGCATTGATTTCCGTGGCAACGCGACGGAAAACATCATCGTCGGCAACACCGTGCTCTACGGCGCAACCGAAGGCGAAGCCTTCCTGCGCGGCGTGGCTGGGGAGCGATTTGCTGTGCGCCTCTCAGGAGCCACAGCAGTCGTTGAAGGCACAGGCGATCATGGCTGCGAATACATGACGGGCGGCACAGTCGTCGTGCTCGGCAAAACTGGCCGCAACTTCGCCGCCGGCATGAGCGGCGGCGTGGCCTATGTGTATGACGTGGATGGCCAGTTTGCCAAGCGCTGCAACACAGCGATGGTGGGCTTGGGCAAAGTGGTGGCGAGCTCAGAGCAAACCGATCCGCTGCACTTCGGCCAGACTGATGACGCGTTGCTGAAAAAGCTCGTGGAAGATCACCACAAGTGGACAGGCAGCTTGCGCGCTCGTGAGATTTTGGACAACTGGGTAGAGCAGCGCGGCAAGTTTGTCAAAGTCATGCCGACTGAATACAGACGTGCGATGACTGAGTTGGCCGCGAAGAAGGCCAAAGCAAGCGTTTAGATCGGGTTTTAAGCCAAATATGGCCATACCCCGACGTAAATTCAGCATAGTTTGCTATTAAGTTTATAGTGTTTATATTGACCCTGAAAGAAAATCATCATGGGAAAAGCAACAGGTTTCTTAGAGTTTGAGCGCATCGAAGAGGGCTACAAGCCTGTGCCCGAGCGCGTGAAGCATTACAAAGAGTTTGTGATTGGCCTCTCCGAAGAAGATGCCAAAAAGCAAGGCGCGCGCTGCATGGATTGCGGCACACCGTTTTGCAACAACGGCTGCCCGGTCAACAACATCATTCCCGATTTCAACGATCTGGTGTATCAGGGCGATTGGAAGAACGCGATCACAGTCTTGCATTCAACGAACAACTTCCCCGAGTTCACCGGCCGCATCTGCCCTGCGCCTTGCGAAGCGGCTTGCACGCTGAACATCAACGATGACCCGATTGGCATCAAATCCATTGAGCACGCCATCATTGACAAGGCTTGGGCTGAGGGCTGGGTCAAGCCCGTGATTGCGAAGCACAAGACCGGCAAGAAAATCGCCATCGTCGGCTCCGGCCCCGCAGGCATGGCAGCTGCGCAGCAGCTCGCACGCGCTGGCCATGATGTCACGCTTTTCGAGAAGAACGACCGCGTCGGCGGCCTGCTGCGCTATGGTATTCCAGATTTCAAGATGGAGAAAAGCCATATCGATCGCCGCGTCGAGCAAATGCAAGCCGAGGGCGTGACCTTCAAGACCGGCGTGATGGTCGCCAAGTTGCCCGAAGGCAGCAAGGTGACGAACTGGGCCAATGTGACGATTTCTCCCGAGCAGCTGAAAAAAGATTTCGATGCCGTACTGCTGACTGGCGGCGCAGAGCAAAGCCGCGATCTGCCCGTGCCCGGCCGTGATCTCGATGGCGTGCACTTCGCCATGGAATTCCTGCCGCAGCAAAACAAAGTCAATGCCGGCGACAAGCTCAAAGGCCAATTGCGCGCCGACGGCAAACACGTCATCGTGATCGGCGGTGGCGACACCGGCTCAGATTGCGTAGGCACCAGCAACCGCCACGGCGCAGCCAGCGTCACACAATTTGAAGTGATGCCTCAGCCCCCCGAAGAAGAGAACAAGCCCCTCGTGTGGCCTTACTGGCCGCTCAAGCTGCGCACTAGCTCCAGCCACGAAGAAGGCTGCGTGCGCGAATTCGCCGTCTCCACCAAAGAATTCATTGGCGAAAAAGGTAAGCTCACCGGCCTGAAAACCGTGCACGTCGAAATGAAAGATGGCAAGCTCGCCGAAGTCCCCGGCACGGAGAAGATCCACAAAGCAGACATGGTCTTCCTGGCTATGGGTTTCGTCTCCCCCGTAGCCAGCATCGTCGAAGCTTTCGGCATCGACAAAGACAACCGAGGCAACGCCAAAGCCCATACCGAATTCACCGGCGGCTATGCCACCAATGTCCCCAAGGTATTTGCCGCAGGCGATATGCGTCGTGGTCAATCCCTTGTAGTTTGGGCGATTAGAGAGGGTCGTCAAGCTGCGCGCGCTGTCGACGAATTCTTGATGGGATTCAGTGATTTGCCCCGCTAAAGCACCCTGCGATAGCAAGGACAGCGTTAAATCTTTACAACACCTCCCCTGTTGTAGGGAGGGCACGTTTAGTACTTTCCCGTATCATTCAATGCCTTGCTGAGAAATCGGCGAGGCATTTTTTCTGATGAGCACAACAACTTTAACTACGCCGCTAGCACATGATGGCACGCCTTTGATTGAACTCAAAGGGGTGCATTTTGGCTATGGCTCGGGCCGCAAGATTTTGGATGGCGTGACGCTCTCGATTGAGCGTGGCAAAGTCACGGCACTGATGGGCGCGTCGGGCGGCGGCAAAACGACTGTGCTACGTTTGATTGGCGCGCAGGTAAAAGCGCAACAGGGCGATGTTTTGTTTGATGGCAGCAACGTCGCCACGCTGGATCAAAATGGCTTGTATGCCGCGCGCCGCAAGATGGGCATGCTGTTTCAGTTTGGCGCGCTGTTCACGGATTTGAGTGCGTTTGACAACGTGGCTTTTCCGCTGCGCGAGCTCACTGATTTGCCTGAGAGCCTGATCCGCGATATTGTGCTGATGAAGCTTGGAGCAGTGGGCTTGCGTGGCGCACGTGATTTGATGCCAAGCGAGCTATCCGGCGGCATGGCGCGGCGCGTGGCCTTGGCGCGCGCGATGGCGCTTGATCCGCAACTGATGATGTATGACGAGCCGTTTGCGGGGCTCGATCCGATTTCTCTAGGCACGTCCGCGCAACTCATCCGCCAGCTCAACGATGCTTTAGGCATCACGAGCATCATCGTCTCCCACGATTTGGAAGAAACCTTTCGTATTGCGGATCGCGTGATCGTGCTGGCCAATGGCAAGATCGCCGCACAGGGCACGCCCGATGAAGTGCGCCATAGCGATGATCCACTGGTGCAGCAGTTTGTGAATGCGCGGGCGGATGGGCCAGTCAAATTTCACTATCCGGGCGCGGGTATTGAAGAAGATTTTGGCTCGGGCATCAAAGCAGGAGGTGGCCGATGAGTTGGCTCAATCCGTCCGATCTCGGCTTTGCAGTGCGCAGCAAACTGGCCAATATGGGCTTTGCGGCGCGCCTGTTTTGGCAACTGTTAAAGCTCATCGTGCCCTGCTTCAAGCGCTTTGGCTTGGTACGAGATCAAATTCATTTCTTGGGCAACTATTCGCTCTCAATCATCACCGTGAGCGGTCTGTTTGTCGGCTTTGTACTCGGCTTGCAGGGCTACTACACCTTACAGCGCTTTGGTGCATCAGAATCACTAGGGCTGCTGGTGGCGCTTAGCCTAGTACGGGAACTCGGGCCCGTCGTTACCGCTCTGCTCTTTGCAGGTCGCGCGGGCACGGCGCTCACGGCCGAGGTCGGCATCATGAAGCGCGATGAGGTACTGGCCTACATGGAGATGAGCGCGATTGATCCGATCCGCCGCATTCTCGCCCCTCGTTTTTGGGGTGGTGTGATTGCTATGCCTGTTTTGGCAGCCGTATTTAGTGCGGTGGGCATCATGGGTGGTTATGTGGTGGGCGTGATGATGATTGGCATTGATGGCGGCGCGTTTTGGAGCCAGATGCAGGGCGGTGTGGATGTGTGGCGCGATGTGGGCAATGGCATTGTGAAGAGCATTGTGTTTGGCTTCGCGGTGACCTTTATCGCCCTACTTCAAGGATTTGAAGCGCAGCCCACGCCTGAGGGCGTATCTCGAGCCACCACGCGCACAGTCGTGATGGGCAGCCTGACCGTGCTTGGGTTAGATTTCATCCTCACAGCGATGATGTTTTCAATTTAAAGATGTGGAGAAACGCGATGCAACGCTCTAAAAATGATCTCTGGGTTGGCCTCTTCGTGCTGATTGGCGCTGCAGCTGTACTGTTTCTGGCGTTGAAGGCCGCGAATCTGCTCTCGTTTAATTTTGATTCGACCTACCGCGTCACTGCTAAATTTGACAACATAGGCGGCTTGAAGAGTGGAGCAGCTGTCAAAAGCGCCGGCGTGGTCGTCGGTCGTGTGGAATCCATCACTTTTGATGACAAAACTTACCAAGCCCGCGCCGTATTGGCCATGCAAAGCAAATTTGCTTTTCCCAAAGACAGTTCTCTGAAAATCCTCACCAGTGGTTTGCTCGGCGAGCAATATGTAGGTATGGAAGCGGGCGCTGAAGAGAAAAATCTCGCGGCTGGCGACACCATCAAAACCACGCAATCGGCAGTGATTTTGGAAAATCTGATTTCGCAATTCCTCTTCAGTAAAGCTTCTGAAGGTGGCACCAATACTGCCAACAGCGCGAAAAAATAAGGAATCAAAAGCATGAAAATCACTCTCAAATTCATAGCGCGTTGCGCAGTATTTCTGCCGGCCATCTTGGTTTTTGGCCTAATTTCCGGCTGCGCCACAGGGCCACAAGCCAATCCAACCGATCCTCTTGAGCCACTCAATCGCAGCGTGTTTGCCTTCAACGATGGCGTGGACAAAGCCGTACTCAAGCCGGTCGCGCTGGGTTACAAAGCCATCACACCTGCCCCCGTACGCACCGGAGTGAGCAATTTTTTCAACAATTTGCAGGATCTTTGGTCCAGTGTCAACGGCGTTTTGCAATTGCGGCCTAAAGTAGCGATTGAGAATTTGTTGCGCTTCGGTGTGAACACCACTTTTGGCTTGGCCGGCGTCTTGGATGTCGCGAGCGAAATGGGTATTGAGCGTCAACCCGAAGACTTTGGCAAAACGCTAGGGCGGTGGGGCGTACCTGCCGGCCCGTATTTGGTCCTCCCCTTGCTAGGGCCCAGCACGCTACGCGATTCCACCACCATCGTCCTGGAAAACAGATACGATCCGATCACTCAAATGGACCGCGTGGATGTGCGCAACAGCTTGACAGCACTACGCATCGTCGATACGCGCACCAATCTGCTGCCTCTCGAAAAATTCTTGAATGAAGCCGCACTTGATAAGTACAGCTTCACACGCGATGCCTTTTTACAAAAGCGCCGAGCCGGGATTTATCGGCCCGGCGCGGATAAAGAAGATGATTACAAACAACCTGCAGATGAGAAAAAATAAACGCTTTCAGGTCCTGATGTCTGCCACAAGTGTGCAAAAAATCACATCTTCAGCAGCTCTTGATTACAAAATAGAAGCAACTTTGTCCCCCTGCTGGATACTCCAAGCGTTATCTGCATATGCTGGGCGCTTTGCTCCCAAGCTCTGAAAGGATTTCAATGAATCGCCGTTTTTTCTCCGTTTTGATCACTTCTTTGGCCGCTTCCCTCACCCTGGCGACAAGCAGCCTTAGTTTTGCCCAAAGTGCTGAAACGCCTGATGCTTTCATCAAGCGCCTCTCTGTAGATGTGCTCGATACGATCAAAGCTGACAAAGCCATACAAGCCGGCGATGTGAGCAAAATCACAGCTTTGGTTGATTCCAAAATCATGCCCAATGTGAATTTCCAGCGCATGACAGCTTCAAGCGTGGGCCGCAGCTGGCGCTCTGCCACGCCCGAGCAGCAAAAGAAGCTGCAAGATGAATTCAAAACTTTGCTGATGCGCACTTATTCGGGCGCATTGTCTGAAGTCAAAGACCAAAGCATTGTGATGAAGCCCCTGCGCATGGCGGCTGAAGACACCGAGGTAACAGTACGTACCGAAATCAAAGGTCGCGGCGATCCGATTGCATTGGACTATCGCCTAGAAAAAGCCGGTACATCTTGGAAGATTTACGACCTGAATGTGGCAAGCGTTTGGCTCGTTGAGACCTATCGCACGCAGTTTTCTCAAGAAATCAATGCCAATGGCATTGATGGCTTGATAGCTAAGCTGGCTGAGCGCAACAAAGGTCGGAAGTAAAGCACCCCTATGCTCGTGCTGCCGGCCGACATCACCCACGCCAACGCCCGTTCCTGCGCCCACATGCTGGCGCAGGCCTTGCGTGCGTTGCCGCAGGCGGCGGTGGCCGATGCATCGGGTTTGCAGAAGTTTGACTCTTCAGCAATTGCGGTGCTTCTCGAGTGCCGGCGAGAAGCGCAAATTCAAGGAAAAAGCTTCTCTGTGCGCAATTTACCGGAGCGTTTGCGTTCCCTTGCAGCGCTATATGGGGTGGCCGAACTTTTGCCAGCGGCTCCCTAAGTTGATTTTCGGTCTGAGCCCTACAATATGGGGTTCATGACAACAGCTATCTCCGTTAATTCCGTCACCAAGCGCTACGAAGGCACCAAAACAGGTGGCCGCTCCCTCACCGCCTTACAAAACGTTAACCTCCAGATTGAGGAAGGCGAGTTTTTTGGCTTGCTTGGGCCTAATGGCGCAGGTAAAACCACTCTGATCAGCATTTTGGCGGGTTTGACACGAGCCACCGAGGGCAGCATCACCGTGCATGGCCACGATGTGCAAAAAGACTATGCCGCTGCTCGCAAGCAGCTCGGAGTCGTGCCGCAAGAGCTCGTATTCGATCCTTTTTTCAGCGTGCGCGAATCGCTGCGCATTCAATCGGGTTACTTCGACGTGAAGAACAACGAAGCTTGGATCGATGAGCTGCTGCACAGCCTAGGCCTCACCGACAAGCAAGATGCCAACATGCGCCAGCTCTCGGGCGGCATGAAACGCCGCGTGTTGGTCGCGCAAGCCTTGGTGCACAAGCCGCCCGTGATCGTGCTCGATGAGCCCACAGCAGGCGTTGACGTAGAACTGCGGCAAACGCTCTGGCAATTCATTGCCAAACTCAACAAGCAAGGCCACACCGTTCTGCTCACCACACATTATTTGGAAGAGGCAGAGGCCTTATGTGGTCGGTTGGCCATGCTGAAAAACGGCAGGGTGGTGGCGCTGGAGAAAACCTCTACCCTTCTCAAAGCTGCTTCATCCAACGTACTCCGCTTCAAAATTGATAGCGAACTCCCCAGTGATCTTGCCGGCAAGGCGAGGATTACGGGTCGAATTGTGCAGTTTCCAGCACACAATGCACTGGAGATTGAAAACTATCTCGCGGCTGTTCGCAGCGCCGGCATTGACGCGCAAGACGTGGAGATTCGCAAGGCCGATTTGGAAGATGTGTTCCTCGACGTGATGGGGGCATCGGCATGAGTCTCAGCACCAAGCTCACTGGCTGGCAAACGCTTTTCTACAAAGAAGTGCTGCGTTTCTGGAAAGTCGCCTTTCAAACCGTGGCCGCACCTATTCTCACCGCCGTCCTCTACATGCTGATTTTCGGCCATGTGCTGGAAGACCATGTGAAGGTCTACGACAAGATCAGCTACACCGCCTTCCTCGTACCCGGCTTGGTCATGATGAGTATTTTGCAAAATGCGTTTGCAAATAGCTCATCGAGCCTGATTCAAAGCAAGATCATGGGCAACTTGGTGTTCTTGCTGCTTACGCCGCTGTCGCATCGCTCATGGTTTATCGCTTACGTCGGTTCATCAGTCGCTCGTGGCATCGCTGTAGGCTTGGGCGTACTGGCCGTCACGTGGTGGTTTGGCAAGCCGGGGATGGTTTACCCGCTTTGGGCATTGGTATTCTCCGTGCTCGGCGCAGCGATGCTCGGCGCATTAGGCTTGATCGCCGGCCTGTGGGCTGAGAAGTTCGACCAAATGGCAGGTTTCCAAAACTTCATCATCATGCCAATGACGTTTTTATCAGGCGTGTTTTACTCTATCCATTCGCTGCCCAGCTTTTGGCAAGCAGTGAGTCACTTGAATCCGTTCTTCTACATGATTGATGGCTTTCGCTACGGCTTCTTCGGCGTCAGCGATGTCTCGCCATGGATCAGCTTTGGCATCGTGGGCACGGCAACGGGTATCGTGAGTTTGATCGCCTTGCACTTGCTCAAAATCGGCTACAAAATTCGAGGCTAACTGATGCAAGCGCAAGAACTACAAAATATCATCGCAGGCAACTTGAACTGCGATTACATCGAAGTCGATGGTGATGGCCGCCACTGGAGCGCGGTCATCGTCTCGCCAGAATTTGAAGGCAAACGGCTCATCCAGCGCCACCAGCGCGTCTATGCCACGCTGGGTTCGCGCATGCATACCGATGAAGTGCATGCGCTCTCGATGAAAACCTACACGCCCACTGAATGGGCACAACAGAAAAGCTGAAAATGGACAAACTTATCGTTCGCGGCGGACGCCGCTTGAATGGCTCCGTCAATATCTCTGGCGCAAAAAACGCCGCTCTCCCTGAGTTGTGCGCAGCGCTTCTGAGCGCAGAGCCAGTGACTTTGCGCAACGTGCCCCAGCTGCAAGACGTGAGCACCATGCTCAAGCTGATTCGCAACATGGGTGTAACGGCAGAGCGCGATGCGACAGGCAATGTGGCCATCAACGCAGGCGCACTCAGCAGCCCCGAAGCGCCGTATGAGTTGGTCAAAACCATGCGTGCTTCCGTACTCGCACTTGGTCCACTGCTTGCGCGCTTTGGCGAAGCCACGGTATCGCTGCCTGGCGGCTGCGCTATTGGTGCGCGCCCCGTGGATCAGCACATCAAAGGCATGCAGGCCATGGGCGCAGAAATCGTGGTCGAGCATGGCTACATGATTGCCAAGCTGCCCAAGGGCTGGCAACGCTTGAAAGGCGCACGCATCACCACGGATATGGTCACCGTCACCGGCACAGAAAACTTCATGATGGCTGCAGCACTGGCTGAAGGTGAGACGGTGCTAGAAAACGCTGCGCAAGAGCCCGAGATTCCTGATTTGGCCGAAATGCTGATCAAGATGGGAGCGAAGATTGAAGGTCACGGCACGAGCAAGATTCGTATTCAAGGCGTGGAAAAATTGCACGGCTGTGACCACGCCGTCGTGGCAGACCGCATTGAGTGCGGCACTTTCCTCTGTGCTGTGGCTGCAGCAGGTGGCGATGTGGTGTTGAAGCACGGCCGAGCCGATCATTTGGATGCCGTGATTGATAAGCTGCGTGATGCGGGTGCAGTCATTGAAGCTCTTGCTGATGGCATCAAAATCAGCGCCAGCGGCCGCATGAAAGCGCAAACCTTCCGCACCACCGAATACCCCGGCTTCCCAACCGACATGCAAGCCCAATTCATGGCACTCAATTGCGTAGCCGAAGGCAATTCAAAAGCTACCGAAACCATTTTTGAAAACCGCTTCATGCATGTGCCCGAGCTGCAGCGCATGGGTGCGAAGATTCAAATCGATGGCAAAGTCGCCGTGATCGAAGGTATCGCCAAGCTCTCCGGCGCGAGCGTGATGGCCACCGATTTGCGCGCCTCCGCATCGCTGGTGATCGCAGGCTTGGTGGCCGATGGCGAAACGTTGGTGGATCGCATCTATCACCTCGATCGTGGCTACGACCGCATGGAAGAAAAGCTGCGCGGCATTGGTGCGGATATTGAGCGGATGAAATCATGATCACGCTCGCTCTGTCCAAGGGAAGAATCTTCGACGATACGCTGCCGCTGCTGCGCGCCACGGGCATCGAAGTGCTCGAAGACCCAGAAAAATCGCGCAAACTCATATTGCCAACTTCGCGGCCTGATGTACAAATCATCATGGTGCGCGCCAGCGATGTGCCCACCTATGTGCAATATGGCGGTGCGGATCTCGGCGTGGTGGGCAAAGACACGTTGCTAGAGACGGGCGTGCAAGGCTTGTACGTACCACTCGATTTGAAAATCGCCAAATGCCGCGTGAGTGTTGCAGTGCGAGAAGGTTTTGATTATGCGGCGGCTGTGAAGCAAGGCTCGCGCCTCAAAGTTGCCACCAAGTATGTGAACATCGCGCGTGAGTTTTTCGCCAGCAAGGGCGTACACGTCGATCTGATTAAGCTCTACGGCTCGATGGAACTCGCGCCGCTCACGGGCATGGCGGATGCCATCGTCGATCTCGTCTCCACCGGCAGCACGCTCAAGGCCAATAAGCTCATCGAAGTTGAGCGCATCATGGAGATCAGCTCACGCTTGGTGGTGAACCAAACCTCACTCAAAACCAAACAAGCCGATCTCAAGCCCATCTTGGCCGCGTTTGAAAAAGCAGTTTCTTAAGATTTAGATCACTATGGATTTAATAGCATCTGGCGCAGTATTAACGACGGCAAGCAGCGATTTTGAGCAGAAATTCAAAGCGCGGCAGCATTGGTCGAGCGCGCAAGATTCGGCCATAGAAAGCCGTGTGGCGGAGATTTTGGCGGATGTGCAAAAGCGCGGGGATGCAGCCGTGCTGGAATACACGGCGCGCTTTGATCGATTGCAAGCTGGCAGCATGAAAGAGCTTGAGCTGACGCAAGCTGAACTCAAAAAGGCCTACGACAGCCTGCCCGCTGAGCAACGCGATGCGCTCTCACAAGCAGCAGCGCGCGTGCGCAGCTATCACGAAGCGCAGAAAAAAGCCTGCGGCGAAAGCTGGAGCTATCACGATGCAGATGGCTCCTTACTTGGCCAGAAAGTTACGCCGATCGATCGCGCAGGCATTTATGTGCCGGGCGGAAAAGCGGCCTATCCCTCCAGCGTGCTTATGAATGCGATTCCCGCGCATGTGGCAGGTGTGGGTGAAATCATCATGGTCGTGCCCACGCCGGATGGGACGAAGAACAACCTCGTCCTCGCCGCTGCATATGTAGCAGGTGTCACCCGAGCCTTTACCATCGGCGGCGCGCAAGCGGTGGCTGCTCTAGCTTACGGCACAGCAACAATTCCCAAGGTAGACAAAATCACCGGACCCGGCAACGCTTACGTTGCCGCCGCCAAGCGCAGCGTTTTCGGCCAAGTCGGCATCGACATGATCGCCGGCCCGAGCGAAATCTTGGTCATCGCCGATGGCAGCACGCCGCCGGATTGGGTAGCGATGGATCTCTTCAGCCAAGCCGAGCATGACGAGCTTGCCCAAAGCATTTTGCTCTGCCCCGATCAGGCCTACATCGACAAAGTGCTGGCCAGCATCACCAAGCTTCTGCCCGAGATGCCCCGCAAAGCCATCATCGAAAAGAGCCTTACAGATCGCGGCATCTTCATCCTCACGCGCAGCATGCAAGAGGCTTGCGAGATTTCGAACCGCATCGCCCCCGAGCACCTGGAAATCTCCAGCAATGAGCCTCACAAATGGGAACCCTTGCTCAAACACGCAGGTGCCATCTTCCTCGGTGCCTATACCAGCGAGAGCCTAGGCGACTATTGCGCTGGCCCCAATCACGTGCTCCCTACTAGCGGCACAGCCCGCTTCTCCTCACCATTAGGCGTGTACGACTTCCAGAAGCGTAGCAGCATCATTGAAGTGAGCGAATCCGGCGCACAAACCCTCGGCAAAATCGCCAGCGTGCTCGCGCACGGTGAAGGCCTACAGGCGCATGCTCGCGCTGCGGAGATGCGGCTTCGTTGATCAATGGACGGACATACGGCTGAAGCAACCGTATTCTGAGCATTCAACTGCGCCGCCGCAAAAGACGCAGCGGCAGGAAAAACACCGGCCTCACCCCGTACAATGACAGTCATAAAACTGTCACATAACATTTTGAGGCTTGCAACCCATGTTTTTCGGAAAACTGCTGCCCCGTGAGGGCAATTTTTTTGAGATGTTTAATCAGCATGCGGATCGCATAGTGGAGGCGGCGAAGGCGTTTGAGCAACTGGTGGCCAATTACGATGATGTGATGCTGCGCCAGAAATACAACGCTGATGTAGATAGCGCCGAGCGCGCCGCGGATCGCATCACACACGATGTGAACAAACTGCTACACAAGACCTTCATCACGCCGATTGATCGGGAGCAGATTCACAAGCTTATCAATACGATGGATGATGTGGCTGATTTGATCCAGGATTCCGCTGAGACGATGGCGCTGTATGACGTACGCACCATGACAGATGAAATCAAGCGCCTGACAGACTTGTCCGTGAAATGTTGTGAGCGCCTCAAAAGCGCGGTGGGATTGCTCTCCAAACTCTCCGACAATGACACCGCTGAGGCAGCACTGAAGACCTGTGAAGAGATTGACCGCCTTGAATCCGATGCAGACCGCGTGATGCGCGCGGCCATGAGCCAGCTCTTCCGCAACGAGCCTGATGTGCGCGAAGTGATCAAGCTCAAGGCGATTTATGAGCTGCTTGAGACGATCACAGACCGCTGCGAAGATGTGGCCAACTTGATCGAGGGCGTCGTCCTCGAAAACTCCTGAACCACTTCAAACCCATGCCAAGGAAGGTTTGACGATGGACATCACACCAACAGCGCTGTGGGTGGTCTTTATGCTTTTGTTTCTCGCATTGGCATTTGACTTCATGAACGGCTTTCACGATGCGGCCAATTCGATTGCCACTGTCGTTTCCACAGGCGTTTTAAAGCCCGTTCAGGCCGTGGTATTTGCCGCTTTTTTTAACTTCGTCGCTTATTTCGTCTTTCACCTAAGCGTGGCTGCCACGATTGGCAAAGGCGTGGTGATGCCCGGCGTAGTGGACATGCATGTCGTCTTCGGCGCACTGGTGGGCGCGATCACTTGGAACATCATCACTTGGTGGTATGGCATCCCCAGTAGCTCCTCGCATGCGCTGATCGGCGGCATCGTGGGCGCAGCAATTGCCAAAGCCGGCTCGAGCGTGCTGATCGCTGCGGGCATCTTGAAGATCGTCGCCTTCATTCTCGTCTCCCCGCTCATGGGCTTTTTGCTGGGCTCGCTCATGCTCGTGCTGGTGGCTTGGGTCTGCCGCAAACGCACACCGAGCCAAACGGATCGCTGGTTTCGCCGCTTACAGCTCGTCTCTGCTGCGGCTTACAGCCTAGGCCACGGCGGCAACGATGCGCAAAAGACTGCGGGCATTATCTGGCTGCTGCTGATGGCTGCTACGGCCTCTGGCGTCGTGGGGCTGCCCGAATGGATGAAAGCTGATAAAAACTACCTGCCCGGCTGGGTGGTGATCGCCTGCTACATCACGATCAGCTTGGGCACTATGTTTGGCGGCTGGCGCATCGTGAAAACCATGGGGCAAAAAATCACTAAGCTCAAGCCAGTGGGCGGCTTTTGCGCCGAGACTGGCGGCGCAGTCACGCTGTTTACTGCCACCGCAATGGGCATCCCTGTATCGACGACTCACACCATCACCGGCGCCATCGTCGGCGTGGGCTCTGTGGAACGCGCCAGCGGCGTGCGCTGGGGCGTGGCGGGCAACATTGTCTGGGCCTGGATTTTTACGATTCCGGCTAGCGCATTCGTCGCAGCAGTGGCTTACTGGATCAGTTTACAGCTTTTTTGATGGCGTATCATCATAAGATGATTGAGCATATGCTATTGTTTTAATAGCTGCTCCCGCACGTTCCGCCTAGGAAAATAGCAAGTTTTGTTTAAAAATGTCATCTGAACACATCTTGGAAGAGCTGCTGAACACCGCCTCACGCTTGGTCGTGGAGGAAGGGCTGGAATATGGCCCAGCCAAGCGCCGAGCCATCAAGCAGCTCGGCCTGCCTGCCCGCACGCCATTGCCAGACAATGACGCGCTAGAAGATGCGGTGCGCGAATACATTGATATCTTCTGCGCGGATACCCAGCCCCTTGAGCTTCGTTCCCTGCGTGAGCTTGCGCTCACTTGGATGGAGCGGTTGCCGCAGTTTCGCCCACACTTGAGCGGCGCAGTCTGGCATGGCACAGCCACGCGGCTTTCAGACATTTACATCGGCCTGTTTTGCGATGATCCGAAATCTCCCGAGATTGCGCTGATCAACCACAATGCTCGGTACGAAGCCCGTGAAGTGACAGGCTTCAATGGCGAAACTGTGAGCGCTTTAAGCATTCACAGCCTCTGCGCGCCGCTCAACGAGACCGTGGGGGTGCATTTGATGGTGTATGACCAAGACGATATTCGTGGCGCTTTGACCAAAGACAGCAAAGGCCGCAGGCCGCGCGGCGATATTGAGGCTTTAAAGGCTTTGCTGGAAAGCCAAGCATGAAGCAGTCTTTGATGCACATCGCCCTCGTCGTGCGCGACTACGACGAAGCGATTGCGTTTTATACCGGCAAGCTCAATTTCACGCTGGTAGAAGACACATTTCAGCCCGAGCAAGACAAGCGCTGGGTGCTGGTTGCCCCGCCAGGTGGGTCACCAGGTTCAGCGAGCGGCGGGTGCTGCCTGTTGCTGGCTCGCGCTTCGAAGCCGGAGCAGGAGGCCTTTATCGGCAACCAAGCAGGCGGCCGCGTTTTCCTCTTTTTGCAAACGGATGACTTTTGGCGGGATTACCGCCAAATGCAAGAGCGCGGCATTGAGTTTGTGCGCGAGCCACTGGAGGCCAGCTACGGCACGGTGGCAGTATTCAAGGATTTGTATGGCAATTTATGGGATTTGGTGCAAATGAAAAGCCCGCAATGATGGCAGGCTCAATCCTCGCAGCGTGATTTTTCTTGCCAGATAGAAGCACAATCAATACATATGGAATCTCAAAGCCTGCCAAATACGGAAGCCTCCCAAAAAAGGCGCAAGCTGCTTTTTGCCGGCGCGGCGGGTGCAGCGGCTTTAGCTGGCACTGGCTTGGCGCTTTGGCGCTACCGGCTGGCAGAACCTGAAGATGGGGCTTTGGCTGCACTTTGGGCGCTAGAAGCTGAGCTGCCAACAGGGGGGGTTTACAAACTTTCCAAGCTTAAAGGCAAGCCATTGGTCGTCAACTTCTGGGCGACTTGGTGCCCGCCTTGTGTAGAAGAAATGCCTTTATTGGATGCCTTCTACCGCCAAAACGCGTCTAAAGGCTGGCAAATGGTAGGATTGGCGGCTGACAATGCTGCAGCTGTCACGAAGTTTTTAGCTAAGATGCCGATGCAGTTTCCCACGCCCTTGGCGGGCTTGGCAGGCATTGAGCTTTCGCGTACACTAGGAAATCTTACCGGTGCACTGCCTTTCACGGTAGTGATCAACTCCCAAGGCGAGATTGCCTTGCGGCATATGGGCAAGCTCAGTGCAGAGCAGATTGCCGATTTCACTAAAATCACGTAAATTCGCTGCAATTAAGAGGATTTAGCGCTTTTTAAGCGAATGATCGTGCTTTTTTCACGTTTTTCTTGAGTTACACTTCCCTTATTGAATGAGCTGAGCAAATGTAAGCTAGCCGTCAAAATAATATTCGTTGGAGCATAGACATGGATTTACGCAAACTCAAAACCTTGATCGATCTGGTCTCGGAATCGCAAGTTCAGGAGTTAGAAATTACCGAAGCTGAAGGCAAGGTGCGTATCGTCAAAGGCCCGAGCGGCATGGTTTATAGCGCTGCGCCTGCCATGATGCAACAACAGCCCATGCAGCAGATGATGCAAGCAGCGCCTGCCCCAGTCGCAGCCCCAGCATTATCCGAAGCTGCCGCCGAGGTGGTGGCTTTGGCCGGCCACACGGTGAAATCGCCGATGGTGGGCAGTTTCTACCGCACCTCCAGCCCCGGCGCGAAGCCTTATGTGGAAATCGGCGATACCGTGGCCGTGGGCGACACGATTTGCATCATTGAAGCGATGAAGATCTTGAACGAGATCGAGGCGGATAAAGCTGGTGTGATCAAAAAGATCATGGTGGAAAACGGCGCAGCGGTGGAATACGGCCAGCCTTTGTTCGTGATCGAGTGAGGCCTCAACCTCATGTTTAAGAAAATTCTGATCGCTAACCGAGGCGAGATCGCATTAAGAATCCAGCGCGCTTGCCGCGAGCTGGGCGTGAAATCCGTTGTCGTGTATTCCGAAGCGGATCGCGAAGCCAAGTATGTGAAGCTGGCTGATGAGGCAGTCTGCATTGGCCCCGCGCCATCAGCGCAAAGCTATCTGAATATGCCCGCCATCATTTCTACGGCGGAAGTGACCGACGCCGAGGCGATTCACCCCGGCTATGGTTTCCTTTCGGAAAATGCCGATTTTGCCGATCGCGTAGAGCAATCGGGCTTCAAATTCATTGGCCCTACGGGCGATTCCATCCGCATCATGGGCGATAAGGTTTCGGCCAAGCAGGCCATGATCAAAGCGGGCGTGCCCTGTGTGCCTGGCTCGGAAGGCGCTTTGCCGGATGACGCGGCCAGCATCAAAGCGATTGCACGCAAAGTGGGTTACCCTGTGATCATCAAGGCAGCAGGCGGCGGTGGCGGGCGCGGCATGCGCGTGGTGCACACGGAGGCTGCGCTGATCAATGCGGTACAGATGACGAAAGCAGAAGCGGGTGCGGCGTTTGGCAATCCAGCGGTGTACATGGAGAAATTTCTCCAGAATCCTCGCCACATTGAAATTCAAATCATTGCTGACACGTTTAAAAACGCTGTGTATTTGGGCGAGCGCGATTGCTCCATGCAACGCCGCCACCAAAAGATCATTGAAGAAGCGCCAGCGCCGGGCATTCTGCGCAAACTCATTGATCGCATCGGTGATCGCTGCGTCACAGCGGTCAAAAAGATCGGCTATCGCGGCGCAGGCACGTTTGAATTTCTGTATGAAAACGGCGAGTTTTACTTCATCGAGATGAACACCCGCGTGCAGGTGGAGCATCCTGTGACGGAGATGATCACCGGCGTCGATATCGTGCAAACGCAAATCCGCGTGGCCGCAGGTGAGAAGCTGCCCTTCACACAGCGGCAAATCGAGATCAAAGGCCATGCGATTGAATGCCGCGTGAATGCTGAAGACCCGTACAACTTCATGCCCAGCCCCGGCCGCATCAGCCTATGGCATCCGCCGGGCGGCCCGGGAGTACGCGTGGATTCGCATGCTTATACGAATTACTTTGTGCCACCGAATTACGACAGCATGATCGGCAAAATCATCGTGCATGCGCCCACGCGAGATCAGGCGCTCTTGCGCATGCGCACCGCGCTGGATGAAACTGTGATCGAAGGCATCAAAACCAATATCCCACTGCACCGCGAGCTCATGGCCGATGCGAAATTTGTGCAGGGCGGCACCAACATTCACTACCTTGAAGAGTGGATGAAGGTTCATAAAAGGTAAACGGCGTGTTTGAGCTGAGTATTCTTTGCCCCGAGGCACAAGTTGAAGCCGTGAGCGATGCGCTTGAAGCTTTGGATGCGCTCAGCGTGAGCGTGGAAGATGCCGATGTGGCCACGCCTGCTGAGCAAGCTTTGTTTGGTGAGCCCGGCATGCCACCGCCTAAAGCGGGCTGGGAGCGCTCCGTGGTGAAAGCTCTGTTTGCTACTAAAGAAATAGCACTTAGTGCAGATTCTACGCTGGCTTACCAAGATTTTTTCTCTGAATGCAAAAGCTTAAAACTCGAAGAAGTAGCCGATCAAGATTGGGTGCGCCTCACGCAATCGCAGTTTGCGCCGGTAGAAATCACACCAGAATTTTGGATCGTGCCGACTTGGCATGAGAAGCCCACAGGCGCATCCAAAATCATCACACTTGACCCAGGCCTTGCTTTCGGCACAGGCACGCATCCGACCACACGCATGTGTTTGCGTTGGATTGCGCGCAACGAATCTGCATTGAAGAATCAGCGCGTACTCGACTACGGCTGCGGCAGCGGCATCTTGGCCATCGGTGCGGCTCTTTATGGTGCATCGTTCATTGATGCCGTGGACATTGATGAAGCCGCTGTGCAATCGACCATCGATAACGCCGCTGCTAACAAAGTACAACTCAACGCCGGCTTGCCTGATCAGGTGAGCAACGCACCGCACAGCTATGCCGTGGTGCTCGCCAACATCTTGGCGACTCCGCTCAAAGTGCTCGCGCCCTTGCTCACAGGGCATATCGCCCCGGGCGGGCATTTGGTGCTGGCAGGCATCTTAGAGCGACAAGAAGACGAGCTCAAGGCCGCTTATGCGCCATATGCGAAGCTGGAAGTCTCTGACCGCGAGGATGGTTGGATATTGATGACGGCGAAGGCTTAAGTCACAGCTTTTCTCTGCTGAAATTCAGGCTTCTGCCACGCCCCACTCTCAACCACCTCTCGCAAAATCTCCACGCTTCGCACCACATCCGCGAAGCTCACATACAGCGGCGCAAATCCGAAACGCAAAATATTCGGTGCACGAAAATCGCCGATCACGCCTTTCGCAATCAAGGCTTGCGTGATGGCATAGCCCTCTGAATGCGTGAAGCTCACTTGGCTGCCGCGCAGGGCTGCATCACGCGGCGTGACAATGCCAAATCCGAGCGGCGCGATGTAGGCGTCGTACAGTTCAATAAAAAGTTGCGTCAGTGCTTCGCTTTTGCTGCGAATCGCCCGCATGCTCACGCCTTCATAGATTTTTAAGGCTTCTTCCAGCGCGATCATCGAGAGCACAGAAGTCGTACCCACTAGGAGCTTGGCCATGCCGGTCGCAGGCGCATAGGATTGATCAAAGGTGAACGGCGTTGCGTGGCCAAACCAGCCTTGCAAGGGCTGCTGCAAATCACTCTGCAAATCCTCGCGCACGTAAACGAACGCCGGCGCGCCAGGCCCGCCATTCAAATACTTGTAGCCGCAGCCCACAGCGTAATCGACCTTGCATTCGGAAAGCTTCACGACCAGCGCACCTGCGCTGTGTGCCAAATCCCAAATCATTCGCGCACCTTGCGCATGCGCGAGCTGAGTGACGCGCGCCATATCCAGCATGCGACCCGTTTTGTAATGCACCTGAGTGAGCGATACGAAGCAGAGTTGCGCGCCCGCTTGCGCGATTTTCTCCTCGATGTTGTCTTGATTGGCGAGCATGATCTCCTTGCCAAACAGCGCAGCCGCGCCCTCGCCGATATACCCATCGGTGGGGAAATTGCCTTCTTCGCAAATGATGATCTTGCGCTCTGGCAGCGCCTGCGCCGCAGCGCTCATCACTTTGAAGAGATTGATACTGGTGGAATCGCATGCAATGACTTCATTGGCTTTTGCGCCAATTATTTTTGCGATTTGCAGGCCGACTCGCCCCGTCGCTTCATACCATCCCGCGTCATTCCAAGACCGAATCAGCCCTTCGCCCCATTCTTGTTGCACAGCTTTTTGCATCCGAGCCGGCATGCTGTGCGGCAGCGCGCCGAGCGAATTGCCATCGAGATAAATCAAACCATCGGGAAGATGAAAAAGATCGCGCTTCGAAGCCAGCGGATCTTGCGCATCGAGCGCCTTGGCCTTGGCAAAGGCAGCTTCAAAAGAATTTGTCATAGAGATGTCAAAGTGATGTTCTGAGAGACCACAGCTCTGGAAAGAAGCGCTGCTCTGTCACATGCCTGAGCCAACCCACACCCGCTGAGCCGCCCGTACCCGGCTTGTGGCCGATGATGCGCGAAACGGAGGTGAAATGCCGCCAGCGGTATTGACCGATGTGATCATCCAGCGTCACCAAAGCTTCACCGAGCTCATAGAGCTGGTTGTCCGTCTTGGCTTGGCGGTAAATCTCAAGCCATGCGGCTTCCACCGATGCATTGGCTTCATACGGCTGAGTCCAATCACGTTGCAGAGCCTTTGGGTCGATCACAAAGCCTCGCCGCGCGAGCAGCGCAATGATGCGGTCATACAGCGACGGCGATTCCAGCGCTTCTTTCATTTTCGGCCACACATGCGGAATATTGCTATGCGCCCGAGCCAGCCGCGCGCTCTTGTTGCCTAGGATGAATTCCACATGCCGATACATGAAAGACAGCTGCCCAGAGGCTTGGCCCAGAGAATCGCGAAATTCATTGAAGCCATCAGCCGTGATCGTGGAGAGCACATCCCAAGAATGCGCGATATAGGTGGTGATCGCGCGAGCGCGGCTGATCATGCGAATGGCCTCAATCACTTGATCTTGATCAATCTGGTGCCGCGCGTTGTAGAGCTCAAAATGCAGCGCGTTAAACAGCAGCTCTTTGACCTGCCCCATCACGATGAAGCAAGTCTCGTCATAGCCACTGCTCTTGGGTTGCTGCAAGGTATGAAGCAAATCAATGAACTGGTAATCCACATAAGGATTGCTCGTGCCCGCAAACTCTACGAGCGGCTTACCCTCAGTTTGCGTTGCGGCGTACGCTCGGGTTTCATCAGTCGTGATGCCAATATCGCGCGACTGGTTGGAGCAGTTGACGCCTTTCGGGTCAACGAGATGAGGGAATTGGGGGGTAACTCTTGCCATGCGTTCAAGTGTACGCAAAGGCAATGGGCAAAGCATTGCGTTATTTGGCATATCGCTCAATAATTCAGATTGATTGATTCAATAAATTGATTAATATTAGATTTTTATGCCTAATAATCCAGAGATAGACGAATTAGATCAGCGCATTCTTCGTGCTTTGCAGGATGAAGCGCGCTTATCCACCGCGCAACTCGGCGAGCAACTTTCGCTCTCGCAATCACCCACTTGGCGGCGCTTGAAGCGGCTGGAGGAAATGGGTGTGATCAGCGGCTATCGCGCTGTGCTCAATCGACGTAGCTTAGGGCTCTCCGTGCTCGCGATGGTGCATGTGGGCATGGACAGCCACGACGATAAATCAGCGCGTAAATTTGAAGAAGCGATTGGCTTGATCCCAGAGGTGGTGTGGTGTCACGGCATGTCAGGCGCAGAGGATTTCATGCTGATGGTGGTGGCGCGCGATCTGGATCATTTCTCGACGCTGTTGATGGATAAGCTGCGGAAACTGCCTGCTGTGAAGTCTTTGCGAAGTAGTTTTTCGCTGAAGGCGGTGAAAGATCACGTGGCGATTCAGCTGCCTGTTTGATCTTTTTTTGACCTTTGTTGGCGCTCTTGTGGCCTGTGAGAGCCGTATTCGGGCGGGCTCATATACCCTGCTCGGAATTTGCGGCACCTGCCGCAAGATAACGAATGAAAACGCGATGCGTTTTCTGAACCTGCGCTGCGAAAAATCGCCCGCCCGAATACGGCTCCCACAGGCCAGTTGGTTGGCAGAGAGAGTTCCAATCTCGGCATGCAAATATTGTTGAGAGTAGCTACCGTGGGCGAACAAATATTTTCAAGTTTGCTAGCAGGCCTCGGCTGTGATTGGGTTGTTTCTCGCAGCGAGGTAAGAGGAGGAGACGGCGAAGCCGGCGGGGGACACGAGCGGAGGGGAACATCCCAAGCGCAGCCGATGCCGGCCGCCAGACATCGCAAAAGCTATATCTTTTCTAAAACAGCCTGTGCAAGCTTGGCTACAGACAGAGGTGCTGATCCTTCGGCCTTGTTGTTAATCGTGACGAATGCCGTCTGACCGCCTTTCACCGTCCCTGCAATCACACGTGCGAGTTGCTCACGCGTGGCTGGATCTTCATCGATCAATTTATCAAACGGTTCATAGCTCGCTTTGGCGGCTTCGTAGCCGTAGCGGCCATGCTTGCTATGCAGATTCCAGCGGCACACGAGCGGGCCGGGCCAGAGCTTGCGTAGGATGGGGAGTTGATCTTCGATGGGCGGCAGCTTGGCATGCAGACCGAGGCAGTAGGTGGCTCCTGTGTCTTTCAGTAGGGCGATCAACTCATCGCGTAGAAGTGTTGTGATGAACTCAGGGTTGCGCAGTTCAATGGCCATCACCGCATCTGGTACTACATTTTTCATAGCACTCTGCGCAGATAATATGCCGGCGAGTGGGCCAAAAAGCTTTGAAATCTCATTATGAGAGAGCATATGCGCAGGTAGTGGGCTCATTTGCAACACAAGTGCACCGAGCTTGTTGCCCAAGCCTTCGAGCAATGGCTTCAAACAAATGTCTTGAAACAGTGTCACATCCAGAAAATGTGTATTTGCTTGTAAACCGCGCCCGGCATCTTCACCTCCTGAGCTGCGAATCAGCGCATCGCTGATCACGCTTGGCACTTTCACCACGAAGCGGAAATCATCGCTCACCTGCGCCGCGAGCTGCGCATACTGCTCAACCGTCATAGGGCGGTAAAACGCGCGATCTAGGCTCACGGTTCGCAGCAGGGGATGCTGGCCATAAGCGCGCAAGCCTTCCTTTGATAACTTGGCTTCTGCATAGGGCTGATCCCACACCAAATCCGCCCAGCCAGGAAAATGCCACGATGACGTGCCTAGGCGCAGAGCTGGCGGCAGCTGCTTTGCTAAGCTTTGAATGTCTTCAGACACTTGCGCAGGCAGCACGCTAGATGCTGGCGCTTTCTTCTTGGGCGAAGGCTCGGGCACGTCGTCGAACAAAGCGAGCGTCATGGCAGGCTCGGCCTAGATTGCAAATACTGGACGAAAGTACGCGCCGCAGCAGACAGTGGATAGTCTCTTCGCCAAGCCACTTGCCAACGCCTTTGCAGCGGAAAGCCGCTGACTTTCAGCTCCACCAAGCCGGTATGCGCTGCGCTGCCCGTGAAGGCCATGCGGGAGATCACGCCAATGCCTAGGCCTGAAGCCACCGCATGCTTGAGCGCCTCATTGCTGCCCAAGCTCATCGCGATGCGCGGCTCAAAATCTTGGCTCATGAAGTGTTGCAAGGCCACCGTGCGGGTGCCACTGCCACTCTCGCGCATCAGCCAGCGCTCACCCTGTAGTTGCACAAGCTGCGTGCGCTTATCCGCCCGGGGATGATTCGGCGCGGCAATCACCACCAGCGGATTGGCCATGAAAGGCAAAGCATCGAGCGGCAAATGCGCGGGTGGCAGCATCATGACGGCGAGGTCATCGCTGTGCTTTTCTAGGCGCTCGACCACGCGGTCTCGGTTTTCCACAGCGAGATCAATCTCCACGCCCGGATGCGCTGCAGCGAAGGGCCCGAGCAGATCGGGCACGAAGTATTCAGCGGTGGTTACCGCCGCAATTTTGAGCCGCCCGCGCACCAAGCCCTGAATATCGGAGAGCGTCGATTCAAAGCGCTGCCAGCAGCCCACCACTTCGCTCACCGTCTCCAGCAGAGCCTGACCTGCAGCCGTGAGCTGAATGCGCCGCCCCACGGTGTCAAAGAGCGGCGTACCCACAGCGCCTGCCAGCTCTTTCAATTGCACGCTCACGGTGGGTTGCGACACATGCAGCTCCTGCGCCGCCTTCGTCACGGAGAGCAAGCGTCCCGTGGCTTCAAAAGCGCGAAGCTGCTGCGGTGTCGTTCTAAGCAGT
Organism: Comamonadaceae bacterium; assembly: GCA_013297925.1. GTDB lineage: Bacteria > Pseudomonadota > Gammaproteobacteria > Burkholderiales > Burkholderiaceae_C > JANMDU01. The sequence continues at coordinate 40,391 of JAAFJC010000026.1, forward strand.
CTTTGGAGATGGCGATTCATAGCTTTTATTCTATGCTAATCATAAAAACAAAGTATTTTTCTTAATGATTGATTCTCTCTACAGTTCATACATGTCTGCAAATTTAGCCGCAGGATCACGAAAGACCATCATGAATTTTGAATCTCACAAGCTTCTGACACCAGCCTCCGGCGCGAGTCTGGCGACGCCGATTACCGTGGCCTATGGCGATGGCATTGGCCCTGAAATCATGCAAGCCACTCTGCGCATCTTAGAAGCCGCTGGTGCGCGCATCGCACCTGAGACGGTGGACATTGGCGAGAAGGTTTATCTTGGTGGCAACAGCGCTGGCATTGAAGACAGCGCCTGGGAAAGCCTGCGCCGCACCAAGGTCTTTTTGAAAGCACCGATCACGACGCCTTCTGGCGGCGGCTACAAAAGCCTGAACGTGACCGTGCGTAAAACGCTGGGCCTGTACGCCAATGTGCGCCCTTGCGTGAGTTATGCGCCTTTTGTGGATACTCTGCACCCAAAGATGGATCTGGTGATCGTGCGTGAAAACGAAGAAGATTTGTATGCGGGCATTGAACACCGGCAGACGGACGAAGTGTTTCAATGCCTGAAGCTCATCACGCGCCCCGGCTGCGAAAAAATCGTGCGCTACGCTTTTGAATACGCCAAAAACAATGGCCGCAAAAAAGTCACTTGCATGATCAAAGACAACATCATGAAGATGACCGATGGCCTGTTTTATCAAGTGTTTGAAGAAATTGGAGCGCAGTATCCAGAAATCACGCGTGATCGCTTCATTATCGACATTGGCGCGGCCAAACTGGCGACCAAGCCTGAGATGTTCGATGTGATCGTCACGCCGAATTTGTATGGCGACATTATTTCTGACATTGCCGCAGAGATGACGGGCAGCGTCGGCCTCGCGGGCAGCGCCAACATCGGCGAGCATGTGGCGATGTTTGAAGCGATTCACGGCAGTGCGCCCGATATCGCAGGCAAAGATATGGCCAACCCCAGCGGCCTGCTGCTGGGCGCGGTGATGATGCTGGTGCACATCGGCCAGCATGCGGTGGCCAGCAAGATTCACAACGCTTGGCTGGCCACGCTGGAGGCTGGCATTCAAACGGCTGACTTGGCGCATGGCAAGCAACTCAAAACCGTGGGCACGGCAGCATTCGCGGATGAAGTGATTGCGCGCTTGGGCCAGATGCCAAAGCAGTTCAAGCCAGTCGCTTATGCAGCGAGCAAGGCAGCTAAGGCAACATCGGCCGCAACGCCGCTCTACACAAGGGCTCAGCCGCTCAAGAAAGCACTGGTCGGCGTGGATATTTTCTTACACGCTCGCCCGATCAGCCCCGCGTATCTGGCCACGATGCTACAAAGCCCTACTGCGGCACTTGCAGAGGTCAAGCTGCAAATGATCACCAATCGCGGCGTCAAGGTTTGGCCGAATGGTTTTGATGAGACGTTTTGCACCGATCACTGGCGCTGCCGTTTCGTGGCCACGAATACCGAGGGCACAATCACCCAGCGCGATATTGTGAGCCTGCTGTCTGCGCTCACAGAAGCCGGGCTAGACGTGATCAAGACGGAGAATCTCTGCACCTTTGATGGCGAACGTGGGTTTGCTTTGGGCCAAGGCCAGTAAAGTCTTTACTCTTTCCCTAGAATGCCCGGATGGCAACATCTGGGCATTTCTCATTGCGCATCGTCACGTGGAATATCCACAAGGGTGTGCGCGGCCTGGGGCTGCGCAAGCGGCTGGAGATTCACAGCATGCAAGCGGCGGTGGCAGGGCTCCATGCCGATGTGATTTGCTTGCAAGAGGTGCGCCGCATCAACCACAAAGAGGCCGCGCATTTCACGCAATGGCCGGCGCTGCCGCAAGCCGATTTTCTTGCACCACCTGGCTATGAAGCGGTGTATCGCACCAATGCCTTCACCAAGCATGGCGAGCACGGCAATGCCCTGCTCTCCCGCTACCCCGTCACAGCGCATGCGCATGAAGACATGAGCGATCATCGCTTTGAGCAGCGCGGCTTGCTGCATGCCACGCTGCATATCCAAGGCAAAAATGTGCATGTGATCGTGGTGCATCTGGGCTTGATTGCATCGAGCCGGCAGCGGCAATTGGCGCAGCTCTCAAAATACATTGAGCGCGATATCCCGAAGCGTGATCCGCTCATCGTGGCAGGCGATTTCAATTCACCCATTGCCCCCGTGCGCTGGGCGCAAAGCGCACTCGGGCACGCCAAACCAGAGACGCAGCGCTTATCCCTCAAAGCCCTGCGCGGCCACCCCACCTTCCCCTCGCGCTTGCCCGTGGTGCAGCTTGATCACGTGTTTGCCCGGCATGCGAAGATCATCTCCTCGCATGTGCCGCCCGCGAAAGACTGGGCACGCATGTCTGATCATCTGCCACTCATTGTTGAAATTCAAGTTTAGCCATGCCAGTATTTAAAGACGGTCACAGCTTGAGCCTGCTGCAAGGCAGTGAGGTATTTTTCTCGGCGCTGAAAAGTGCGATGGAGGCGGCGCGCCATGAAGTGCGGATGGAGACTTATCTGTTTGACTTCACGGCCAGCGGATCTGAAGTGGCTCGCCACTTAGAAAGCGCGGCTCAGCGCGGTGTGAAGGTGTATTTGCTGGTCGATGGCGCGGGCACGGAGCATATTCCGCAGGAGTGGCAGCAGCGCTTTGATGCAGCAGGGGTGCAATGGCTGGTGTACAACCCGCTAGGGCGCCTGGGGCTTTTGCTGCCCAGCCGCTGGCGGCGGCTGCACCGCAAGCTTTGCGTGATGGATGGCGGCACGGCGCAGGCCGTCGGCTTTTGTGGCGGCATCAATGTGTTGGATGATTTTCATGATCCCAA
>JAAFJC010000027.1 GCA_013297925.1 Comamonadaceae bacterium
TACTAGATAAAATCATGCTTCTAGTTTACCTCTGCACGCGCACCCTCATCCTATGGCCTCAGCCCTCTCCGAACGCTTATCCAAACTGGTCAAATCGATCAGCGGCCAAGCCCGTATCACCGAATCCAATGTGGCCGACATGCTGCGCGAAGTGCGCATGGCGCTGCTGGAGGCCGATGTGGCGCTGCCCGTGGTGCGTGATTTCATCGCCCGCGTGAAAGAAAAATCCCTCGGCCAAGAGGTGGTCGGCTCGCTCAAGCCCGGCGAAGCCTTGGTGGGCATCGTCAACCGCGAATTGGTGGCCACCATCGGCGAAGGCGTGAGCGACATCAATCTCGCCGCTCAGCCCCCGGCCGTGATTTTGATGGCTGGCTTGCAAGGTGTTGGTAAAACCACCACCACGGCAAAGCTCGCCAAGCACCTGATCACCAAGCGCAAAAAGAAAGTGCTCACCGTCTCTGGCGACGTGTATCGCCCCGCCGCGATTGAGCAGCTCAAAACCGTGACGGCGCAAGCCGGCGCGGAATGGTTCCCCTCCTCACCCGAACAAAAGCCCGCCGACATCGCCCGCGCAGCCATTGCCTACGCGAAGAACCATTACTTTGACGTGCTGCTGGTCGACACCGCAGGCCGCCTGGCGATTGACGCGCAGCTCATGCAAGAGATTCAGGAGCTGCACAGCATCTTGAATCCAGTCGAGACGCTTTTTGTCGTCGATGCCATGCAAGGCCAAGACGCGGTGAACACCGCCAAGGCCTTCAAAGATGCCCTGCCGCTCACCGGCATCATCCTCACCAAGACCGATGGCGATTCGCGCGGCGGCGCAGCGCTCTCGGTGAAGCAAATCACTGGCGTGCCGATCAAGTTTGCCGGCACGAGCGAGAAGATTGATGGCCTAGAAGTGTTTGATGCGGAGCGCTTTGCAGGCCGCATCTTAGGCATGGGCGATATCCTCGCGCTGGTCGAGCAAGTCACAGCCAATGTGGACATGGCCGCTGCGCAAAAGATGGCCGAGAAGATGAAGAGCGGCGAGAGCTTCAATCTTCAAGATTTCTTAGAGCAAATCCAGCAAATGAAAAACATGGGCGGCTTATCGAGCCTCATGGACAAGCTCCCCAGTCAATTGGCCGGCAAAGCCTCAGAGGCCGATCTGAATCGCGCCGAAAAAGACATCATCCGCAAAGAAGGCATCATCAACAGCATGAGCGGCAAAGAGCGCCGCAACCCCGGCCTCCTGATGGACGGCAAATCTAAAGCCAGCCGAAAGAGACGTATTGCGAGCGGCGCAGGCGTACAAATTCAAGAAGTCAACCGCCTGCTCAACGAATTCACCCAGATGCGCGACATGATGAAAAAAATGAAGGGTGGCGGCATGATGAAGATGATGAAAAAACTCGGCGGTATGGGCGGGATGAAGGGTATGCCGGGAATGGGTGGTGGGATGCCTAAATTGCCTTTTTGAAGCTTGTCCTTCGCTTGGGTCGAACGCCCGCCAGAGCACTCGGGGCGGATGGCTCCATGTCCTCCGGCGGCGTCAAGCTCTGATTTGTCTTCGGTGAGTTAAGCCCGCCGCCTCCCCCTTTACTTGCGCCATCCGCCCCGAGTGCTCTGGCGGGCTTGCCAAAAATCGCGCATTCTTGGCGCGCCACCTCTTCCCATGCAAGGATTTCGAAATGGCTACCAAACTTGAACTTAATCACGTCTTGTTAAATCGCGTCGCAATGTCAAGAGGCAAACCCAGCATAAAGTCGGCTGTCACCTTGCCGCCTCAAAAATTGTTGACACGATGCGAACAAAAGCGGATCGCCGAGCTGTTTGGCGAGCTGGCGTGGGACGCAAGCTACGCATATAAAGCCGAGCGTTCCAGAGACTGACTCTATTCGGTGACATCAAAATTTCCAGCAAGCGTTTAAGCTTACTCCGTACCGGCTCTGGGCTTAAATTTTTTACGCACAACCTTTCAAGACGATCCGTTCACGCTGCCATGACGGGCGCGGTTTGACTGATAAGATGTACCAAGGTACACACTTAACTTCAGACTACTCAGCGCACCAAGTGCTTAGTCCAACAATAAGCTCACATCTATGCAAGGCACCATCTTCCAAATTCTTGTTTTAGTTACTCACGGCAACATGGTTCTATCTGGTCAACCTGTTGCCAGTTTTTATCCGCAGCACAGTGCATTCAAGTTTGATGAGTTCGTCAAGTTTGTAGATCTCGAACGTAACGGAAGTAGATGGAGCGAAAAGCCGTTTGCCAAAGACCCCGATGACTGGCTGGCGAAGCTTAAGGGGCAGCGATGCTCCGGATTGCGAGTAGAGAGAGTCTCAACTGACAAGAAAGACCTATCTGATCGAATGTCAGTTGCTTTCATTGGCGGCGGGGGCAGATGGCTTATAGAAGCAGTCTGTCCGCGTGGTTCTGAGTATTGGGAACCCAAGTGGGAGATTGGCGATAGAAATCGACCAGACCAGAGAATATGGCGAGTTACATATGGGCGAATCGCACAAAATCAAAAAGCCTCGACAACCAATTTTCCATCGATTGAAGGCTTATCTTCTGAGATGAGCTCCACATTGCAGGATGCTATTTCCTTCTCAAAAAAACATAAGCTTGACGGGTTTGGGAAAGCTTTTCAATCTGGATATTCAGCACTAAAAGCTGACTCAGAGCCAGAGCTTAATGGCATAGCTCCACGAGGCCAACTTCCACTTCCTGCCTCTCGTCTTCTGGCTGCCTCGCAAGCGGCATGGGTTTTTGGGGGTATGGGTTCGTGGAACGATCTAGGCTTTGAAGGAGACGACCAAAAGCAATATGAGGCCATCTCAGATCGGCTTTTTAGGCTTATTAATTCGTCTTTAGTGGCCACAGTTAATCTTTCCTATAAACGAGCTGAAAAGTCTTGGTGGAAGTTTTGGCAGTGATGCATACCAGTTACTTTGCAGACCATCGCGAAAAATCTCGCACTGACGGCAAATGCAAGCCAACATCCAAAAAAATCTAGCCAAGCCGCAGGGTGCGAGGTGGGTGATGGGATGCGGGGCTGTTCCATTCGCGCTCGCTACAGAGCTTGCGTACCGATGAAGGTGGTGATGCAAGCCATCTTCGCTAACTACAAATGTCACTGCGCGTGGTGAATAGACCCGCAGCACATCGCACACCTCGTGCCAACGTGAGCGAGTAGCGTGCAGCGCTTAAAGTGCCAAATTTATAAAGAAAATAGCCAATCGCCGGCATAGAACCTGCGCAGAGTGCTATCAGAAGAGAAGCGTCTAAGCCGCCAGCTCTTTCTCCTGCAAAGCCCGCCACATCACTTTACCGCTGCCGCTTTTAGGCAGCGCAGCCGCGAACTCCACCACGCGCGGTACTTTGTAGATGGCCATGTTGTCTCGGCACCATTGCAAGATGTCTTGCTCACTCACCTGCCCTGCGTGTGTAGCGCGGAGCACGACCACGGCTTTCACGCTCTCGCCGCGATAAGTGTCTTTAGTCGCAATCACACAGGCCTCAGCGATTGCGGGATGCTTGAACATGAGCGATTCCACCTCGGCTGGCCAGACTTTGAAGCCGCTGGCATTGATCATGCGCTTTAGGCGATCTGTGATGAAGAAATAGCCTTCTTCGTCCACGTGGCCTAAATCGCCGCTTCTGAAAAATACCTTGCCATCACGCTCGAAGAAAGCTCTTTTTGTGGCTTCCGCATTCTTCCAATAGCCTTTGAAATTCATCGGCCCATTCATCACGATCTCGCCCTGCTCGCCTACTGGCATCTCTTCCAACGTTTCAGGATTCACGATGCGCGAATCGCAGCTCATGAAGGGCACGCCTAGGCATTGCTGCTTGGGGCGATCTGTGGGATTACTGTGGCTGGGCGCAGCGGTTTCGGTGAGGCCGTAGCCCTCCACATAGCGCAGGCCAAATTGCTCGAGCAAGCGCTGCGCCACGGCTTGGGGCATGGCTGCGCCGCCGCCGCCGATATAGACCAAGCTACTCAAATCGTATTGTTCAAAGCTGGGCGAGGCGAGCAGATCGATCACCATCGTGGGGATGTTCGTCCAGTGCGTCACTTTATGCCGCGAGATCAGGCGGCCTGCTAAATCGCGATCCCAGCGCGGCATGATCACCAGCGTTGCGCCGGCATAGAGGCTGGCATGCATGAGGCTCACCATGCCGGTGATGTGAAACATCGGCACGGCTGCTAACGTGACGTTTTGCGCTGTGCCATTGCCCCACAAAATGCTGGCCACGGCGTTGTGCATCAGCGAGCCGTGGGTATGCATGCAGCCCTTAGGCAGGCCTGTGGTGCCGCTGGTGTAGGGCAGCATGGCGAGGTCGTCGCTGGTGGCTGTGACGTGTGGCAAGGCTTGTGTGGATGGGGTTGACATCACCGCTTCCCAAGCGTGCGTTTGCGCGCCTTCGATGGCTGGCATTGCATGCTTGGTGAGCAGCCAATCGCGCCAAGTGGGTGGCATGTCTTTCTCTGCATCTGCGCCAAAGCCATCACTCATGTGCGTAACGATCAAATGCTTCAGTCGCTGCTCAGCAGGCAGTGCGTTGGAGGCCAATGCCCACTCCGCTGCAAGATCAGCCGAGGTGATCACGATGCGCGTATCCGGATCGGTGATGTAGTGTTTGAGCTCCTCGGCTTTGTTCATCGGGTTCACCGGCACGACCACGGCATCAAGCCGCAGAATCGCAAAGTGAGAGAGCACGAGCTGCGGGCAATTCTGCATGCAGACCACAATTCTTTCGCCTTTTTTGGAATCTAGCCGGCATAGAATCTGCGCGAGGTGCTCTGCTTTTTGTAGCATCTGCCCGTAGCTAACTGAGTTATCAAAGAAGCGCAACGCAGGCTTATCGGGGTAGCGCAACGCATTCACAGCCAAGTTATTCCACAGCGAGCCCGCTGGCGGCGTGAGGCTATGCGGCAGACGAGCGGGCCAGTGCGCGAAGTGTGCGGCGGCTTGTGATTTCAAGGAAAACTCCAATGTCTCTTATGTAGCGTTGTAGCTATCATGCATGCTTTCTTCCAGCTCTCATCGCCATGAAAACCCGCACTGCCCTCAAATCCCTGCTCGCCGCCGCTTTAGCCGCTGCAGGCCTCTTGCCCAACGCGCATGCACAAGCCGCCTACCCCAACAAACCCATCCGCCTCGTGATCGGCTTCCCCGCCGGCGGCCCGCTCGATCAGCATGCCCGCTTGCTCACTGAAAAGCTCCAAGGCGTATTGGGCACGCAAATCATCGTGGATTACAAAGCAGGTGCAGGCGGCATCGTGGGCGCGCAAGATGTACAAAAAGCTGCGCCCGATGGATACACCATCATGCTGGCCAACACCGGCGTGATGGTGATCAACCCTGGCCTGTATTCCAAGCTGCCTTATCAGACCACGCGCGATTTCGTGCCGATTGCGCGCACCGCCATGCAGCCTCTGGCCTTGCTGGTGAATCCCAATGTGAAGGCCAACACGTTGCCTGAGTTCATGGCGTATGCCAAAGCCAATCCGGGCAAGGTGAACTACGGCTCGGCAGGCAATGGCGGCATCAGCCATCTCGTTCCTGAGATGTTCAAAAGCCAGAGCGGGCTTTTCATGGTGCACATTCCTTATCGCGGTAGCGCCCCAGCGTTCACCGATCTGATGGCGGGCCAAGTGCAATTCATGGCGGAGAGCATTCCGCAGGCCGCGCAGTATCACAAGCAAGGCAAGGTGCGCGCGCTGGCCGTGACGAGCGCCGAGCGCAACCGCGCCCTGCCCGATGTGCCCACAGTGAACGAAGCCAAAGCCGTGAAAGGCGATTTCAACGTCGTCGGCTTCTATGGCTTCCTCGCGCCCGCTGGCACACCCAAGCCGGTGGTGGACAAACTCTCGGATGCTTTCAAACAAGTGCTCGCCATGCCCGACATCCGCGAACGCATGATCAGCCAAGGCGCTGATCCGGCCTATCTGGGCGCAGATGATTTTGCGAAATTCATCAATGCCGAATTGCCCAAATGGTCTGCCGCCGTGCAGAAATCTGGCGCGAAGCTGGATTGATTTGAAACCACTTCCTAGGGAATGCCCTCGCGAGAGGGCATTTTTTATGGGCGCTTGGCATGTTGTTTGCTTCTAAACTGTATACAAACTTTGGAGTAAACCATGACCTCTCGCCGCATCACCTTTAAAACCCTCGCACTGGCTGCTGTTGCCAGCGCTACTCTTTTCAGCATGCCCTCCAGCTTCGCGCAAACCGCGCTGGATGATGTGATGAAAGCCAAGAAAATCACCATCGCTGTTTTGAGCGATTTCCCGCCGTATGCTTTTGCCGGCACGGATTTGAAACTCCAAGGCTTAGACATTGATATGGCTAACTATGTCGCTCAAAAAATGGGCGTAGCTGTCGAACTACTGCAAGTCACCAGTGCAAATCGGATTCCCTACTTACAAACCAAAAAGGCAGATTTGGTCATTGCCACGCTAGGTAAAAATCCTGATCGAGAGAAAGTGATTGATTTCACCGCGGCCTATTCACCATTTTTCCAGGCTGTGTTCGCTGCCAAAAATGTGAACATCAAGAGCTTTGCGGATCTTGCAGGTAAAAGCGTAGCTGTCACTCGCGGAGCTATCGAAGACCAAGAGCTGACCAAAGTTGCACCAGCGACTACAGATATCAAGCGCTTTGAAGACAACAACGCGACGATTTCTGCATTTGTTGCTGGTCAAGTTGTAGCAGTTGCCACAGGAGCTTCCGTGGCCGGTGTGATCATGGCAAGGAATCCTCAGCTCAATACCGAATACAAGCTGTTGCTCAAAGACAGCCCGAACTTTATTGGTGTGGGAAAGGGTGAAGATAAGCTGCGTCTGAAGGTGAATGAAATTCTCGCTGAGGCCAAAAAGAACGGCGACATAGACAAGATGGCTGTGAAATGGTTAGGCCGCCCCGCTGGTGATCTTCCCAACTAAAACCCCCGTGCCGGCAGAGCCGCCCTCCCCCTCAAGGGGGCGACGCCAGTGGACTGGCAAAGCCAGATCCACGGCGTCTGCTTGAATAGGCATCTGCACTCGACGACCCTCTCATGATCGAATTTGATTTCAGCGCCGTGCTCTCCCAATGGCCATTGCTTGCTAAAGGCATTGCTTGGACGCTGGCATTGACTACGATCTCTGCGTTGCTCGGCGTGTTGCTCGGCATCGTCTGCGCATGGGCGCGGGTGCATGGGGCGGTTTGGGCGCGGGCGTTGGCGGGTGGCTATGTGGAGCTGATTCGCAATACGCCGTTTATCGTGCAGCTCTTTTTTGTGTTTTTCGGCTTGCCCGCAGCGGGTGTGAAGCTCTCGCCGGAGACGGCATCCATCATCGCGATGGTGATCAACCTTGGCGCGTATGCCGCTGAGATCATTCGCTCGGGCATTCAGGCCACGCCGCGCGGGCAGATTGAAGCGGCGGAGAGTTTGGCACTCACGCCAATGCAGATTTTTACGCGCGTGGTGTTGCCGCCTGCACTGCGTAAAGTTTGGCCAGCATTGGTGAGCCAAATCATCATCGTGATGCTAGGCTCAGCGGTGTGCGGGCAAATTTCCACGCAAGAGCTGAGCTATGCAGCCAACCTGATCCAAAGCCGCAATTTCCGCGCCTTTGAAGCCTTTCTGATCGCCACGGCGATTTATCTTGCCCTCTCCATCGCCCTGCGCCGCCTGCTCAATTGGCTGGGCACGCGCTTTATTTTCTAGGGCTGCGATGGTTGATTTTTCTCTCTGGGATATTTTTCGCAATCTGCTTTTAGCGGGGCGGTGGACGGTGGCGCTGTCTTTAGTTGCGTTCATCGGCGGCGGCTTGGTCGGGCTTGCGCTCCTGCTCATTCGACTCATGCCCAGCACCGTCGCGCAGCGCAGCGTGAGTGTGTATGTACAACTCTTTCAAGGCACGCCTTTGCTGATGCAATTGTTCCTCGCCTATTTCGGCCTCGCACTGTTTGGCTTCAAAACCAGCGCCTGGTTTGCCGCAGCGCTGGCGCTCACGCTCTACACCAGTGCTTTTCTCACCGAAATCTGGCGCGGCTGCGTGCAAGCGATTCCCAAAGGGCAATGGGAAGCGGCGGATTCGCTGGCCATGAGTTTTTTGGAAAAACTGCGCCATGTGATCTTGCCGCAAGCTGTGCGCATTGCGATTCCATCGACGGTGGGCTTTCTTGTGCAGGTGATCAAAGGCACGGCGCTGGCCAGCGTGATTGGCTTCATTGAGCTCACCAAAGCCGGCACGATGATCACCAATGCCACCTTCAAGCCCTTCGTGGTGTATTCCTGCGTGGCGCTGCTGTATTTCGCGCTGTGCTATCCCATCAGCTTCTACGCCCAACGTCTTGAAAGATCCTTGCATGGCTCCCGATAAATCCGCGCCACCCATCGTGCAAATTCAAGGGCTTCGCAAATCCTTTGGCAGCAACGAAGTGCTCAAGGGGATTGACCTCAATGTCGCGCCCGGCGAAGTGATCGCCATCATCGGCAAAAGCGGCTCGGGCAAGAGCACGTTGCTGCGTTGTATCAACGGGCTCGAAGTGTTTCAAGCTGGCAACTTGAGCGTAGAAGGCCAGCCTTTGGTGCATAGCAAGCCGGAAGCCATGCGCGCCCTGCGCCAGCGCGTGGGCATGATTTTTCAGAGCTTCAATTTGTTTCCGCATTTGAGCGTCGGCAAGAATGTGATGCTTGCACCCAAGCTGGTGAAGAAAACCGAGCAGCCCAGCGGCGAAGTACAAGCGCGCAAGCTGCTGGATCGCGTGGGTCTCGCAGAGAAATTCGATGCCATGCCCGATCAACTCTCCGGTGGCCAGCAGCAGCGCGTGGCGATTGCGCGCGCGCTGGCGATGGAGCCTGCCGTTTTGCTCTGCGACGAAATAACTTCGGCACTTGACCCTGAATTGGTCGGCGAAGTGCTCAAAGTGGTGGAGAGCTTGGCTCAAGAGGGCATGACGCTGCTGATGGTCACGCATGAGATGAGCTTTGCCCGCAAGGTGAGCGATCGCGTGATCTTCATGCACCAAGGCCGCGTGCACGAGATGGGCTCGCCGGCCGAGCTTTTCGGCAATCCGCAAACGTCCGAACTCAAGCAGTTCTTATCATCGCTCACGGATTGAGTTGTCATCTAGCCGCCTTTTCTGAGGCGTATGATGAAAAGCATGATGCATGTTGACTCATCTTTTCATAGCACCTTGCGCAGATTCCATGCCGGCGCAGTATTGATTTGCCTCATAATTTGGGGTATGAACACCGCTATTGCCCAAACCACTCCCTTCGATCTGCAAGGCCATCGCGGCGCGCGTGGGCTTTTGCCCGAGAACACGTTGCCCGCGTTTGAAAAAGCCATCGAACTGGGCGTCACCACGCTGGAGTTAGATGTGGGTGTAAGCAAGGATGGTAGCGTCGTCATCAGCCATGATCGTGCCTTGAATCCCGAAATCACGCGCGATGCAAGCGGCGCTTACATCACTGCGCCACTGCTGGTGAACCGCCTAACGATGGCTGAGCTGAAAACTTACGACGTGGGCCGCATCAACCCTGAGAGCCCCTACGCCAAACGCTTTCCCGATCAGCAGGCAATAGACGCCACCCGCATGCCAGCGCTTTCTACGCTCTTCAAGCGCGTGGAAGCAATCGGCGCGAAAAAGCTGCGCTTCAATATCGAAACCAAAATTTCGCCCGAAAAACACAATGACACCGTGAGTCCCGCCGTCTTTGCTCGCAAGCTGCTCGATGTGGTGCGCGAGCATGGCATGCAAAGCCGCGCCACCATTCAAAGCTTTGATTGGCGCACGCTGCAAATCATCAAAGAGCTGCAAAAAGGGCACACCAAAAAAGTACTCACTTCTTGCCTCACAGCCCAACAGCCTTGGGGCAACATCGTGCTGGGTGCAGACAAAGCGCCAAGATGGACGGGCTCCGTCAGCGCGGCAGATCATCCTGATGTGCCCAGCATGGTCAAAGCCGCCGGCTGCGATATCTGGTCACCCTACTTTGCCGACATCTCACCCGCCTTGGTGAAAAAATCTCACGAACTTGGCTTGAAAGTCATCCCTTGGACGACCAACACCGAGGCCGAGATGACGGCTGTGATCGAAGCCGGCGTAGACGGCCTGATCACCGATTACCCAGATCGTGCCCTGCCCTTGCTCACTCGCCTAGGAAAGACGATTCGATGAACGCAGCAAGCGATCAACTCACCGCATTCAACAGCCAGCTTGCGCAAATCCAAAGCGATCAATTACTCGCCAGCGCCTTCGTCACCCAAGCCCGCGCGCACACGGATCTGCTCCAAGCTCTGCCAGAGAAATACAGCACCGTCTATCACGACCTGCTAGACCGCCTCGAATCCGGCGCACTGTTTTCCGAAGAAAGCTGCTCCTTCAGCCAGCGAGATTTGCTCGATAGCTTGGCGATGTGGGCAGCTAAAGCGCAGGCAGCATTGCAGCAAGCTTCATAGCGGCTGATGCCGCTTGCCCGTATGTCGCACGGGCGCAGTATCGGCCTGCGCATGCAAGGCCTCAATCAAATGGCAATGATCATCCTCACCATCACAGCGGCCACGCAGGTCAATCAAGTTTTTCTCCAATGCGCGTAGCTCCTTCAAGCGCTCGCGCACATGACCGATATGCTCATCCAGCGTATCCCGCGCTGTTTGGCAATCGCGCTTCTTGCGCAAATCTAGGCCAAGCAAGGTGCGCACTTCATCCAGCGTCATATCCAAGCTGCGCAATTGGCGGATAAAGCGCAGCTGATGCACATCTTCATCGCTATAAAAAGAATAGCTGTTCGCGCTGATTTCTTGCCGGCGAATTAGCTTTTCCTTCTGATAGAAGCGAATATTGGCCGGGTTCACACCGCTGAGCTTGGCAGCTTGGCCGATCAAATAGCCTGACGGGCTTTGGGGTTGAAGTAAAGGCATGGCTTGACCTTGAAGTGACTTGAAGGTTTGTAATATAGCTCGTGAAGCTTAATTCCCCTAAAAATAAGGGTACATAAGCCTCATCATTCAGTCTGATACTTTGGCTTCACCTAGAATCAAATCATGAGAAACCTCTGGCGAACCTTACTGCTGATTGCACTATGTATGCAGCTGCCATTGAGTGCACTGGCTTCTTACGCGGCTGTATTGCCGCACAGCCACGATCATTCGCATTCTCATTCGGCAGCTACGCCCTCGCACATATCCCATACCCCAGCTGATGCTGATCAGGAACACAGCAGCATCGCATCAGACTGTGCCGCTGCGCACCACCATTGCGGCGCATCTCACCTCAGCCTGATGGTGCAGACCCTCCCGTCCGTTTTCATCCACTCTGAGCGCCAAAGCTTCGATCTGCGCGCAGAGGCGTTTTCACCCACCCAGCTGATCCCAAGCATCGAACGCCCCAAGTGGGCGTCCGTCTGATTTCAAAGCGTTTCTGACGATTGCGCTGCTTCTGTAGCAGCTTCGTCATTTTCTTCACGCACGGGCTTGAAGCCCTAAATCAGATGACTATTTCTCTCCATTTCAAAACATGGGTGTGTTGGCTTGGTTTGGCGACCGCATGCCTTGCAGCCTCAGCCCAGCCATCGACATCACCACTTGCCACAACCAGTCTGCGCGAAGCGCTTGAATCGGCGTGGCAGCGCCATCCTTGGCTGCAAAGCGAGGCCAATCGCCGGGCCGAGCTCGCGGGGCGCAAGCTGCAAACGCAGAGCCTCATCTCGGCAGCGCCCACCATTGGCTTAGCGCACAGCACAGATCGCATCGGCAGTAACAGTGGCCTGCGGGGGCTGGAAGTGGAGCTGAGCGCGCCGCTGTGGAATGCTGGCCTGCGTTCTGCCACGCAAAGCCAAATTGAACGCGATGAACAGCGCTTTTTGCTCGCTGGCCAAGCCGCCAAGCTCAAGCTCTCTGGCGAGCTGCGCGAGCTTGCAGCCCGCTATGCCATAGCGCAATCGGATCAACTGCTGGCCAAGCGCAAAGTTTCGGAAGCGCAAAGCCTGGCCGATGATGTGACCAAGCGCGTGAGAGCTGGCGATGTGGCAAGGGTAGACAACTTGATGGCTCAAAGCGCAGTGGCGTTGGCGCAAAGCCAGCTTGAAACCGCACAAACTGAACTGTTTGCCCTGCAAAATCAATGGCAAACCATGGCGGGCTCGAGCACTGCGCCCGCGCCGCTGCCCAGTACACCTACGGCGCTCACAGCCCGGGGCAATGAGTTGCAAATCCACCCGCAATGGCAAGAAGCGCAAGCGACAGTGAATGCCCTACAAGCCAAGCTAGCCACCACACTGGCCGATTCGCGAGACCCGATGGAAGTAGGCATCACAGCCATGCGCGAGCGATCCGCCAGCGGTAGCCCTAGTGAAACCAGTATGAAATTCGCCCTGCGCGTGCCTTTGGGCGGCGCTAGCCGCAACACCGCCAAGGCATCAGCGGCGCGCGCTGAATTGGACGAAGCGCAAACGACATTTCAAAGCACCGAGCGCCAATTGCTGGCGGAGCAAAACACGGCGCGTGCACAAATCGCCTCTGCCCAGCGCTCCCTCGCACTGGCTGAGCAACGCGCCAAGCTCGCTGCCGAAGCGCAAAGCCTCTACGCCAAAGCCTACCGCTTGGGCGAGAGCGATTTGGCTACGCGCCTGCGCGCCGACAACGAAAAATTCGATGCTGATTTGGCGCTCAGCCGCGCCCAGCTTCAACTCCAGCGCGCTCAATCACAACTGCAACACAGCCTAGGGCTCCTGCCATGAAACATATTTCCTCTTTCACCCGCGCACTTCGTATGTGCGCAGCCGCTTTCGTGGCCGCCTTCAGCCTGTCTGCACTCGCTGGCCCCGGCCATGATCATGGCGATGAAGCGCCTGCGGCTACCGGCACAGCATCTCCTCGCGTGAGCACACACTCTGACTTGTTTGAGCTGGTTGGCATCGTCAGTCACAACAAGATGACGATTTATCTGGATCGCTTCAGCACCAATGAGCCGATCACCCAAGCGCAGATTGAACTAGAAATTGCGCAAGATAAATCACCCCTCAAGCTCATTGCGAAAGCAGAAGCAGATGGCACATTCAGTGTGACGAACGATCTGCTGGAAAAGCCCGGCGCCTATGCTTTGAGCTTTACCGTGACCGCAGGCAAAGACACTGATCTCTTAGCTGGCGAGCTGAAAATCGGCCAAGAGGCTGCTGCCCATTCGCATGACAGCCCATCAACCATGCCGTGGCTTCGCTATGCAGCTTATGCCGCCGCTGCCTTGCTGGCTGCTCTGATGGCGGCATTTGCATGGCGCAGAAAGCGCCGCAGCGCCTTCACATCCGTCTCGGCAATCACAGCTGGTTTGATCGCAATCGCCGCTTTGCAAAGCCCGCAATCGGCCATAGCAGGCCCCGGCCATGATCATGGCGACGCCGCACCAGCAGCCAGCAGCAATGCGCCCAAGCGCTTGCCCGATGGCAGCGTGTTTTTACCCAAACCGAGCCAACGCCAATTGCTGGTGCGCACCATTCCTGTCACCGCCGAATCAGCTGCGCAAACTGTGGAGCTCCTAGGCCGCGTGATCTCTGATCCGAATGCGGGCGGCAAAGTGCAGCCCACGCAAGCTGGCCGCATTGAAGCTTCAGCGCGTGGCCTGCCTACGCTGGGGCAAGCGGTGCGTAAAGGCGAAGTGCTGGCCATCGTGCGCCCTACCGTCTCTGCGATTGAGCGCGCCAACCAAGGCGCGCAGAGCGCCGATCTGCGCAGCAACTTAGAGCTCGCGCGCAAGCGCTTGGCAAGGCTGGAGCAGCTAGAAGGCACAGTGCCGCAAAAAGACATTGAAGCGGCGCGTGCCGATGTACAAAGCCTCTCGCAAAGGGCAGCGCTTGTTGCGCCCAGCGTCTCTACGGTGGAAACCTTGATAGCTCCGGTCTCAGGCGTGATCGCAGCCAGCAATGTGGTGGCCGGCCAAGTGGTGGATGCGCGCGAAGTGCTGTTTGAAATCGTCGATCCTGCGCGGCTGATGATTGAGGCCACGGCTTTTGATGCCAGCATCTTGAGCAATATCGCCTCGGCCAATCTGGCGCTGCCGCAAAACCAAAGCGCTGCGCTGCGCTTCAGCGGCGCGGGGCGCACGCTGCGGGAAGGTGCGATTCCGTTGCAATTTCGTACCAATGGCACAACCGCATTGCCTTTGGTCGTAGGCCAAAGCGTGAAAGTGATCGTGCAAACCAAATCACAAACGCAAGGCTTCATCGTGCCCAATGCGTCAGTGGTGAAAAACCCGAGCAACCAAGACATCGTGTGGGTGCATACCGGCGAGGAGCAATTTGCCGCGCGCACGGTGCGCTGGCAAGCATTGGATGGCGCACGCGTCACGGTGATTGATGGCCTCAAAGCCGATGAGCGCGTGGTGACCCAAGGTGCGGCCTTGCTCAATCAAGTGCGTTAAAGCGAGTGATGTATGTTTGACAAACTCGTTCATTCCGCCATGGGCAATCGGCTCATGGTGATGATTCTGGCCGCTGTGCTTTTGATTTTTGGAGCGCTCTCGCTCATCAAAATGCCGGTGGATGTGTTCCCTGATCTCAATAAACCGACCGTGACCTTGCAAGCCGAGGCCGGCGGCATGGCACCGGAAGAAGTTGAGCAGCGAATTACCTTGCCGTTAGAAACCGCGATGAGCGGCATGCCCGGTGTGGAGAGCGTGCGCTCGGTCTCCAGCGTGGGCTTAGCATTTGTGTATGTGACGTTTGACTGGAAGACAGATATTTTCCGCGCTCGGCAAATGGTCAGTGAGCGCCTGTCTTCCGTGCGCGGGCAATTGCCCAGCGGCGTAGAGCATGTGGGCATGGGGCCGATCAGCTCGATCATGGGCGAGATCATGCTGGTGGCTTTACCGGTGGATACAGCCAAGACCACGCCGATGGCTGTGCGCGAGTATGCAGATTTTGTGATGCGGCCTCGTTTGCTGACGATTCCGGGGATTGCGCAGGTGATTCCGATTGGCGGAGAAGTGCGCCAATACCAAGTGCAGCCGGATACGGCGCGGATGGCCGCTTTAGGTATCACGCTGGAGCAGATGGAGGCTGCCGTGCGCGGCTTCTCTCGCAATTCCAGCGGCGGCTTTTTGGAGCTCAATGGCCGCGAGTATTTGATTCGCAACATTGCGCAAACCACGCGCTTGGAAGATTTGCAAAAGTTGCCCGTGGCCTTTAGAAATTCTCAAGCGATTCAGCTCTCGCAGGTTGCGCAGGTCACGTTTGCGCCGGCCATCAAGCGCGGCGATGCAGGCCTCAACGGCAAGCCTGCCGTGATCATGGGCATTCAAAAGCAACCGGATGCGGATACGGTGAAGCTCACCAAGCAGGTAGAAACGGCGCTGGCGGAGCTGAGCAAAGGCTTGCCCGCTGGAATGGGCAAGCCGCAGGTGACGATGCGCCAAGCCACTTTCATCGAAACGTCGATCAGTACGCTTCAAGGCAAACTCATGGCAGCTGGCGTGATCGTGGCGCTGATCTTGTATTTGTTTCTGCAAAACGCACGCACCACGATCATCTCGCTCACGGCCATTCCCATTTCCATGGCAATCACTTTGCTGATCTTCAATTACTTTGGCTTGGGCATCAACACCATGACATTGGGTGGCTTGACGATTGCGATTGGCGAGCTGGTGGATGATGCAGTGGTGGGTGTGGAAAACGTGCTGCGTCGATTGAAGATGCAGCGCGAATCAACCGACAAGCCCCATATCGGCCCACTGGAGTTGATTGCCAAAGCCACGCTCGAGGTGCGCTCGGGCATCGTGATTGCTACCGTGATCATCGTGTTGGTGCTCATTCCTTTGTTCTTTCTCCCCGGCATTGAAGGCCGCTTGATGCAGCCGCTGGCGGTGGCGTATATCGTTTCGCTGCTGGCATCGATGATCGTTTCTGTCACGCTCACGCCGGTGATGGCTTTTTATCTGCTGCCTAAGATGAAAAATCTGGATCATGGCGATACGCGCGTGCAGGCTTGGGTCAAAGCGCGCTACCAAGCGGCGCTCGCCTTCGTGCTGCGCACGCCTCGCGTGTGGCTCTCTGCGGGCGCGGCTGCGGCTGTGCTCTCGGCAGTGGCTGTGCCTTTCTTTGCCACCACGTTTTTGCCACCGTTTAACGAGGGCGTGGCCCTGGTCGGCATCCGGCTCAATCCGGGCACCACGCTCAGCGAATCCGTGCGCATTGGCGCGATTGCAGAGAAAGCAATTGCGGGTGTGCCCGAGGTTGACAACGTGGGCCGCCGCTCAGGCCGCGCGGAGCTGGATGAGCATGCGGAAGGCGTACATGTGTCTGAGCTGGATGTGAAGCTGAGGCGCAGCGAGCGTAGCGTGGAGGCGATTTATGCCGATATCCGCACACGCTTGGCCAGCTTGCCCGCCGCCATTGGCCTCGGGCAGCCCATCAGCCACCGCATTGATCACATGCTCTCTGGCGTGCGCACGCAAATTGCGATCAAGATTTTTGGCGATGATCTCGATACGCTGCGAGCGCAAGCGGAGAGCCTGCGCGTCAAGCTTTCGGCTGTGCCCGGCATCGTCGATTTGGAAGTAGAAAAGCAGGTGCTCACGCCGCAAATCAAAATCAATGTGCATTACGACAAAGCACTGGCCGTGGGCTTGCCGCCGGCCAAGCTGTTGAAAGAGCTGCAAATGATGGTGGATGGAGAGCAGCTTGCGCAAGTGGTGGAAGGTAATCGGCGCTTTAATTTGGTAATCCGTTTGCCGGATACGGCGCGCGGCATCGAAGGTTTGAGTGGTTTGATGATCGACACGCCCGCCGGCCGCGTGCCTCTCAGCACCCTAGCGACGATTGAAGAATCCGATGGCCCGAATCAAATCAGCCGCGACGACAGCCGCCGCCGCATTGTGATTGCCGCCAACACACAAGGCCGTGCCATGAGCGACGTTGTGGCTGATTTGCGCGCCGTGTTGGCCGAGACCAAGATGCCAGCGGGCTATTTCACCACCATCGGCGGCCAATTCCAAGCGCAAGAAGAGGCTTCGCGCTTGATTGGCTTGCTCTCGATCATTTCTGTGGCGGTGATTTTTTTGATTCTGTATTCCCGCTATCGCTCAGCTACTTTGGCGGGCATCATCATGGCCAATATTCCGCTGGCTTTGGTGGGCGCGGTGGTTGGCTTATGGCTATCCGGCCAGCCGTTGTCAGTGGCCGCTTTGGTGGGCTTCATCACGCTCTCCGGCATTGCCATTCGCAATGGCATTCTCAAAGTCTCGCACTATGTGAACCTCTGCGCTTTTGAGGGCGAGACGTTTAACGACGCGATGCTCATGCGCGGCTCGCTGGAGCGGCTTACGCCTGTGCTCATGACGGCCTTGGTCGCGGCTCTCGCGCTAGCGCCTTTGCTCTTTGAAGCCGATATGCCGGGCACAGAAATCTTGCATCCCGTGGCCGTGGTGATTTTCTCCGGGCTCATCACCTCCACCTTGCTAGATTCGTTTCTCACACCCGCCATGGTGAAAGTGTTTGGGCAAAAGGCTGTACAAGCCTTGGCTCAAAATTCTGGCAACGAAGCTTTTTGATCTCTTGTTTTTGTACCCATCCTGAAAGGAAATCTCATGAAAAAATCTCTCATCCTCGCTTTTGCCATCGCTTTGTCTGGCGGAGCATATGCCGCTGGCAAGCATGACCATTCACCCAAACACGGCGGCATCGTCGTGGAAGTAAAAGATGTGGACTATGAAATCGTGGCCAAGCCCGATGTGATGCAAATTTATCTGCGTGATCACGGTAAAGCCTTGAAACTCGAAGGCGCAAAAGCCAAGGTTACATTGCTCAACGGCAGCGAGAAAAGTGAAGTCGATTTGGCTCCCGCTGGCGACAAACTCGAAGCCAAAGGTAGCTACAAAGTAGCCAAGGGCACCAAAGGCATCGCCTTGGTCACGTTGGCTGGCAAGTCAGCAGTCAGCGTGCGTTTTGAAGTGAAATAAGAAAATTCTACAAACCACTTGACCTTGAAGTGACTTGAAGGTTTCTAATTCAGTTTCTTTCAATTCACTCAAGTCTTTATATGTCTGCTCACTGCCACTCTGATAGCTGCACCAGCAGCCAATCTGCTGATCCACGTTACCGCCGCATCCTTTGGATTGCGCTGATTCTCAACCTTGCCATGTTCGTCGTCGAGCTGGCAGCTGGCCTGGCCTCTGGCTCAGTCTCGCTGCTGGCTGATGCGATTGACTTTTTTGGCGATGCGGCGAATTACGGCGTATCACTGGCTGTGCTTTCTATGGCGCTGGTGATCCGCGCTAAGGCAGCTCTGCTCAAGGCCGCTTGCATGCTGGGCTTTGGCCTCTTCGTCTTGGGCAAGGCCGCCTGGTCAGCCCGCGCGGGCGTGCCGCCCGAAGCCATCATGATGGGCGTGGTTGGCTTCATCGCGCTGTGTGTGAACGTCGGCGTGGCTGCGATGCTCTACGCTTACCGCAATGGCGATGCGAATATGCAATCCGTCTGGCTGTGCTCGCGTAACGATGCGCTCTCCAACGTCGCCGTGATCCTCGCGGCATTTGGCGTGTTCGGCACTGCGAGCGCGTGGCCAGACGTGATCGTGGCCAGCATCATGGGGCTGCTGGCGATCAGCTCGGCCTTCACCGTTTTCAAATCCGCTCGCAAAGAGCTCGCCGCAGATCGGAGCGCGGCATGAAAATTCGCTTAGAAACCATTTACGACTACCCGCACACTGAATTTGTGAAGCATTTGCAGCGCACCGAGAGCTTTCGCTTTATCACTTGGCCCATCCTGAGCTTCGATCCTGCCAACGGTTCGTGGCCAGAGCGCTGGGAGACCGGGCGGAATCTTTTCCGATGCCTTTTTTTGGGCATCGCCCCAATGGGTAAGCAGCATATCAATATCAGCTACCCGAGCCAAGGGGTCGAAGCTAACGGTCTTTTTGTCCTGCGTGATGATGGAGAAGGCACGCTCATGCAGCGCTGGGATCATTGGATTTATGCCAAGCCCCATGGTGAAAACCAAACGCATTACGTTGATGAAGTGGTGGTTCGGGCGCGATACCTTTCTCCCATCATGACCCCCTTCTCGGCTTGTTTGCTTGGTTTTTTTACGCGCACCGGCAGCGGCGCTGGAGAAAATACCTTGCACTTAAGCAAGCATCCTCCAGCACGAGCTAAGCCCCTTTATTGGAAGGCTCTTGCCTAGACGCGTCACACTACTTGCCATGGATTTATCTGAACTCCTCAGTCTCATCGCTCGCTATAACCAATGGGTTTACGGCCTGCTGTTTGCTTATTGCCTAGGAAAAACCGGGCCATTGCCCATGCTGGCGGGCTTTGCTGCGGCGCAGGGCGCATTGCGGCTGGAGGTGTTGATCTTGGTCACGCTGCTGGGGTCGATTGCAGGCGGGCAATTGCGTTTTGCGATGGGGCGCTTTGCATCGCCCTGGGTCTGTCGCACATTCAAAGACGCTGCCCCTTGGCTCGCATTAGCCAGCGCCGGCGTGGAGCGCTATAGCTTGCGGATTTTGTTGGCTTACCGCTTTGTGAAAGGCGCTTTCTCGCTGGTGGGTCTGGGCGCAGGGGCATCGCTTTTGGCTTGGCCTCGGCATGCGCTGATGGACACCACGGGCGCAGTGCTTTGGATTGGCGCGATGGTGAGCATCGGCTGGGGCTTTGGGCAGCTTGGCGCAGCGCTTGATCCCCGCTGGGCGGCTTATGTGGGCTTGACGTTGCTCGTGCTCTCCGCCATCACCTTGGCTGTGGTTGGAAAGCGCCTGAAAGCTCGCCTGCTGCCTTTGGCGGAGAAGATTTTGCAAGAACGCACGGCTTCTAAAATTCTTGCTCCATCTACTTGACATTGAAGTCACTTCAAGGTTCAAGATAGCTTTATGAACACCATCACATACCCCCTCAACGGCCTGCACTGCCAAGCCTGCGTGCGCCGCGTCTCGGAGGCGCTTGCGCCGTTGGCTGGCCAAGTGCAGGTGAGCTTGTTGCCGATGCAAGTCACATTGACCGATGCACATACGAATCTCGCGCAGCTACAAGCAGCTGTGCGCGCTGCGGGCAAGTATGAGCTGCTTTCTTCAGCAGTTTCAGAAGAAAAACCGCCAATCGCCGGCATGGAATCTGTGCAGAGCGCTACTAAAATAATAGTAAAAGAAGAGAACCCTGGCTTCCTGCAAACCTATCGCCCGCTGCTCATGATCGTGGCTTACATCTTGGCGGGTAGTGTGCTCGTGCAGCTAGGCCAGCATGCAGGCCATGGCATGAGCTTGGCGCAAAGCATCACCGCGCATGAGACGATGCGCTACTTCATGGCGGGCTTTTTCCTCACGTTTTCTTTTTTCAAGCTGCTTGATATTCCCGCTTTCGCCAATGCCTATGCAGGCTACGATCTGCTGGCCGCACGCTGGCAGGGATGGGGCTATGTGTATCCCTTCGTGGAGCTCAGCTTGGGGTTGGCCTACTTGGCTAACTTCCAGCCCACATTCACCAATTGGGCCACGCTCCTCATCATGGGCTTTTCCGCCATCGGCGTGATCCGCGCTGTGGTGAGCCAAACCAAGATTCAATGCGCTTGCTTGGGCACGGTGTTCAAGCTACCAATGAGCACCGTGACGATCATCGAGGATGTGGGCATGGTGCTGATGGCCGCTTGGATGTTGTTGGCATTACCCCGCTGACTTTGGAACTAATCCGGCCTAGCGGTATCATTACAACATGCGTCGCACCTTGTTTTGCCTTTTGATCTTGCTGACTGCCTTTCGCGGCATGGTGGGCGATGCCATGGCTTATGGAATGACGCAGCAGGCCATGCAAAACATGATTGCTATTGAATCAGTAGCATCTCCCGCAGATTCTATGCCGGCGACTGGTCATTTTTCGCCTGAAAAAGCTGCTTCCATGCCTTGTCATGAGACGGCTGATGATTCGCCAGCGGGCAGCACAACCAATGCTTGCACCACCTGCCAAGTCTGTCATTTGACGGCATCACTCCCCAGCGTGTTGGTGAGCACCCATGCCGTTCATCCTATGCGCGATGCTCCGAAAGCGCTCGCCTTGCCATGGCACAGCGCAGAGCTTGCTCGCGCCAACAAACCACCCATCGTCTGAAAATCCTGGGGCGTAGTCCGCCCATTTTTCGTGTTCACCACTGTCGGTGAACAGTTTTCTGGTTTTTCAAAGGATGTTTCATGTTTTCTTTTTTCATACGTGGTTTGGCCATCGCTTTGCTCACTCTGAGCACGGCGTTCGCGCAAACCACCCCTATCAAACCCGCTGCCTCGGCAGCCTCAGCGCCTACGGCCATCGAATGGGTCAATGGCGAAATCACCAAGCTCGATGCGCCTCGCTCGCGCATCACCCTCAAGCATGAGCGCATCGCCAGCATCAAGATGGATGCGATGACCATGCCTTTCAAAGTAAAGGACAAAGCCCTGCTTGATGGCCGCAAAGTGGGCGAGAAAGTGCAGTTTGTAGTGCGCATGGATGGCGGCGATCTCTTCATCACGCAGCTGCGGAGCATGCCGTGAAGCGCTATTTAATTCATAGCGTTTTGCGCAATATCTATGCCGGCTTAATGCTCATTTCAATCCAGACTCTCGCGCAAGCCTTGCCTGTGGGCTTCAAAGACAGCTGGATGACCATGGGCGAATTGGGCAAGGATTACTCCGAAGCCAACTTGATCTACACCTTCGTTCCCACAACATCAGTTGGCGCAGGTGTGGTGGGCTTGAAATACAAGCACGGCGCAACGCAGCACACAAGGCGGATTGAGATGATTGATGCCCACATCAACCATCGCGTTGCACGCTGGAATTTTCCTGAGGCGCAGGCTAATGTATATGTGCAGATAGGCGTCGGTCAAGCCAAGGGTAGTTTCTTCAGCGGCTCAGAGGCTGTGCTTCTGCCTGGCGTGCAGCTTGACTATGAAACTCGCCGGATTTACACCGCGTTCAAGTGGCATGGCAGCTATGCGAAAGCGTTTGACTTCACACGGACCAGCATCTCGGGCGGCTTCTCGTTTTACAAAACCGAATACGATGAGTGGCAGCCTTGGGCGATTGTGGAAGTGTCTCGTCAAGGAGGCGATCTGAAAGATGCCACTGAAGTCACGCCTTACTTGCGCTTCATCCATAAGACTTTGTTCATCGAAGCTGGCGCGCCTTTTCAAAAGGGGCAAAGCCAAGGTAT
This sequence comes from Comamonadaceae bacterium, assembly GCA_013297925.1. Classification (GTDB taxonomy): domain Bacteria; phylum Pseudomonadota; class Gammaproteobacteria; order Burkholderiales; family Burkholderiaceae_C; genus JANMDU01. The sequence continues at coordinate 22,155 of JAAFJC010000027.1, forward strand.
CAAGGTCAATTTCCGCTACACGTTTTAAAATTCATTTCTTTAGGAAGTTCATCATGAAAACCCTTCTCAAAACTATCAAATCCATAGCACTCTGCGCAATGATTTTGCCGGCGACAGCTCTTTTTTCGTCTGTAAATGCCTCCGAAGTGGCAAAAGTCACTGTCAATGGCATGGTTTGCTCCTTCTGCGCCCAAGGCATTGAAAAGACGATGTCCAAAATGCCACAGACCAAGGCGGTTTATGTCAACCTCGACAAAAAAATTGTTGCGGTAGAAGCGAAAGACGGCCAGAAGCTGGACATGGCAAAAATCAAGGCAGGTATCGTGGATGCGGGCTATGACGTGGTGAAGACGGAGGTAGTAACGAACACCACCGTCGCTGCCGTCAAAGCTGAGCTGACGGGCAAGAAATGAGTAGCGTGCAAACCATCAGCCAAGCGGGTGATGGAGTCCAGCAAACACGCAGCAGTTTGCTCACCTCCGTGCTCAGCCTGTTTGCCAGCAGCTCTACCCTGATCTGCTGCGCTTTGCCTGCGCTTCTTGTGGCGCTCGGCGCAGGCGCGGCGCTCTCCGGGCTAGTGGGTGCCTTTCCGCAAATCGTCTGGCTCTCCGAGCACAAAGTTGGCCTATTCATCTTCGCTGGCTTCATGCTCGCGGCCAGCGGGCTCTTGCAATGGATCAACCGCAACGCCCCCTGCCCTATTGATCCCGCACTGCGCGATGCTTGCTTGCGCACCCGCAAGGTTTCGCTGCGGGTGTATTGGGTGAGTGTGGCGATTTATCTTATCGGCGGGTTCTTTGCTTTTGTGTTGCCCTTGATGGGATAAAAGAAAGAATACCGGACGCAGAAGACGCAGAGGTTACGCAGAAAAAATACCAAAGGGGAAAATGCAAACCTCCATTTGGATTTGTATTTTCTTTTTTGCGTCTTCTGCGTAACTTTTGCGTCTTCTGCGTCCGGTATTTGTATTCCTCTTTCCACGCCTCCTCGCTAAGCAAAAGCCGGGTTAAAGTAGTGCCATGACCAAAACGATTCGCTACACCCTGATTTCCCTGCGTGACTTGTTTGTCTCGTTTGGACCTTTCATCGCCTTGGGCGTTGTGCTGCTGGGCGTGGCGTATTGGTGGCTCAATCCGAATCCACCCAAAACCGTCACTCTCGCCACTGGCCCTGCGCAAAGTGCTTATGACGAATTGGGCAAGAAGTACGTAGCCTATCTCAAGGCCAATCGCATCACCGTCAAAGTCGTGCAAACCGAAGGATCGTCTGCCAATTTAAAGCTGCTTCGCGATGGTTTGGTGGATATAGGCTTCGTGCAGGGCGGCACGAACGAACTCACCGAGGCTGATCAAGACAATCTTGAAACCCTAGGCAGCCTGTTCATGGAGCCGATTTGGCTGTTTTACAGAGAGGAATCTGCCGCTAGGTTGTTGGTCGCCCCCGCAAGCAAAACCAAAACCACGACGCAGCAAGCTACGCCCACACTCAGCGCCATCACCCAACTTCCCGGCTGGCGGCTCAATGTTGGCAGTGAAGGCTCAGGCGTGCCCAAGCTCATGACGCGACTGCTAGAGAGCAACCGCGTGGAGCCCAAAGACATCAAGCTCTCCACACTTGATCAAACACCCGCTGCTATGGCTTTGCTGGGCGGCGAGATTGATGCGTTGGTGTTTGCCTCTGCGCCCGAATCGTTGATGGTGCAAATGCTGTTGCAAACACCTGGCATCAAGTTGATGGATTTGCAGCAGAGCGAGGCTTATTCGCGTCGCTTCAATTTTCTCTCACCGGTCGTGCTGCCGCGAGGCGTGGTGGATTTGGCGCTGGATACGCCCAAGCAAGATGTGCGCTTGGTCGGCCCCACCGCATCGCTCATCACACGCAACACAACGCATCCCGCCCTTTTGCAGCTGTTTACCAGCGCTGCCCACCAAATCCACGGCGCGCCCGGCTGGTTTGCCAAATCCAAGCAATATCCGAATGCACAGCGCGATGAATTGCCCATGGCACAAGAGGCTGAGCGCTATTTGAAAAATGGTCCACCGCTGCTGCAGCGCTACCTGCCCTTTGGTTTTGCTAATTTGGTGGAGCGCATGTGGGTGGCGCTATCGGTGATCATTGTGGTGCTGCTGCCGCTCTCGCGCATCTTGCCGCCGCTCTACACCTTCCGTGTGCGCTCTCGCATCTTCAAATGGTATGCGCAGCTGCGGAGTATTGAAGACCGAGATTCTCCTGATCCGCAAATCCGCGCTGGCTTGATTGATGAAATCAACGCGCTGGACGGCATGGTGGAGAAAATCAAAATTCCGCTCTCGCATGCCGATGAGCTCTACGCCCTGCGCAGCAATATTCATTTGGTGAGAAAGAAGCTGCTGCGCTAAAGCAGCGCCTGATCACATCTCGCGCAGTAAGGGCGCAGGATCGCTTTGCGCGTTGGATGCAGCATCTGTGGCAGGACTCGCTTGAACCGCTTCCTGCAGCGTCCTGATCTCAGCCAAGAGGCTTTGGATTTGGCCATCCGGCAAATCAATGCTCTTCAATCCGATTTCAATCCAAGGCATCAATCTTGCCGTGAATAGAAGATGCTCGGCTTTTCGCGCGCCAGCGCGCCGCAACGACACGCTCCACAGCAAAGCAGCGACGGCCTGCGTGTATTGCTCGTGATCTCCGGGGTTGCGCTCAAACAATTGCGCGCGCGCCAGCACCAGCGCCCAAGGCCCCATCAGGAACTGCTTGATGACCGGTGGTGCATCGCTGGCATCTTTGCGGCCTACCAGCCCAAAGCCCAAGCGGCCTGCCAACTGCCGCGCAGTTTGCATTTGCTCTTGTTGCTGAGCCGCAAGCGCTTGCTTTTTAGCTTCCTGGCTGTCGATTTGCTGCCAATAGCTGCTTAACTTCTCACTCGCTTTTTCAAACACACGTGCATTCACAAATTGCATTTTGGCGATAGAGCCCATTAGTTTGTCTATCGGCGATATGAAATCCGTGAACCCATCTGCCGCTTCACTGGAATAACGCAAGCTGCGTTGACAGATCAAATCCAAAAACTGTCGCGCGGGATGTGCACTATCCGATAGCACTGGCTCATCCTCTCGCACCAAAATTCGTAGAGAGGGCTTCAAAGTCTCCAGCATGTCTTGAAGGGGGACTGGAACCCGTTGCAAACTGGGCGATGTCGTGTTTTGATAGGATTTGATCAGTTCATCGATTTGGGTATCAATCGTTTGAAATGAACTGGCTTTGGATACTCTAGTGCTGACTGGTGCGGCCGGCTGACCTGCCGCTGGCATGGCATCAGCATTGAGATCAGGCATCGGCAAACCGCGCTCATGAATCTGGGCCATCAGATTCTCTGCTTCATCCAGATCTAGCATCATCGCTTGCAGCGGATCGGCATTGAAGGCGCGCGCCAAATCGCTGCTTTGCTCCAAGGGAATGCCGAGATGCATGCGCAATTGCAGCACCGTCTTCTTGGCTTGCTCGGCAAGCGCCAAAGTTTGCGGGTCTACCGCTTCGCTGGCCTCAGCAGAAGCAGCCGAGCCCTCCGCCAGCCCATAGGCCTGCGCAGCATAATCGCCAAAATCTTCCGCCAGCGCAATCTGGCTTGGCTCACGTTGGCTAGGGTCGCGCAGAACGGCCTGCAATTGCAAGTACACCCATGCCAGCTGAGAGCTGAGCGCTGCAAGCAAATGATCGGCCCAAATCTGCCGCAGCTCCGCAGCCACCTCGCTTCGGGAGATCAGCTCCAGCAAGGCTTGCACATAAGACGACGGCGCCAATGGATTGGCAAGGCAGCCGCTGGCTTGCACAGAAGCTTCCAGCGCGGCAGCCTCTGATGCGCAAATACGCAGATCAACGCCCGGCAAAATCGTGACCATCTTGGCAGGCGCAGGATAGGCCATGGCCACCCGAAGCAACGCAGGATACTCCCGAAGCCAGCGCGCTCTTTGCTCATCCATGGCGGCGGCGGCGGCGTCCAGGATCTGAGCCAGATGGGTGCCTTCCATGCTGACTGTTTTACGATCAATACTTTGAAGAGCACGACTCACCAAATTCGTGATCACCTGAGGGGCGAGCTCAAGACTCCAAGCCAAAGCTTGGCGCAAATTATCGGGCACTTCCTCACCTGCCCCAGTCGAAGGCACAGCGGACGGCTGATTGTGCTGAGAAACCAGCGCATCAAAATCTTCGGTTGACAGTGAGGGAAGTGGCGTATCCATGCAGCCGCCATTATTGCTGCATTCGCTTCGTTTACCCTGGGCTTCTGTCACACATCCGCGCAAAGAAGATCAGCTTTCAACAGATCGTTGTTTGTACACTGCAGTCTTGTGCGGAATTTCGCTACACTGTAACTATGCGCAGCCTTTTGCAACTCACTCTGGATTTGTTTAATGACGTGGCTTTGCCGCCGAAAACAAAAGAGAAACAAGTTGTAAGCCCTGCGAGCGCTGCGCAAGAAGCTATATCTTTTATAGCATCTGCTCCCGCTGAGCACCTTGCTTCTATGCTGCGCCCCACACATTTTTCTCACCCGCGTGCCAATCGCGAAGCGCGTTTGCAAACGCAGGCGGGCAAGCGCATCGGCCAAGGTGGCGGCGAATGCATCGTGGCCTATGAGCTGCGCCGCGCCAAGCGCAAGACGATTGGCTTCATGGTCGGCGCAGATGGCTTGGTGGTAAGCGCGCCGCGCTGGGTGCCGCTGTATGAAGTGGATAAAGCGCTTCAAGAGAAATCCACTTGGATCGTGAACAAGCTCTGCGAAGCGCAGGATCGAGAGCAACGCCAAGCGCAGGCCAAGATTCAATGGAGAGAAGGCGCTGTGATCCCGTTTCTGGGCGAGAGCGTGATCATCGTGATCGATCCGCGGCAAGCTATAGGCGGCGCCACAGCTGAGCAAGGCATGGCACAACTGCACAGCGATGCCAGCGCCCTGCCCGGTGTGCCGCATCTCACACTGCATGTGGGCCTGCCGCACGATGCCGCACCCGAGCGCATCCGCGATTCGGTGCAAGCCTGGCTCATGCGTCAAGCCAAGCGCATTTTTGAAGAACGCCTCAACCATTTCGCACCACAGCTCGGTGTGAGATGGACAAAACTATCCCTCTCGAATGCCAGCAGCCGCTGGGGCAGCGCTGGTAGCGATGGCGCGATTCGCCTGAATTGGCGGCTCATCCATTTCCGCCAAAACGTGATCGATTACGTCGTCGTCCACGAGCTGTCTCACCTGCGCGTGATGGATCACAGCCCCCGCTTTTGGAGCACAGTTGAATCCATCATGCCTGACTATGCAGAGCGAAAAGGTATGCTCAAGGATGAACCACTACCCAAGTGGTAGGCTGTGGTGCAAAATTAGATCACTCCTAAATCAATAGCGTCTAGCGCAATAAATACGCCAGCTAAATGCGATTTTTAGCTCAAAATTTGCTCTTAAAATCACGTTCATACATCTCAGAGACTGTTTATGCTCCCCTTCGCCACCCGCCTTCAAAACGTCGAAACCTCCGCCATTCGCGAAATCTTCAAGCTGCTGGGCAAGCCTGGCATCATCAGCTTGGCGGGCGGCTTTCCTGATGCGAATTTGTTCGACATCGAAGGCATCCGCGAAGCCAGCGTCAAAGCGCTGGCCGATAACCCCGGCGCGGTTCTGCAATACGGCGCGACGGAAGGCCACGATCCGCTGCGCGGAGAGATCGCGAAATATATGGCAGGCAAAGGCGCAAAAGTCGAGCCCACAGGCCTCATCACCACCACCGGCAGCCAGCAAGCGCTCGATCTGATCGGCAAAACGATGATCTCCCCCGGCGATAAAGTGATCGTCGAAGCGCCCACCTTTCTCGCCACGATCCAGTGCTTTCGCCTCTACGGCGCGAATCTCGTTGGCGCGCCGATTGATGCGGATGGCGTGAAAGTCGATGAGCTGGAAAAACTCATCATCGAACACAAACCTAAGCTGATTTATCTCATCCCCAATTTCGGCAATCCCTCCGGCGCGATGCTGAGCTTGGAGCGCCGCAAGCGCGTCTTGCAGCTGGCGCTGCAACACAAAGTGCTGGTGATTGAAGACGATCCGTATGGCGAGCTGTATTTCGGCGCGCCGCCGCCGCCGTCGATGCTTGAGCTCTCAGAAGGCATACCCGGCAGCCGCGATTGGCTCGCTTATTGCGGCAGCCTCAGCAAAGTCATGTCGCCCGGCCTGCGCGTGGGCTGGCTGATTGCGCATCCTGCGCTGCTGCAAAACGCCGTGATGTGCAAGCAATTCTCCGATGCACACACCAGCAATCTCGCGCAGGCCACGGCTTATGAATACCTCAAGATGAACCGCATGGCTGGCGTGCTCGCTAAGGTGCGCCCAGCCTATGCTGAGCGCGCACAAGCCTTGTGTGCCAACCTCAAGAAAGTGCTCGGAGACGGCATCGAATTCTCAGCCCCACAAGGCGGCATGTTCGTCTGGGCACGGCTCACCCAGCCCGGCGCAGATGCGCGCGATTTTGCCAAGCAAGCCATTGAGCGCGGCGTTGCATTTATTCCCGGTACACCGTTTTACGCGGTCAACCCTGATCACGCCACACTGCGATTTAGCTTTGCCACATCAAGCATTGAGAAGATTGAAGAAGGCGTAGCGCGGCTAAAGGGCTAAAGCTTCACAAACCGTACTTTTTCTGTCAATATTCCTTTCGTGCAGCTCAATATCCACCCGCCCACGCCGCTGGAGTATTTCGCCACTCTCGTGGCCGATGATGATGCTTTCCCGCTGCTAGAAGCGGCTGCTTGCCTTGGGCAAGATGAATATCCTGATTTGGATGTGCAGCAGGTGCTCGGTGATGTAGATCAGCTCATCGCCCGCCTTAAGCGCCGCATCCCCCCGGATGCCGCTGCGCTGCATCGCTTGAGAGCCGTTCAGCAGTTTTTCTACCGCGATATGAGCTTCGCAGGCAATGCCAACAATTATTACGAGCCCGATAACTCTTATCTCAATGCCGTACTGCGCACCCGCAAGGGCATCCCGATCAGCCTCGCGGTGATTTGGCTAGAGATCGCGCAAGCGGTGGGGCTCAACGCTCGCGGCGTGGCTTTCCCTGGCCATTTCATGATCAAGGTCACGATGCCGCGCGGCCAGGTGGTGATTGATCCACTCACAGGCCAAAGCCTTTCTCGGGAGGAGCTCTCTGAGCGGCTGGAGCCCTACAAACGCCGCAGCGGTTTGGTCGATGATTTCGACGTGCCGCTCGGCCTCTATCTGCAATCAGCCAAGCCACGCGACATCCTTGCGCGGATGCTGCGTAACCTCAAAGAAATCCACAAAACGCAGGAAGACTGGCCACGTTTCATCGCCGTGCAAAATCGCTTGATCACCCTGCTCCCCGAAGCATGGGCAGAATATCGCGACAGAGGCTTAGCGCTTGCCGAGATGGAAGAAAAAGTGGGCGGCAGTAGCGCAGCTATTCCTGATTTGGAGCTGTATCTCTCCAAAGCGGAAGATGCGCTGGATATTGATGCGATTGCCGAGCTGGTGGCTGGGCTGCGGCAAACTTAAGCGATAAATTCGCCCAATAATCGATGAACGAGCGCTGGCTGCTCGTGAATGATCCAATGCGTGGCATCTTCGATCCGGTGAATACTGAGATCTGGAATATAGGCTTCCAAGCCATCGATCAAGCGCGGTGGCAAAGCAATGTCTTGCATGCCCCAGATCACTTGGCATGGGATGTTTACAGTGAGTGCCTCATGCGGAATCACGATGCCGTGAATCGCACTTTTCTGGTCCAGTGGCGGCTTCAGGGGCGAGGCGCGATAAAAATTGCAGCCGCCCGTGAGGCCTTGGCTCCAGACATCGCGGTATTGTGCTTTCGTGGCTTCATCCAGCCACGCGTATTTACCATCCACTGCACCTAAGCGGCTGAAGAATTCAAACAGGCGGCGGAAATCATCTTCAGCCAACAGCTTTTCAGCATCTGGTCGGCACAGGAAATTCATATAACTGCTGGACGCTTGCTGATTCGCATCAGTTTTCAAATCGCGCAAAAACGTCCCCGGATGCGGTGAATTGATGATGCAAAGTTTGCGCATCAATTGCGGCATCTGATTGGCCAAACTCCAAGCCACCGCGCCGCCCCAGTCATGCGCTACGAGGGCAGCTAATGGTTGACTCGGCGACTCTATCGCCATCAAGGCCGCAATGTCTTGCACCAAATGCTTGGCACGATACTGCGCTACATCCGCCAGTGCAGAAGACTTTTCAAAACCGCGCAAATTCGGCGCAATGCAGCGGTAGCCCAGAGATGCGAAATGCGCCAGCGTGGCATCCCATACAAAGGCCGCCTCCGGAAAGCCATGCAAGAAAATCAGCACAGGCTTGCCCTTCTCGCCCGCAGCGCGACAGGAAAGCTTGATGCCATGCGGCAAATCCAGTGCAAACGTGGTGATCATGATCAAGCTCCAAATTTTTTCAATACAGTCAGCGTACCGATCATGACCGGTTGATGCAACATGTACCAAGTCAAACTCCAAGTGCCCAGCCACGCCAGCCATTTTGCTGCGGGTGGAATGCTGACAGCCATGCCTGCAGAGCGATTCGCGAGCAGCCACTGCGCAGCAGCCACGCCCCACCACATCACGCCCAGCCATGGGAAGATCGGGACATAGTCTTCTGTGACAGGCAGCCTGCTGACCCAACCCAGGATATTGAAACCGGGTTCATTGAGAAACTGCAAGTTTCCCGGCGTGGATATTGCGGAAGCCGCTATGAATTTAGAAGCAATCGCCAATGCACCCAAAGGCCAAAGCCACACGCCCCAATGCGCCGTGAGACGCACGATGATCAGCATCACGGCGATGCCGTGCAACACGCCGAAATAGATAAACGTCTGCGGGTACATCCAATACGAAGCTGCTGAGACAAGCAGCGCACAGCCCGCCACCTGCGCCCAGCGCTTCCAAAAGCGTTGCCACGTCTGCCCCTGATGCAAAGCCACAGCCTGCCCTGCGCCTGCACACAGGAGGAATAAACTGACAATCGCGCCGCGCTGCCAAGTCCAAACCGGATCGTGATAAAAATCCTGCTTGATCCAGCCGAAATGATTGAGATCAAAGCAAAAGTGGTAAATCGTCATCCAGACAATGGCCACACCTCTCAGCGCGTCTAGGCGGTCAAAGCGCGTGTGATTCATTTCACTTGCCGCGAATTTTCTGGATCAACATCCACAGCGCCACGCAAATCGCACCGACGATCACGCCTACGATACCTTCCAGCACAAAGCCCCAAAGAGCCGAAAGAGCACCCGCGCCAATCACAGCCTTGATGGCATGTTCGATCATCGGAATACCATGCGCAATGATGCTGCCGCCCACGGTGAACATCGCAATCGTGCCCGCCACTGAGAGAAAACGCATCAACTTCGGCGCAAACGCCACAAGGCCACGCCCGAAAGCACGTGCGCCGCTATTGGCAGATTTCATCAATGCCAGCCCCGCATCATCCATCTTCACAATACCTGCCACGAGGCCATACACGCCCACCGTCATGATCACGGAAATCGCGATCAGCACTGTCACTTGTTTCGTGAACGCAGCAGCTGCCACCGTGCCCAAAGTGATCACGATGATCTCGGCAGACAAAATAAAATCGGTGCGAATCGCGCCTTTGATTTTGTCTTTCTCAAACTGCACCATATCCACCTCAGGGTTTTGCACGGCCTGCGTGATCGCAGCGTGATTCGCGTCGCCTTCCGTTTTGTGGAAGAACTTGTGAACCACTTTCTCAAAGCCTTCGAAGCAGAGAAAGGCACCACCGAGCATCAGCAGCGGCAAAATCGCCCAAGGTATCAGCGCACTGATGGCCAACGCTGCCGGCACAAGAATGGCTTTATTGATCGCCGAACCCTTGGCCACCGCCCACACCACAGGCAGCTCGCGCTTAGCCGCCACGCCCGCCACCTGCTCTGCATTGAGTGCCAAATCGTCCCCCAGCACACCCGCCGTCTTTTTAGCGGCCACTTTGGTCATCACTGCTACGTCATCAAGCAGGGTAGCAATATCGTCAAGAAGAGCAAGGAGACTGGAGGCCATGTCTTTAATTTTGAATATGAGAAGAGATTTTGCCGCAGATGCGTGACTACGTTTAAAGCAAGCGCACCTTCACAGCTTTGCCTTTGATCTTCGCGCCTCCCAAGCGCTTGGCCACTTCTGTGCCAATCTTGCGCTCCACAGCCACATAGGTAGAAAACTCATTGACCGTGATCTTGCCCACTTGTTCGCGGGTGTAACCCAGATCTGCGGTCAATGCACCGAGTACATCCCCAGGGCGGATTTTTTCTTTACGACCGCCTTGGATGTAGAGCGTGGCCATCGGTGGCAAAAGAGGTGCGCTGCTTGCAGGCGTGAGCTCAGAGAGCTTGTTCCACACCGTCTCACGCCCTTGCAACAGCTCAATCTTGCCCACATTACCCATTTCATCCATGCTCGCCAAATTCAGCGCCAAGCCGCTCTCGCCCGCGCGGCCAGTGCGGCCAATGCGGTGGATATGCACCTCGGCATCGGGCGTCACATCCACATTGATCACAGCCTGTAGATTCGCAATATCCAAGCCCCGTGCAGCCACATCAGTGGCGACCAAGACGCTACAGCTCTTATTGGCAAACTGCACCAACACCTGATCACGCTCGCGCTGCTCCAGCTCGCCATAGAGCGCCTGCGCTGCGTAGCCCTGCGCTTGCAAAAAGGTTTCGAGCTGCTTGCATTGCGCCTTGGTATTGCAAAAAGCCAGCGTGCTCTCAGGGCGGAAATGCGCGAGTATCTGGCTCACGGCAGTAAAGCGCTCGGTGGCGTTTGCGCCGCGCCTGCCATCGCCTCCAATCTCATACCAGCGCTGCTCAATCTGGCTGCCAGCGTGCTGAGCTTCAACCTTGATCATTTCCGGGCTGCGCATGAACTGCGCAGAGAGCTTGGCAATCTCTTCGGGATAGGTGGCAGAAAACAGCAGGGTCTGCCGCTCTTTGGGGCATTTCTTGGCCACCACGGTGATGTCATCAAAAAAGCCCATATCGAGCATGCGATCCGCTTCATCGAGCACGAGTGTGTTGAGCGCATCGATCTGCAAACTACCCCGCTCCAGATGATCCATCACACGGCCGGGCGTGCCCACCACGATGTGCGCGCCGTGCTCTAGGCTAGCCGTTTGCCCACGCAGAGGCACACCGCCGCAGAGCGTGACGACTTTCACATTGTCTTGCGCCCGAGCCAAGCGGCGCACTTCGGTAGCCACTTGATCGGCCAGCTCGCGCGTGGGGCAGAGCACGAGGCTTTGCACGGCGAAGCGGCGCGGGTTCAGGTTAGCGAGCAAAGACAAAGCGAAAGCCGCCGTCTTGCCGCTGCCCGTCTTGGCCTGCGCGATGATGTCTTTGCCGAGCAAAGCCAGCGGCAGGCTGGCCGCTTGAATCGCTGTCATCTCGGTGTAGCCCAAGGCAGTGAGGTTGGCCACAGTGGCGGGCGAGAGGGCAAGTTGGTCAAAACGGTTCATAGCTTGATTATCAATGGATACATGCACAGTCCCCTAGAGTCGCCATACTGGGATAATTGGCGTATGTCGCTCCTTTCTCACCAACTCGAACTGCTCTCCCCCGCCCGCGATGCCGATATTGGCATTGAAGCGATCAACCACGGCGCGGATGCGGTGTATATCGGCGGGCCGGGCTTTGGGGCGCGGGCTTCTGCGGGCAATTCAATCCAAGACATTGAGCGCCTGTGTAAACATGCCCACCAGTTCAATAGCAAGATCTTCATCACCCTCAACACGATCCTCCGAGACGACGAGCTCGAAGGCGCGCGCCAAATGGCTTGGGATGTGTACAACGCCGGCGCGGATGTGCTGATCGTGCAAGACATGGCCTTGCTGGAAATGGATTTGCCGCCGATTCAGCTGCATGCGAGCACGCAAACGGATATTCGCACGGCGGAAAAAGCAAAGTTTCTCTCAGATGTAGGCTTCTCGCAGATCGTTTTAGCGCGTGAATTGACCCTCAGACAAATCGCCGAAATCTATGGTGCGATTGACCCCGATCGCACAAAAATCGAATTCTTCATCCACGGCGCGCTTTGCGTTGCCTACAGCGGCCAGTGCTTCATTTCTCATGCCCACACAGGCCGCAGCGCCAACCGTGGCGATTGCTCGCAGGCCTGCCGCCTGCCCTATGAAGTAAAAGATGCGCAGGGCCGCATCGTTGCGCATGACAAGCACGTGCTCTCGATGAAAGACAACAACCAGAGCGGCAACTTGGAGTCGCTGATCAACGCCGGCGTGCGCAGCTTCAAAATCGAAGGGCGCTACAAGGATATGCAGTATGTGAAAAACATCACGGCGCATTACCGCAAGCTACTTGATGAGATCATCGAGAAACGAGAAGGCTCAGATTTGCCGCTCTCGCGTGCATCAAGTGGCCGCACCACATTTACCTTCCCGCCCGATCCGAATCAAAATTTCAACCGCGAATTCACAGATTATTTTGTCAATGATCGCAAGATAGATATCGGCGCGTTTGACACACCGAAGAACCCTGGTCAATCGATTGGTTGGGTCACGGCTGTTGGCGAAAAATCCGTCGATCTGGAGCTGAGCAACAAGGCCACGATCTTGCACAACGGTGATGGCCTGTGCTATCACACCCTGCACAAAGAGCTGGTCGGCATGCAGATCAACCGCGCCGAGCCTTTGCAAAAAATCGGGCACTGGCGCGTCTTCCCCAAAGATCCGATGGCTGGCTTTAAAGACCTGCGCAAAGGCGTAGAAATCAACCGCAACCGCGACATGGATTGGGTGCGCGTGCTCGATAAAAAGAGCAGTGACCGCCGCATCGGCCTGTGGGCACAGCTCGCGCCCACGCCAGCCGGCTTTGCGCTCACACTCACGGATGAAGATGGGTTTTCAGGGTCTTTTGAGCAAGTTGCCGGCAGAGAATCTGCGGAAGGCGCTACCAAAAACATAGCGTCGCTCAAAACCCAACTCGGGCGTTTTGGCAACACGCACTTCGAGGCTATCGATGTTTCAGTCGATGAAGCTGCGCAATGGTTCATACCCGCCAGCCAGCTCAATCATTTGCGACGTGAAGCCTTAGCAAAACTGGAAGCTGCAAGACTTCAAGGCTACCAACGCCCTGAGCGCATGCAGCCCGTGGAGCCACCTGCCGTCTATCCAGAAGACACACTCACGTACCTAGCCAACGTCTTTAATCAAAAAGCCCATGATTTCTACGCCAAGCACGGCGTGAAAGTCATCGGAGCGGCTTATGAGAGCCAGGAAGAAGAAGGCGAGGTGAGCTTGATGATCACCAAGCACTGCGTGCGCTGGAGCATGAGCCTGTGCCCCAAGCAAGCCAAAGGCGTGACGGGTGTACAAGGAACAGTCAAGGCCGAGCCGATGCAGCTCATCAACGGCAAAGAAAAACTCACCCTGCGCTTCGATTGCAAACCCTGTGAGATGCATGTGGTGGGCAAACTCAAAACGCAAGTGAAGAATCAATTGACGAAGGAATTGGCATTGCCCGCGGAGACACCCCTGAAGTTTTACCGCACTCGGCCCGTGCGTGTATCTGTTGACGCTTGATTTATCTTACGGCCATCAAGGCAGCTCAGCATCTGCCATTCGCGCCGCAATCGTCTGTGCTCGCGAAGACAAATACGCTGAATTTGGAGTTTTCTCAAAAAACTTCGGCCGAGGCAGCATCACCGCCAGTCGCGCTGCCTCGTAAGCAGAGAGCTTAGTGGCGCTCTTGCGATAGTAATGTTGGGCCGCCGCTTCCACGCCAAAAACGCCTGTGCCCAATTCCACAGAATTGAGATAAATCTCCAAAATCCGTTCTTTTGGCAGAAACGCTTCAAGCGCAAATGTCACCACAAACTCTTGCCCCTTGCGTAGAAAAGTGCGCTCGCCAGTAAAGAACAGGTTTTTAGCAAGCTGCTGTGTGATGGTCGAGCCGCCCACAATTTTGGGAGGAATCACTTTGCCGGTGCGCTGGCTGCGCTTGACGGCTTGCTGCTCAGCTTTCGTATTGCGCTGCCACGCCTTCTCGATGGCATCCCACTCCACCCCATCATGATAAGCAAAATCACCGTCTTCGCTGGCAATGACGGCACGCTTCATGTTGTCGGAGATTTGACTGTACGGTAGCCATTGCTGTTTCCAAACAAACGCTTTTTCAGATTGTGCAGCGAGTTGCCACATTTCAGAGCGCTCAAAACTAGTGGACTGCGGATCGATCCAACGCATACTCAGCACGCGCAACACAAAAAATAGCTGCAAGGCCAGACCTGCAACTAACACCAATAGCAACCATCGCCCAAAAATACGAAGCATGATCAGCGTGAGGTGAGTTTGGTTTCCAGCGTCTCTTCCCGCGTGAACTTGAAGCGTGAGACGACGACGATTTGATCTGCCCGGCGGCGCATCTCGTCTGTGAATTTACCGAAAGGGCCAGCTGCCTTGGCAATACCTTGTGCGCGGCGATCCAACGCCGTGATGCCGGAGCTTTCAATCACTTCGGTATCGAGTACGCGGCCATCATGATTCACGGTCACGATCATGGTGAGCTCGCCATAGAGTTTATTACCCGCTGCTTCTGGGAAATTTTGTGTTCCACGGTCTTCAATTTTTCTGCGTAGACCGTCGTAGTAAATCGCATAGACCTCCTCGCGCGTCGCCGGGCTGATGTAGCGCTTTTTGGGGCGGGCATTCTCCGCGTTGATGCGCTTTTCAATTTCAGCAAGGAGCTGCAAGAGCTGCTTGCGGCGCTGCTCTTGCGCCTGAGCCTCAGCATTTTGCGAACTGACTTTTGGGTCTGGCGGCGGCAAGGATGCTAGCTGCTGCTTGATGGTGGCCAGCATCAGCATTTGCTGCTCTTGCATCGTATCGAGCTTGCGCTGCATATCCTCATTGGCATCACCCATACTCGTGAGCGAGGAGAGCGGTAGCGGCGTAGTGGCACGGCCCGTCTCTAAATCGCCGCCGCCCGCCAATGAGGATTGCGCAATAGCCTTAGCCATATCAGGCTTTTCGTTAGATTTGGCATTCACCAAAATCACTTCAAGCGGCGTGTCTTGAAACACACGATTAAAGCGCTCGGGATCCACAAAGCGCACTGTGAGCAAAGCCGCATGCACGATCACGGAGATCGTCAAAGCGATGCTAAGGGTGCTCATGTCACGGAAGAATTTCATGCCACTCTATTATCTATAGCAACAGTGTCAATATCAAGCAGGATGATCCGAAGATTTTTCGGAATTTTCCTCATTCACATCCAGCACCAGGTGCACACCTAGGTTTGTTTCGTCATCTTCCTCGTCAGTGGCCACTTCTGGCGCAGCTACATCCAAACGCTCCAACAGCGTACCGCTGACTTCCAGCATCAACAAATCCATCTCACCCAAGCGCAATTTCACCCTTACACCGCGCGGCAAACTCACCGCACCGGCAACATTGAGCACCAGTGGAATCTCTTCCGCCCGCACCAAGCCGTCTTTGATCACGGTAGCTGTTAACTCGCTGATGCCGCGCTGCTGCACGTAGCGCATCGTCCAGTAACGCTCCATACCGTTTTGAAAAGCGTTGTAAGCGGTGTACGCGGCATCGAAGCCACTCACGATGCCAAACAGCTCAGCATCTTTAGGCTTGAACGGCGCAACCAGCGCTGCCGTCGTGCCGTTACGCACGCAGGCGATCAACTGCCATTGGTTCACCAAATCGGTGTAGCGACGTAGCGGCGATGTGCTCCATGCATAGGCTTTCACACCAATACCCGCATGCGGCAGAGCCTTCGTGCCCATGCGTACTTTCACGCCGGGCGCCAGGCTGGCTTGTGAGCGATAAATGCCCGGCACGCCAAACTGAGCCAGCCACTGCCCCCAGGTGCTATTGGCCAAAATCATGCATTCAGCCACGATCAGATCAAGCGGCGCGCCGCGCCTTCGCACCGTGATTTCTACCGGTTCATCGCCTAACGGCGCATCGCCTTGCACCGCAACTCGAAAGTTGTAATCCGGGCGGTTAAAGGTCTCAGGCTTGCCGCGCACCTGTTCGCGTTTGGCTTTTAAATCACAAGCCAATCGGTATAAAAATGATAGCTGCTCGCGCAATGAATATGCCGGTGATTGGGTGTTTTCGCTTAAAGCTTCAGTAGATGCGTTTTTTCCAAGCAACCAATCTTCGCGCACTAAGCTATCGAGCTGATCATGCCGCAGGTTATGCGCAATATGGACACGCTCCAACTTGGTTTCACTGCTCTTGATCTCTAGCGTGGCTTCATCGAGCGTGACATACAAAGACAAGGCCGGGCAATCTTGCCCCTCGGCCAAGGTGTAATGCTGCACCACGGAATCGGGCAGCATGGTGAGCTTGTGACCGGGCATGTAAACCGTGGAATAGCGATCTCGCGCCACTTTGTCTAAACTGCTACCAGGTTGCACGGCCAAGGCAGGTGCTGCTATATGAATGCCCAGAATGATCGTGCCAGTGCCTAGACCTTGAACACTGAGCGCATCATCAATCTCAGTCGTCTGGCTGTCGTCTATCGAGAACGCCTGTACGGCAGAAAGAGGCAGTTCATCGGTGATCGCTGGGGCTTTGAGATCGGGAAACTGGGCGCCCTTGGGGAAATGCTCAAACGCGAAGCGCTGCCAGTGAAATTCATAGGCTGAACCAATCGCTCCGGCGTTCATCAACAAAGCCAGCGGCGCGGTTTGCGTGCTGCGCGAAGCCTCCACCACCGCTTTATACTCCGGCGCGTTTTTGTCGGGCTTGAAGAGGATTTTGTAGAGCTGCTGGCGGATCGGTTCGGGGCATTGTTTGGCAGCCAGTGTTTGAGCCCATTCTGCAATCTGGGCGGTAATGAGCTTTTTCTTCTCAATAGCGGCTAGCGCTTGCTGCACGATTTCTGAGCTGGCTTTCTTGAAGCGCCCTTTGCCGGCACGGCGAAAGTAATGAGGTGCATTGAAGAGGCACATCAGGCTGGCAGCCAGCTCCACAGTGCTGGCTTTTGCACTGAAATAATCTGTAGCTAATTCTGCAAAACCAAACTCCTCTTCGCTTGCAAATTCCCAAGCAAGATTCACGTCCATTGTTACAGCCAATTGGGCGGCTTGTTGCAAGAGCTCAGCTGGCGCTGGCTGCTCGAATTGCAGCAACACTTGCGCAGATTTAAGCTTCACGCGCTTGCCTGAATCCATCTCAGCCTGCAGGCTGCTCTCCGTCTGCGACAACACACGAGCTGCTAAAAACTTGCCGCCTTCTTCAAACAATACGTACATGCTATCTACTTTTTATCGAGCTCGGCGGGTATAGAAAACAGGCCGCCGAGTTGGGTGCCTGCCACATTGAAATCAACAGAAAAATTGCCTGGCTTCACAATCGTGACCGCCTTCTCTGATTGTTCGACTTCTCCCTCTTGCAAGGTCACATCGCTGGAGAATTCGTAGTCTAGATCCAGTAAGCTCACCGTCGGTACGAACTCAAACGCTGTCTCACCCGCTTCCACAAAGTGATTCTGCTCAGGTGACTTGCGCTGACTCTGCCCAAACATTGCTGGGGCTTGAGATGTTGCAGCGAGTGTCTCTGCGTTTGCACCAAGCTCTAGAAACTCAAGCATTTCATAAAGATCAAACAAATCATGATAAGCAGGCAGCTGCACCAGTTTACGCCCTAGCAGCGGCCCAGCCAGCCATGAAGCCAAGACTTCTCGCGTGTGTTGATATCCTTGCGACCATGCCGTACACAGCTCGCTTGCCGCACGCGCATAGCCTTCGAGCCCGATCACGCTGGCATTGGGTTCATACCAATAGGGAGCCATACGATTGAAATGCTGCCGGTAGCGTTGACGCATCGATTCAAAAATCTCACGCTCATCCATTTTTTCACACAGTTGCATGCACTCGAGGTATGCCCATGCACAGGTTTGCGGATCTGCATCGATATGCGCTTGCAGCAAATCAATCGCTGCCATCGGGCGCCCCAATGCATTGAGCCCACTGGATGCCATGCGCAGCTCCAGCAAATGCTCCATGGCACTTTCGCCAATTCTGCGCTTTGCTCGGATACTCGTGAGCAAATCGATATTGTCTTGCTCTGCGCTGTGAATGATCTTCGAGGAAAGCTTCGCAGAAGGTGGTATCCCTTCAAATGGGCTATCAGCTCGCATATTTTCACGAGGAATCAAACGTGTGTTTACCTCAGTATCTGAATGCATCAAGGTGGAGTATTCAAAATTCTCCGTATGCTGCGAGCCATGGCTTTGTGTTGAATCGCCTGATGAATGAAGCGCCCCACGCTGTGATGGGCGAGTCCAAAGCTGTCCCAACACATGTTTGGTCTTTGTTAAAAAACCGGGCGATGCCAGTTGATCACTGACATCTTTTGAAGAGTGCCCAGCCTGCGCGACGACTTCAGATTTTTTATCTGCTGGTGATTGCGCCCACTCTGGCTTAGCTTGCACAGCTTGATCCTGCACATTCGCTCTTGCATCAGCAAGATGTGCTTCTCCGAAATCAGAAGGCTCTTCGAGAGAAAAAACGGAGGATGGGTCATTCAAATGGTTGCCCGACTCTTGATTTAGCAACGCTTCCTGAACTTTGCTTGCTGGGGGTACGCTCGAAAGCTGCGCCCATGCTTCAAGCTCTTTCTCCTGCTGCTGGAGACGCTTGCGTCTCTCCAGAACCCACATCACGCCCAAGGCCACTATGCCAGCAGCACCTGCATACACCACTGGGTGATTGAGGCGATCTTCTTTCACGCGCGCCAATTCAGCTTCTAATGCCACGGATCGCGCCTTGGCTGCTGCCGTCTCACGAGCCAGCTGCTCTGCGCGTGAAAGCAAACGCTTGCGCTCCGCTTGTCGCTCCTGAGCGATCTCAGGCTCTAAGCTCAGGTTTTCCCACAATTCGCGAGCTTTCTCGCGCTCCATCAAAGCCGTGGGCTCGGAAACCATTTCCATGCTGCGGCGCAACGCTGGTTGCGTTGCTTGTTCAAAGGCGGCAGGATCTTGCAAGATCAAGCGCGGCTGCACTTGAGAAGTAGCTTGGGTGGCAATTACGCCAGTCTGCTTTTGAGCTTGAGCCACAGTCAACGCTCCAATCACCAAGCAGGAGCTAAGCGAGCAAATCCTTGGGGTGCTAAGTTCTCATCATCAAAACTCATCACTTCATAAGCGTCTGGGCGGGAGAGAAGCTCTCGCAGAAGCAGATTGTTCAGCGCATGCCCAGAGCGAAAGGCGGAATAGGCTGCAAGCAAAGGCTTACCTAGGCAATACAAATCGCCCATCGCATCCAAGATTTTGTGCTTTACAAATTCATCGTCGTAGCGCAGGCCGCCACTGTTAAGCACTTTGTAATCATCCATGACGATGGCATTGTCGAGCCCACCGCCTAACCCGAGACCTTTGGAGCGCAGGGTTTCCACATCTTTGGTGAAGCCAAAGGTGCGTGCCCTAGCTATATCCCGGGCGTAGTTTCCGGTCGATATATCAAATTGCACGGCTTGGCCCGTTGCATCAACTGCTGGATGGCCGAATTCGATTTCAAAGCTGAGCTTATAGCCGTTGTAGGGCGATAGCTTGGCCCATTTCAGTTGCTCACCTTCACCTTGGCGTATTTCGACATCTTTCAACACGCGCACGAAACGCTTGGGGGAATTCTGTGTCACCACGCCAGCACTTTGAAGCAAGAACACGAAGGATGACGACGAGCCATCCAAAATCGGCACTTCTTCAGCGGTGATGTCTATATAAAGATTGTCAATGCCAAGACCAGAGCATGCCGAGAGCAAATGCTCAATCGTTTGTACACGTGCCAAAGCTTGATTGGGCGCGCTGATGCTGGTGGCCATGCGCGTATCCGTGACGGAAACGCTGCTGACCGGAATATCCACCGGATCATCCAAATCGATCCGGCGAAACACAATCCCGGTATCCGCAGCGGCAGGCCGCAGACTCAACTCCACACGCTGGCCACTGTGGACGCCTACGCCGACGGCTTTAACTAGAGATTTGATGGTTCTTTGTAACAACACAAGTCAATTTTAGTAGACAAAAAGACTTAAGGCCTGAAAGGTCGCCCTTCCAAGCCTTAAGGCATGCTTTCAGCTATGAATCAATCAGCTTGTTTGCGCAAGAAAGC
>JAAFJC010000028.1 GCA_013297925.1 Comamonadaceae bacterium
ACTCATTCACCGAGCAGCCTTCGCGGATGAGGCCATCCCAAGGCAGGTTCATCGCCTTCGAAGGCGCAGTTGTGATGCTGCTGAGCCAGTCAAGCGGTTGGGAGAGATGGCCCATTTGCACGCCTAGTGCGTAGCTGGCTAAAGGGTTGTAGCTGCCGTAGGGGTAAAAGCCGTCTGCGACGTTGTCTGTGGCGATTGAGCAGCTCACGCCGAGCTCGCGGGCTTCGCGCAGGCGGGTGAGGCCGCGCTCAACGGGGGTACGGTTCCATGCGCCTTGCAAGTACAAGTTTGTGGCGGGCAGGGCGACGAGGTGGATGCCGGCTTTGGCGCAGAGCTTGAGCGTGGCAATGGCATCTTCATCGCTTTGCATGGCAAGCGAGCAGGCGTGGCCGCAGGTGACTCGGCCTTGCCAATTGTTTTTGATCGTGAGCTCGGCAATGGCTTTGAGGCCGCGTGCATCGGCGTCCAAACCTTCATCAACGTGGAAATCCAGATTGAGCTGGTTTTTGATGGCGAGATCGAAGACGCGCTGGAGTTTGTCGTAGATGCGTTCGTTGCGATAGACGAAAGCGCCGAGCAGGGCGGCTTCGCCGCTTTTTTGATCGCAGGTGAGATTGGCTGTGGCGACTTCGAGCGCCAAATCTTCGCCGTTGAAAGCATCGTCAAAATAATCCAGCGGCGTGAGGCTCGCGCATTGCATGGTGAGCTTGCCGCGCCATTGATCGCGCAGTTTTTCAAATACGGCCAGCGATTTGGGTGCATCCTTGTTCATCCAATCCAGATGCGTGCGCAGGGCTCTAGTGCCGTGGCCATAGGCTTCCTGCAAAGCCCTTTCCATACGCGCCTGAATCTGCTCCGCGCTCCAACCATCGCGGTGCTTGGCCATGCGATCAATCGCGGCAAACAGATCGCCTTCGGCTGCGCCGACTTCATCCACCACGAAGGTTTTGTCGATGTGCAGATGCAGATCGACGAAGGCGGGTAGGAGCATCTGCTTCTTATCCGCTACTGAATCAATAGCGCTTCGCGCAGGTTTTATGCCGGCGATCTGGCTATTTTCTATATAAATATCAAAAAAAACGGAGTCTGAGGCAAAGCCACGCACACTCTGCGGAATCTGGATGCCTAGAAGCTCGTTCATCAGCCCAGCCATTTAACGTGAGGCCTTCACTTCGCTCTCATGCCATTTGCCGAGCACGAGTTTGGAGACGAGATTAAAGATCAAAAAAATCATCACGCCCGTGAGCGAAACGAGCACGAGGGCCGCAAACATTTTGGGAATCTCGGTGCGAAAGCTCGCTTCCAAAATGCGAGAAGCTAGGCCCGTTTGCTTGCCTGCTGCGCCAGCGGTGAACTCCGCAACTACTGCACCGATCAAGCTGAGGCCTCCCGCGATTTTTAAACCTGCGATGAAGTAAGGCATGGCTGATGGAATGAGCAGATGCCGCAGGGTTTGCCAAGGTGAGGCGCGATAGAGCGTGAAGAGATCGCGCAAATTGTGATCTGCGCTGCGCAGGCCGATCACGGTGTTGGAGAGAATGGGAAAGAAAGCCACGATCCATGCGCAGAGCAAGAGGGCGGCCATGGTGCTGTCGATGAAGATCAAGATCAAAGGCGCAATCGCCACAATCGGCGTGACTTGCAGCACGATGGCAAAGGGGAAGAGGCTGGCTTCGACCCATTTGTTAAGTGCAAACAAAGTAGCCAAAATAACGCCGCCTGCCACTGCCAAAAATAGCGCGCCAAACGTGACCTTCATCGTGAACCACCAGCTTTGCATGAGCGAGCCGAGGTTGTCCCAAAGAGTGACCATCACGAGTGTGGGCGCAGGGAGGATGTATTGCGGAATATTGTTGATGCGTACGATGGCTTCCCAACCCACCAACGCAGCTGCGAACACAATAAAAGGCAGTATTTTTAAGAAAAATGTGCCGTTCGCCGGCATAGAATCTGCGCGAGACGCTACTGATTTAATAGTATCTTCAGACATGATGCTCTCCAGCTTTTTGCAGCTCTTGCGAGACTTTCACGCACAGTTGCGCATAGCGCTCGGTGTTGCGGAAGGCATCTGAGCGCGGATAGGGCTCATCAATCGCGATATCGGCAATCACCCGGCCAGGGCGCGCGGCCATGATGATGATGCGATTGGAGAGATAGACGCTTTCATACACGCTGTGCGTGACGAACACGGTGGTGAATTGCTTGGCATGCCAGAGTGCGAGCGTGTCGTTATTGAGCTTAAAGCGCGTCATCTCATCGAGCGCGGCAAAGGGCTCATCCATCAGCAAGAGGCGCGGCTCGGTGACCATGGCTCGCGCAATCGAGACGCGCATTTTCATCCCGCCGGAGAGTTCGCGGGGATAGACGTGAGCGAATTGCGCGAGGCCGACTTTGGCCAAGGCATCTTCCACCTGTCGGCGAGCCTGTTCGCGGCTCAAGCCTTTCAGGCGCAGCGGCAGCCACACGTTGTCAAACACCACCGCCCAAGGCATGAGCGTGGGCTCCTGGAAGACGAAGGAAATTTCTTTCGAGTGATCTTTGGAGGGATCGCTCCAAGCGATCTGCCCGGAAGACAGCGGCAGTAACCCCGCCATCATCTTGAGCGCTGTGCTCTTGCCGCAGCCCGAAGGCCCGAGCAGGCTGACGAACTGATGCTCGCCAATAGCGAGATCCACATCTTGCAGCGCCAGTGTGCCGTTGTCGTAGCGCTTGACGACTTTTTGGAGTTCTAAAAGGGTGCTCATTCTGGGATGGTGGGCTTGGCAACAAGTGTGTTCATGCGCAATGAGCTGATCTCTTGCAAAAGCTGAGCCAGCTTTTTGGCCGATGCGTTGATCACAGCATGACCTTTTTCGGCGGTGGCTATTGCAGCATTGCCGCAGGCGCCAAAAGCGTTGTAATCTTGTATTTGCCAGCCCATTTTGGCGCTTACGCTGTTGCCGAGAATTGGGTATCTCTCCGAGCGCGCTTGCGAGCTGCTTTTGAAATCGCGGGCTTGCTTCATATCCACCGTGTGCGGCGCAAGAGCGAGCATCATCGAGGTTTCCATATCACCGCCGTGGATGCCAAAGCGGTGCTCCTCGGGCGTGAAGAGTGCATTGATCTCATCGCCCAGCGGCAGGGTGAACCAATTGGTTGAGAACACCAGCATATCCAAGCGCACGCGCAGATCACGCGCCACGATGTCCATCACGCTGATTTGCCCGCCGTGCGAATTGAGCAGCACCAGCTTTTTGATGCCCGCGCGATGCACGGATTCGCCAATCTCCGTCCACAGCGCGATCAGCGTTTCGGCCTTCAAAGTGAGCGTGCCGGGGAAGCGCTGATGCTCATTGCTTTTGCCGACTTGCTGCGTGGGCAAGAAGAGAGCGCGTGTCTTGCCCAGATGCGGCAGCGTGGCAGCGATCACGCCGTTCACCAAAGCGGTGTCTACCGAGGTTGGCAAATGCGGGCCGTGTTGCTCAATGGCTGCAACCGGCAGCACGGCCACAACATCGTCTGCGCCTTGGCTGGCTATTTGGGCAAATTGGCGGGTGGTGAGCTCGGCCCACCAATAAGAAGTTAATTTCATAAGCAGATGTTAATCGGAAAGTACGCGCGTTCCCAGCGCCAAGCTTAAGCCCGGATAAACCCTGTTGGCAAGTTGGCCTGAGTATTGCTAGCATGAAGCTGAAACTTGACCAAATGGTCAGATTTATGCAGCCAACCCTTCACACCCTTGTAGGAGCTAGCCACATGTCGATCCAGACTGCACCCGATATCAAAGCAGCTCGCCTGCCCGCAGCGGAGTATGCCAAGCGCTTCGGCGATGCCACGCCGCCTTTGACCGCCTCGCAAGCCTTGCTGGAAGCCGAGCGCTGCTTGTACTGTTACGACGCGCCTTGCGCCACGGCCTGCCCCACGAGCATTGATGTGCCATCCTTCATCAAGCGCATCGCCGACGGCAACTTGCGCGGCTCGGCGCGCACCATTTTGGAATCGAATCCGCTGGGCGGGATGTGCGCTCGCGTTTGCCCCACCGAGAATTTGTGCGAAGCCGTGTGCGTGCGCACCACGCAGGAAGACAAGCCGGTGGCCATTGGCCGCTTGCAGCGCTATGCGGTCGATGCGTTGATGGAGAGCAAGCAGCCGCAGATATTTACGCGCGCCAAGCCAACGGGTCAAAAGATTGCGGTGGTCGGCGCGGGGCCAGCGGGTTTGGCCTGCGCTTACACACTGGCCAAAGAAGGCCATGATGTGGTGATCTTCGATGCGCGCCCCAAGCCCGGTGGGCTCAATGAATACGGCCTGGCCAGCTACAAAACCCCGGATGATTTTGCGCAGCGCGAGGTGAAGTGGCTGCTGGAAATTGGCGGCATTGAGATCCGCTATAACTGGAAACTGGAAAGCTCGGAGCAGATCACCAGCCTGCGCAAAGATTTCCATGCGCTGTTTTTGGGCATGGGTTTGTCCAGCACGCACCAGCTTGGCGTGCCCGGTGAAGATTTGCAAGGCGTGCAAGATGCTGTGGACTTTATTGCCGCACTGCGGCAGACGAAAGATTTGGCCACACTGCCTGTAGGCCGCCGTGTGGTGGTGGTCGGCGGCGGTATGACGGCGGTGGATGCTGCGGTGCAATCCAAATTGCTCGGCGCAGAAAGCGTGCACATGGTGTATCGGCGTGGCGCTTCCACGATGACGGCTTCCAAAGACGAGCAAGAGTGGGCGCAAACCAATGGCGTGGTGATCTCGCATTGGCTCGCGCCGGTGGAAGTGATCGGTGCAAATGGCCATGCGACGGGCGTGAAATTCGCTCAGCAAAAATTGGTGGATGGCAAGCTCGTGCCCACGGGTGAGACGCAAATGATCGAGGCGGATATGGTGCTCAAAGCCATCGGCCAAACACTGGGTAACCCCGTGCTGGCGCAGGCGGGCTTCAAGCTGGAAGGCGGCCGAATGACGACAGATGCCGCAGGCGCGACCAGCATGCCCGGCATTTGGGCAGGCGGCGATTGCCGTGCAGGCGGGCTTGACTTAACAGTCGAAGCGGTGGAGCATGGCAAACAGTCTGCCAAAGCGATCCATGCCTATCTCAGTAGCCTCAAGTAAACGGAGCAAGCACCATGGCTAATCTCGCGACTCAATTTGCTGGCATCTCCAGCCCCAATCCCTTCTGGCTGGCTTCCGCACCACCCACAGACAAAGCCTACAACGTCAACCGCGCCTTTGAAGCCGGCTGGGGCGGTGTGGTGTGGAAAACGCTGGGCGAAGCAGGCCCACCGATTGTGAACGTGAACGGCCCGCGTTATGGCGCGCTGCTCTCGCCAGATCGCCGCATGCTGGGTTTCAACAATATTGAGCTGATCACGGATCGCGATTTGGAAATCAACTTGCAGGAAATCATGGAGGTCAAACGCAATTGGGCAGACCGCGCGATGGTCGTCTCGCTCATGGTGCCTTGCGAAGAGAAGGCATGGAAGGCGATTTTGCCGCGCGTGGAAGACACCGGCGCAGATGGCATTGAGCTCAATTTTGGCTGCCCGCATGGCATGAGCGAGCGCGGCATGGGCGCGGCTGTGGGGCAGGTGCCCGAATACATTCAAATGGTCACGGCTTGGTGCAAGCAGCATTCCAAGCTGCCCGTGATTGTGAAGCTCACGCCCAATATCACCGACATCCGCCAGCCAGCCCGCGCTGCCAAGAAAGGTGGCGCAGATGCGGTGTCGCTCATCAATACCATCAACTCCATCATGGGTGTGGATCCCGCCACGCTCACCATGTCTCCTGCCACTGGGGGCAAAGGCTCGCATGGCGGCTACTGCGGCCCGGCAGTCAAGCCGATTTCACTCAACATGGTGGCCGAGATTGCGCGCGATAGCGAGACGGCGGGCATACCCATCTCCGGCATCGGCGGGATCGGCAATTGGCGTGATGCGCTCGACTATTTGGCGCTTGGCGCGAGCAATGTGCAGGTCTGCACGGCGGCCATGGTCTATGGCTTCAAGATTGTGCAAGAGATGAAAGATGGCTTGTCCAACTATATGGATGAGATGGGCTTTGCCAGCGTGCAAGAGATTGTGGGCAAGGCGCTGCCCACCGTCTCGCCATGGCAATTCCTTAATCTCAACAGCATCTCCAAGGCCGTGATCAACCAAGACAGTTGCATTCAATGTGGCCGCTGCCATATCGCTTGTGAAGACACCTCGCACCAAGCCATCATGTCCACTAAAAACGGCAAGCGGCATTTTGAGGTGATCGAAGAAGAATGCGTGGGCTGCAATTTATGCGTCACGGTTTGCCCTGTGCCAGAGTGCATCAGTTTGAAAGATTTGATGCCCGGCGAGACGGACAAACGCACCGGCTTAAAAGTGAGCGATAAGCATGCCGACTGGACGATGCATCCCAACAATCCGATGCGTGCAACTGAGCCCGCTTAGGTTTACCATGTAGTACTGATGGTTTTTCTCAAATTTACATTGACAAGGAGAATCTCATGACGACATTACTGATTCGCGGCGGCACCGTGGTTAACGCTGATCGCGCTTTCCGCGCCGATGTGCTTTGCCAAGATGGCCGCATTGTGCAAGTGGGCGAGGGCTTGTCTGCTCCCGCTGGTGCCACCACCGTAGATGCTGGCGGGCAATACGTGATGCCCGGCGGCATCGATCCACACACTCATATGCAATTGCCCTTCATGGGCACGGTGACGATGGATGATTTCTACACCGGCACAGCGGCTGGCCTCGCGGGTGGCACGACGATGATCATTGATTTTGTGATCCCCGATCCGAAAGAGCCGCTGATGGCCGCGTACAAAAAATGGCGCGGCTGGGCAGAAAAAGCCGCGAGCGATTACAGCTTTCATGTGGCCGTGACTTGGTGGGATGAAAGCGTGAAGCAAGACATGGGCACGCTGGTGAAAGAAGAGGGCGTAAACAGCTTTAAGCACTTCATGGCTTACAAGAATGCCATCATGTGCGACGATGAAACTTTGGTGAACAGTTTCAGCAGGGCTTTGGAGCTGGGAGCGATGCCTACCGTGCATGCGGAAAACGGCGAGCTCGTTTATCTGCTGCAAAGCGAAATCTTGGCCAAAGGCATCACCGGGCCAGAAGGCCACCCGCTCTCGCGCCCGCCGCGCGTGGAATCTGAAGCCGCGAACCGCGCGATTGCGATTGCTGATGTGCTGGGCGTGCCGATATACGTGGTGCATGTGTCTTCTGCCGAGACGGCTGAAGTGATTGCGCTCGCGCGCTCTCGCGGCCAGCGCGTTTATGGTGAGGTGTTGGCCGGGCATTTGGTGGTGGATGAAAGCGTGTATCGCGACCCTAGCTTCACCAAAGCTGCTGGCTATGTGATGAGCCCGCCTTTCCGCGAGAAAGGCAATCAAGAATTCTTGTGGCGCGGCCTGCAATCAGGCAACCTGCACACCACGGCCACTGATCACTGCACTTTCTGCGCTGAGCAAAAAGCCGCTGGTAAAGATAATTTCGCCAAGATCCCCAACGGCTGCGGCGGCATCGAAGAGCGCATGGCCGTGATTTGGGATGCAGGCGTGAATACCGGCAGGCTCACGCCAAGCGAGTTTGTGGCGATCACATCCAGTAACACGGCCAAGCTCTTCAACATTTATCCGCAAAAAGGCAGCATCACGGTGGGCGCTGATGCGGATGTGGTGGTGTGGGATCCGCTGGGCAGCAAAACCTTGTCAGTGAAAACCCAACACAGCAAGGGCGATTTCAATATCTTTGAAGGCCGTCAGGTCAAAGGCATCCCCACGCACACGATCAGCCAAGGCGAGCTAGTATTTGCCAAGGGTGATCTGCGCGCTAAATCGGGCGTGGGGCGCTACATCAAGCGCCCAGCGTTCAACGCAGATTTTTCTGCCAGCAAACTGCGCAGCTCGGCGCTCGCGCCTACAGCTGTGAAGCGTTAAATTTTCTTTGGAGTACCGTCATGAGCACTGCAACACTGGAAAAGGTCGATGTGGATAGTCTGCGCATCAATGGTGATCGCCTCTGGGCATCGCTCATGGAGCTGGCAAAAATCGGCGCAACGCCCAAGGGCGGTGTCTGCCGTCTCACGCTCACTGATCTGGATAAGCAAGGCCGTGATTTGGTCACGCGCTGGGCGCGCGAGGCGGGCATGAGCGTGGTGATTGACAAAATTGGTAATGGCTTCATGCGCCGCGCTGGGCGCAACAATAGCCTGCCGCCGATCATGACGGGCAGCCATATCGATACCCAGCCCACCGGCGGAAAGTTTGATGGCAACTACGGCGTGCTCGCTGGTATTGAAGTGGTGCGCACTTTGAATGATCTGGGCATCGAGACGGAAGCGCCGATTGAAGTGGCGTTCTGGACGAATGAAGAAGGCTCGCGCTTCGTGCCGGTGATGATGGGCTCGGGCGTGTTTGCCAAAGCCTTCACTCTGGAGCATGCTTATGCCGCGAAAGACACCGAAGGCAAATCAGTGAAAGAGGAGCTGGCGCGCATCGGCTATATCGGCGATCAAGAGCCGGGCGATCATCCGATTGGCGCGTATTTTGAAACGCATATCGAGCAAGGCCCGGTGCTGGAAGATAACGATGTGACGATTGGCGTGGTGCAAGGCGTGCTGGGCATTCGCTGGTTTGACTGCACCGTCACCGGCATGGAGGCGCATGCCGGCCCCACACCGATGGCGCTGCGCAAAGATGCTCTGCAAGTGGCCACGCATTTGATGCAAGAGGTGGTGGCTTCTGCGCTGCGCCATGCGCCGCATGGGCGCGGCACGGTGGGCATGGTGCAGGTGTTCCCCAACAGCCGCAATGTGATCCCAGGCCGCGTCAAATTCTCGATGGATTTGCGCAACAGCACGGATGCACTGGTCGATCAAATGGTGACTGAGGTGAAGGCTTATGCCGACAAGCTCAGCAAAGAGACGGGCTTGTCGATTCAGATTGAAATGGTGTCGAGCTACTCCGCGATTGGCTTCCATTCCGATTGCATTGATGCTGTGGCACGCTCTGCAAAGAAACTGGGGTATTCAAATATGCCGGTCGTCTCAGGCGCAGGCCATGATGCTGTGTACATGGCCAAGCTGGCATCAAGCGGCATGATCTTCATCCCCTGCAAAGATGGCATCAGCCACAACGAAATTGAAGATGCTAAGCCCGAGCACATCACGGCGGGCTGCAATGTGCTCTTGCATGCGATGCTTGAGCGTGCGGGCGTGGTGAGTTAGTTGCAATAACGTTAATTTCTTTTTCCGTTCGGGTTGAGCTTGTCGAAGCCCTTGTGAGCCCTTCGACAAGCTCAGGGCGAACGGAATCAGACGAACACAAACTACTGAGATAAGCCGCAGCCACGCAAAATCAACGACACCACATGCTCGGTAGATCGAGCATGTGCCTTCGCACTCAAATTGTTGTGCCCAAGCACAGCGCTCACCTGCACATCAAAGTCTGCGTAGGTTTGCGTAGCAGCCCAGATGGTGAAAAACAAATGCGTGGCATCGACTTGCGCCATGCGCCCTTGATCCATCCAGGCTTGCAGCACAGCCACCTTGGCTTTCACCAGCTTGCGCAGCTCGGTGGCGAGCAACTCTTTCACCAAAGGCGCACCATGCAGCAATTCATTGGCAAACACTTTGGAAGCATCCGGGCGCTGCTTAGAGAGCGCCATCTTGGCGCGGATGTATTGCTCAATCGCCGTGCGCGGATCGGCTTCTGAGTGGATGGCATCAGCGGGAGCGAGCCAGTCATTCAAAATCCTTGCCAACACAGCGCGATAAATCGCCTCTTTGCTGCCAAAGTAGTAATGCAGATTCGCCTTGGGCAATTCGCTGGCTTGGGCAATCGCTGCCATCGTGGTGCCGGAGAAGCCGGCGCGTGCAAACATGGCCTCGGCTGCCGCCAAAATCACGCGCTCATTGCTTTGACGAATCTGGCCTTGGCCAGCATCATCGGTTTGTTTTGTCATGGGCTCTTCAAGAAAAAAAGGCTTACTGCATCCCAGCAGCAAGCCCTTGTATTTTCGCAGGTGATGCTCAAACCGCAGGTCTGCAGCATCACCGGCTCTCTCAGGATTTACTTCTGAGCGGCTTCCCAAACAGCGTGCGTGTAAGCCGCTTTGCCTGGATCTTTCTTGATCACAGGGGAGCTGCCGGTAGCGCCCGTCATCAGCACCTTGACGGTACGCTCATAAGCGGCAGGCTCCAAGTAGCCCATCTTTGGCGAATTGGCATTGCCGATGAGTTTGGCAATGTTTTCCATCTGGCGGGTTTGCACTTTCAGATTCGCGCTGCCCGATTTATCGGCGGCCACCACGATCTTTGCGGCCTCTGCTGGGTTCTTCACGGCTTCATTCCAGCCCTTGAGTGTGGCCTTCACGAATTTGCCCATGCGTGCGACGAAGGCCGGATCTTTCAAATTCGCTTCCAGCACATAGAGGCCGTCTTCCAGCGATGCCACGCCTTGCTCTTCATAGAAGAAAGTGATCAGATCGCTTTCTTTCACGCCCGCATCAATCACCTGCCAATATTCGTTGTAGATCATGGTGGAGATGCAAGCGGCTTGGTTTTGCAGCAGCGGATCCACGTTAAAGCCTTGCTTCAAGACTTTCACGTCTTTGGTGGTATCCAAACCGAGCTTGGCCATGTAGCTCATGAAGGGATACTCATTGCCACCAAACCACACGCCCAAAGTTTTGCCTTTGAGATCTTTCGGACCCGTCACGCCGCTTGATTTTTTGCAGGTGAGCATGAGGCCAGATTTGTTGAAAATCTGCGCCACGTTGACCAAGCCTGAGCCGGCTTCACGCGCGGCCAAAGCATCGGGCATCCAGTTCACAGCGATATCGGCTTGCTTGCCCACGAGCGCTTGCACGGGGGAAATATCGGGGCCGCCTGGGCGGATCGTCACATCTAGGCCAGCCTCTTTGTAGTAGCCTTTGGCCGCAGCCACGTAGTAGCCAGCGAATTGGCTTTGCGCCACCCACTTGAGCTGCACCGTTACTTTTTCTTGCGCGCTCGCTGCCAAGGCACCGAGGCCGATGGCAGTGGCCAGCACAGTCTTCATCAATTTGGAACGAATCATCATCAAACTCCTTTTAGATTGAACAAACACACACAAAAAGCACCTCAAAATATCTCATCATTTGACACCCCGCACAGACGGATGCCAAAACGCCACTTTGCGCTCCAATTGCACAAGCAAGGAGTAGGCCAAAGAGCCCACCACCGCTGCCACCACAATCGAAGCCCACACCAGAGGCATATTCATCTTGCCAGCCTCCGAAGAAATCCGAAACCCAATGCCATGCGTCGGCGAGCCGAAAAACTCCGCCACGATGGCGCCAATCAAAGCCAGCGTTGCGTTCACTTTCAGCGCGCCAAACATGAATGGCATGGCAGCAGGAAGCCTGAGCGAGAGCAACGTTTGCCAGTAGCTGGCCGCGTAGCCATGCATCAATTCAAGCTCTAGTTTGCCAGCGGCTTTGAGCCCGGCAAGGGTAGAAACCAGCATAGGAAAAAACGTCATGAGCACCACGACTGCCGCCTTGCTCTGCCATTCAAATCCAAACCACATCACCGCAATCGGCGCCACGCCCACCAAGGGCACGGCGCTGGTGAGCGAGGCAATCGGCAGCAAGCCGCGCTGCAAAAACGGCATGCGATCAATCGCCACCGCCACGGCAAAACCCAGGCCACAGCCCAGCACCCAGCCGGTCAATACAGACTGAATCACGGTTTGCACAAAGTCTTGCCACAGCCGGGGGGTGTTGCCCATGAAGGACTGCGCAATCAGCGAAGGCGGCGGCAGAATCACGCGCGGCACGCCGAACGCGACCACAAGCACTTGCCAAAAATAGACGATCCACAGCCCAAACAGCGCGGCAGTGAGCAGCCCGACAAACCGATCACCGTACTTGACGGTATCGAGCGCAGCAACACGCTGAATGCTGTAAATCGCGGCAACACCTAATGCGATGCATGCCAACCAGAAAGCGGGCGTGATCTTGCCTTCCGCCTCGCCCGGCGCAGGCAGCACGCGCAGGAGCATCAACGCAAAGATGGCGCAGGCAAACACGATGATGGCCGTCTTTTTCATCGTCCACCTCGCGATCTGAGCACAATGCGCTCAGCCAATGCCACCGCCGCCGTGAGCGTGAGCCCGAGCAAGGCAGACATCACCAGTGCCGACCAAATCTGGATCGTGTTGCCATAGTAAGAGCCCGTGAGCAGCCGCGCGCCCAGGCCAGCTTCTGCGCCAGTAGGCAGCTCAGCCACCATCGCGCCCACCAGCCCCGCCGCCACACCCACGCGCAGCGCAGGAAACAAAAACGGCAGCGCCGCAGGCAAGCGTAGCCACCACAGGCTTTGCCATTTGCTGGCCGCATAGGTGTGCATCATTTCCGTTTCAATCACTTGCGGCGAGCGCAGGCCTTGCACCATCGCCACCGTGACAGGGAAGAAGCACAAATACATCGCAATCGTTGCTTTAGGGGCTACGCCTGAGAAGCCGAGGCTACCCAGAATGATCAGCACAATCGGCGCAATCGCCAGCACAGGCACAGTCTGCGAGGCCACGATCCATGGCAGCAGGGCGCGATCCAGCGTGCGCGAATGCACGATCAGAATCGAGAGCAGCAAGCCCAGCGCCGTGCCCATCACAAAGCCAGCGAGCGTGGATTGCGCGGTGACGAAGGTATGAAACAGTAAATTGCGCGGCGAATCCAGCGGCCAGTCCACCAAGCTCTCCCACAAATCCATCGCTACCTGATGCGGCGCAGGCATCATCGGGCGCTCCATGCTCATCGTCACGGCCAGCAAATCTTGCCAGCCCCATCCACTTTCTCGGTTGTTCAGCACGCGCTCAATCGCGCCTTGTGAATTAAGGAACCAGGCCGCTACATACCAAAGCAGCATCAGCGCGGCCAACACCACGACCACCGGCAAGCCTTGGTGCGCAAACCGCGCCTGCCAAGAGGATGGCGAAAGCGGCAAGGCTTTACTCATGGTGGCCATCTGCCAAAGCCTCCCGTACTTCATGCGCCAAGGCCATAAATTCTGGGCTATCGCGCAGCCCCAAATGCCTCTCATCGGGCAAGGTGGAATCAATTACTTTCACGATCCGCCCCGGCCGGGGAGACATCACGACGATGCGGGTGGAGAGATACACGGCTTCCGCAATCGAGTGCGTTACAAACACCACCGTGCGCTTTTCTCGCTGCCACAGTTGCTGCAGCTGCTCATTCAAGCGATCTCGCGTGATTTCATCCAGCGCGCCAAAAGGCTCATCCATCATCAAGAGCTTGGGCTCAAACGAAAGCGCCCGCGCAATCGAGACGCGCTGCTGCATCCCGCCCGAGAGCTGCCAAGGGTATTTGCCTTCAAAACCATTGAGGCTCACCCGCGCCAGATGCTCGGTGGCAATCTCGCGCGCTTTCTCTTTGGAATGCCCCATGATTTGCAAAGGCAGCGTCACGTTCGCGAGCACCGTGCGCCAAGGAAACAGCGCAGGCGCTTGAAACACATAGCCATAAGCACGCGCCAAGCGCGCATCATGCGGCGACACGCCATTGACCAAGACCGTGCCCGCACTGATCTGCTCCAAATCCGCAATCACGCGCATCAAAGTCGTTTTGCCGCAGCCAGAAGGCCCAATCAGTGAGACAAATTCACCTTGCGCGATGTCTAAATCGATATTGCTCAGGGCATGGACGGGATGATCAGCCGTTTGATAGACCACGCTCGCATTGCGCACCTCCACCGCTGGGCTTTTGGCCTGAGCGTTTACTTGAGATTCAGAAATCGTTGTAGCCAATGCAAAAATCGCTTTCAGATGATGTCAAAAAGCTAACCAATTGGTCAACATTTCAAATCAATGTAAGCGATTTTCGTGCCAAGAAGCACAGCGGAAACCCCGATTCCGGGGTTTGCCCAAGGCAGTTTTAACGGATCATGCTATTGCTGCCGCAATAAAGGGTTGAACAAGCTTAGGCACATGTCCCTCGCTCGGGTCAAACGCCCGCCAGAGCAGCCGGGGCGGATGGCTCCATGTCCTCCGGCGGCGTTTAGGGTCTGCTTGTCTTCGGGGAGTTGATTGCGCCGCCTCCCCCTTTACTTGCGCCATCCGCCCCGACTGCTCTGGCGGGCTTGGCATGAGGGAATATGTTGGCGCGCAATCAGAACCTATGCCCATCCGATGTGGCTTTGCGGCTGGCGCAAGTAAAGGGGGAGGCGGGGCAACAATATCAGTCGGAGAAGGCAACACCCATCCCCGCCTGAGGACATGGAGCCAGCCGCAAAGCCACATCGGATGGGCTGCCCACAAGCAGCTTAGGCCACGGCTGCTGCCTTGATAGCCGCTGCATCAACATTGAAAAACTTACGCAGGTTGGCTCTTGTATCGCTGCGGCCAAAACCGTCTGTGCCGAGTGTTTTGTAGCTGCGGCCTGCGGGAATATAGGCGCGGATGCTCTCGGGCAGGGCGCGGACGTAATCGCTGGCGGCGATGATGTTGCCTTCGGTCTGCGCGAGGATTTGTTGCAACCAAGGCGTGTTGCCAGCGGCTTCGCAGGCGATGCCGTCTCTTGCGAGCTCGCTCCAGCTAGTGACGCTGATGACACTCACGTCGTGGCCTTCATGGACTAACTGCGCCGCTGCTTTGATGGTTTCAGTGAGGATGGCACCGGAACCGAGCAAAGTTACTTTTTTACTCTCTTTTTGAGGTTTTTTAGGCCGATCGCCGGCGTATTCATTGCGTAGAGTGCTACTGAATAAATAGCATCCACGAATCACGCCTTGCTCTGCGCCCGCTGGCAAATCTGGTTGCGCGTAGTTTTCGTTCATCAGCGTGATGTAGTAGAAAACATCTTTCTGCTCCACCATCATCTCTTGCATGCCGCGCTCAACCAACACGGCTAACTCGCCAGCAAACGCCGGATCGTAGGCTTTGCAATTGGGGATCGTTGCGGCCACGATGTGGCTGGTGCCGTCTTGGTGTTGCAAGCCTTCGCCGCCGAGCGTGGTGCGGCCTGAGGTGGCGCCGAGCAGGAAGCCGCGGGCGCGTTGGTCTGCGGCTGCCCAGATCGCATCGCCGATGCGCTGGAAGCCGAACATGCTGTAGTAAATGTAGAAGGGCAGCATGGCCAGGCCGTGGACGCTGTAGCTGGTGGCGGCGGCCGTCCAGCTGGCAATCGCGCCGGCTTCTGAGATGCCTTCCTCCAAGATTTGGCCATCGAGCGCTTCGCGATACGAGAGCACGGAGCCGATGTCTTCGGGCGCGTATTGCTGGCCTTGGCTGGAATAGATGCCCACTTGCTTGAACAAATTGGCCATGCCGAAGGTGCGCGCTTCATCGGCCACGATGGGGACGATGCGTTTGCCTAAAGCGTCATCTTTGAGCAAATTGCCCATCATGCGCACGAAGGCCATCGTTGTGCTCATTTCTTTGCCATCCGCTTTGAGAGCGAATTGCCCCCAAGTGGCGGCAGCAGGAATCGGTATCGAGCTGCACTGCGTCTGCCTTTTGGGCAGATAGCCACCGAGGGCGGCGCGCTGGGCGTGCAGGTATTGCATTTCAGCACTGGTCTCTTCGGGTTTGTAAAACGACATGCTCATTGCCTGTTCGTCAGTCAATGGCAAGTTAAAGCGGTTGCGAAACTCAATCAGGTCGGTGTCATCAAGCTTCTTCTGGCTGTGCGTCGTCATCTTGCCTTGGCCGGCTGTGCCCATGCCGTAGCCCTTCTTGGTGTGCGCGAGGATGACGGTGGGCTGGCCGGTGTGTTTGGCTGCCGCTGCGTAGGCGGCGTGGATTTTCACGATGTCGTGGCCGCCGCGTTTTAAGCGGTCGATTTGCTCGTCCGTCATGCCTTGGGCGAGGTGTTTCAAAGCGTCGTTTTGCCCGAAGAAATGCTCGCGGTTGTAGCGGCCATCTTTGGCGGCGAAGGTTTGCATTTGGCCATCCACCGTGCCTGCCAATGCTTGTACCAATGCGCCATCAACATCCCGGGCAAACAGGCCATCCCAATCGCTGCCCCAGAGCAGCTTGATCACATTCCAGCCTGCGCCACAGAAGAGGCGCTCTAGCTCGTTGATCACGCTGCCATTGCCGCGCACGGGACCATCTAAGCGCTGCAGATTGCAGTTGACCACCCAGACGAGATTGTCCAAGCCCTCGCGCGAGGCGAGGGTGAGCGCGCTCATGGATTCGGGTTCGTCCATCTCGCCGTCGCCGAATACGCCCCACACTTTGCGGCCACTGCAATCGAGCAAATTGCGATGCGTGAGATAGCGCATGAAGCGTGCGTGATAAATCGAGCTGATCGGGCCGATGCCCATCGAGCCGGTGGGGAACTGCCAAAAATCGGGCATGAGATAAGGATGCGGATAGCTGCACAGGCCGCGCGCGCCATGCGCGGGCGCTTCGAGCTCGCGGCGGAAGAAGGTCAGATCTTGCTCTGTGAGCCTGCCTTCTAAAAATGCTCTGGCGTAAACGCCGGGGGCGCTGTGGGGCTGGAAGAAGACGAGATCGCCGTTGTGCTGCTCATCTCGTGCATGGAAAAAATGATTGAAGCCCACTTCAAACAAATCTGCCGCACTCGCGTAGCTGGCGATATGCCCGCCGAGCTCGCCATAGGCTTTGTTGGCCCGCGCCACCATGGCCAGCGCATTCCAGCGCATGAGAGAGGCGAGTTTTTCCTCTGTGGCGAGATCGCCGGGGAAGCTGGGCTGCTGGCTCACGTGGACGGTGTTGACATACGGTGAGTTAAGCGCGGGCTGCCAGTTCACGCCTTGGGCGCGGGCTTGCGCGAGCATGTCGCTGAGCATGAAGCGGGCGCGCTCTGCGCCTTGGCTTGCGATCAACGCGGAGAGGGCATCGCGCCACTCAGCGGTTTCTTGCGGGTCGATGTCTGTGCTCGCGTCCAAGGGCTTGAGCAAATGTTGGAGGGCAATCGGTGCGTTCATGGCTTAAATTGTCATCAAACCGCTTAAAAATGTGCTGCTGTAATGCACTGCTTAGTCTAAATAATTCAGCATAAAATGCCATTAATATGCATTTAGACAGCATCGATTACAAAATTCTCAGCGAATTGCAGAGCGAAGGCGATCTCTCCAATGTCGAGCTAGCGCGCCGCGTGCATCTCTCGCCATCGCCTTGTCTGGCTCGCGTGAAAGCGTTGGAGGCGGCGGGCGTGATTGATCGCTATGTGGCGCTGGCCAATCCACTCAAGCTCGGTTTGGGGCTATCGGTGTTCATTAACATCAGCCTCAAAGAGCAAAGCAAAAGTGCGCTCGCGGAATTTGAGCAGCGCATTGCAGAGCACGAGGAAGTGATGGAGTGCTACCTCATGACAGGCGACAGCGATTACTTGATCCGCGTGGCTGTGGCGGATTTACCCGCGCTGGAGAAATTCATCTTGGAGCAGCTCACGCCGATTCCGGGCATTGAAAAAATTCGCTCGAGCTTTGCGCTCAAGCGTGTGAGATACAAAACGGCGTTACCTTTGCCAAGCTAGCGCTTGCAGATCGATTTCATCCAAACGATCCGGCACACCGCTGCGAATAAGCGCAGCAAACTCTTCATCCGGGATCATGCTGGTGAGGCAATACAGGCGCGTGCTTCCGGTGTTCTTCACCACATGCGTGCCGCCGGGGCGTACGAGCAGGGTGGAGCCTGGCTTCAAGGGAATTTGCCCAGCATTGGTCATGGCGATGCCTTGGCCGTGGAGCACGACGAAGGTCTCATGCGCGGCTCGATGGGCGTTGGGCGGGGTTTCTCCGCCCACATCAAAAATCTCGATCACTTGAACGAAATCCACATCATCGGTCGTGGGATCGATCAGCAACACGAATTTATTGGTCTCACCTTTGGCGATGCGGAACACCGCGTATTGGCTAGCGCTTTTGTGAATGTCTGCGAGGGCGGTGGTGGTGCTCATGCGATTCCTAGAAATTCTTTGGTGAGTGTGGTGAAGCCAAAGCATTGGCGCACGTTGTAGAGCGTGGCCTGCATGCAAAACTCAGGCGAGGTGGTGGCGGTGGCGTCCTCCAGCAGGATGGTGTCGTAGCCTGCGAAATTAGCATCCATCAGCGTGGCGAGCACGCATTGATCGGCGTTCACGCCTGCGAAGAGCAGAGTTTGCACGCCCATTTGCTGCAAGATGCTGTTGAGTGGCGTATCCCAAAAGCCGCTCATGCGGAATTTATCGATGCGGATGTCTTGCGGCTGTGGCACGAGCTCATCCACCACGGCTGCGCCCCAACTGTCTTTCTCCAGCACCTTGGTCGATTGCTCCGTGGCCTTCGCGCCTAATCCGTTTGATTGGCCATCCGGGTTGTACACATGCAGTGCAGCAGGGCTGAGGTTGGCGCGGTCTGGCCGGTTGCCCCAGTTAACCCAGATCACGGGCAAGCGTTGATGACGCCACAATGGCAGCATGGCGGCAAGCGGCGCAATCGGCTTGCGCGCGGGCGCAACGTCCACCCCAATGGAGGCGAGCCAGCCGTCCGGATGACAAAAATCATTTTGCATATCGATCACGATCAATGCTGTGCGGCTCAGATCAAGCGTGAGCGTTTTGCCATGCGCAGCAATCGTGTGAGCGCGCGGGGCGGGCGCTAAGCGGCGGGTGAGATCGGCGTACTGGGCATTCACCTGCCATGCAGTTGCAGGGTGAGTGCCTAAAGCCAAAAGGGGTTCTGATGTTGTGGACATTCTTATGCGGTTGCAAAAAGCATTCCCATGATTGCACAGCGTCTTCAGTTTCGCATCAATGAGCAAAACCACCGCAGAGCAAAGGGTTATCAGCACTGGAAAGCGGCGTTGCACACAGGCGCAGTGCGGATGCCCTCTTTGGGTGTGGGGACATCCGCACCAGAAATTGGCATTGGACACCAGCAACGTCGCTGCAATGACTTTTTTCAGGCGCGTGCGAATGGCATGTGTTTTGCAAAACGTATCCATCCCTGATTCACATTGCGCGGCAATTGGGCAGCGCAGGTGGCAAAGCTGGGCTCAATTTTTTGGAGTCGTTATGTCTGCTTCCTCATCCTCATCTCCGGTTCGCCGCTCCATGGCTGCGGGCATCAGCCGCCGCCGTTTGCTGCAAGGCGGCGCTACAGCTGCGGTACTCGGCTTCGGCTTAAGCAACCGAGCCTTTGCCAACATTCCCGTGCGCTTCGTGCTCGATTGGCGCTACGAAGGCCCTTCCGCTTTCTTCTTGAACGCGCTGGAGAAAGGCTATTTTAAAAACGAAGGCATCAATGTGGATATTGATGTGGGCACGGGCTCACCAGCGGCCATTCAACGTGTCGCATCCCGCGTGTATGACATGGGCTTTGGTGATTTCACCTCCATGACGGAATTCTTGGCAGCTAACCCGAACACACCTGATCGCGGCTGCATGGGCGTGTACTGCATGTATGAATTCAGCCCCGCTACAGCCTTCGCGCTGAAAGGCAAGGGTATCAATGCTCCCAAAGATTTGATGGGCAAAAAGCTAGGTGCGCCCGTGTTCGACGGTGGCCGCAAAGCCTTCCCGATCTTTGCGAAAGCCACCGGCATTGATACCAAGACGATCAACTGGACATCGATGGACCCCAGCCTGCGCGAGACGATGCTCGTGCGCGGCGAAGTAGATGCGATCACTGGCTTCCTCTTCTCTGGCCAGCTCTCGCTTGAATCGCGCGGCGTGAAAAAGGAAGATATGGTGATCATGCAATACAAAGATTTCGGCGTGGATCTCTATGGCTCCACCATCATGGCCAATCCGCTCTTCCTCTCCAGCCAGCCCGATGCTGTGCAGAAGTTCGTCAACGCGATGGCGAAATCTGTGCGCGAAGTGGTGGCCAATCCCGCGCCAAGCATTGAGTTTGTGCGCAAGCGCAACCCGGTGGCGCAGGCCGATATCGAGCTGCGCCGCTTGCAGCTGTGCATTGACAATTTTGTGAAAACGCCGCACTTCGCTCGCTTCGGTGTCGGCGCGGTCGACATGCGCCGCTTGCAGCGCACTACCGATCAAGTTCGCGAAGCGCTGGGCTTAACGACACCCGTGGCGGCTTCTGCGCTCTTCACGGATCGCTTCTTGCCGGTGAATCGCACGATTTGATCGATTTCTTGCTTTCATCAAAGGCCGCTTGATCAGCGGCTTTTTTATGCCTAAGCGAGCTTGCGGCACAATGGAATGCATGACTCAAGACCTGTTTCGCCAAGATGCTTATTTGCGTGAATGCACAGCCCGTGTAGTGGCTGTGCAAACACTGCCTTCTGGCGAAGTGATGGTGACGCTAGATCGCACGGTGCTTTATCCGCTGGGCGGCGGGCAGGCGGGGGATGCGGGCTGGTTGGTGTTGGCCGATGGTAGTGAGATTGCTGTGGCCGATACACGCAAAGCCAAGAATGCGGATGGAATGCCTACAGCAGATATTTGGCATGTTTTAGCGAGTTCGCCGGCAGAAAATCAGCGTGATGTGCTATTAAAATTGAAGCAGGGTGATTCAGTGACCGCGCGCATCGATTGGCAGCGCCGCCATCGCCTGATGCGCTTTCACACCACCACACATCTGCTCTGCCATCTGATTCCTCAGCCCGTGAACGGTTGCTCCATCACGCCAGACTATGCGCGCATGGATATGCACATGACCGACCCACTGGATAAAGAAGCCCTCACGGCAGGGATTGCTCAGCTTGTTGCTCAAGCCTTGCCTGTGACCGTGAGTAGCATCACTGAAGCTGAGCTTGATGCGAACCCCGCCTTGGTCAAAAGCATGAGTGTGAGCCCGCCGCGAGGAAGCGGCGTGATTCGCACGATCAGAGTTGGCAATGAACAGCTGATTGACCTTCAACCCTGCGGCGGCACGCATGTGGCCAACACGTCGGAGATTGGCGATGTGCGTGTGGTGAAGATCGAGAAGAAATCAGCCACCACGCGGCGTGTGGTTTTGGAGTTTGGCGCATGAACTTATCGGCTTCTAGCGCACTCTTGCTGGGTATGCGATTTTTCATGTCTTTCAAACGGTGGCTTGCAAGTCCATCGATCACTCTGGTTTTCATAGCACTCTGTGCAGTATTCTTCCCGGCGAGCGCCCAGATTGGCCTTAAAAATACGGGCGCAGTCGTCACCACACCGCAAGTTCGCGCTGAGCTTCTCGCCTACGCGCCCGATGGCGTGGGCGCAGGCAAGCAAGTCTGGGTGGGTTTGCAGATCACGCACCAGCCCGAGTGGCACACCTATTGGAAAAACTCCGGCGATTCTGGGCAGCCCACAGACATGCAATGGACTTTGCCTGCTGGCGTGCAGCCGGGCGAGACGCGCTGGCCTGTGCCTAAGAAGATTTGGATTGGCTCTCTGGCGAACTATGGCTATGAGAACACGGTGCTGCTGCCTGTGCCGCTGGAAATTTCCTCGATGTACAAGGCGGATTTACTCAAGTCTGATTTGGAAGTGAAGCTCAAAGCAGTTTGGCTGGTCTGCAAACAAGAGTGCATTCCGGAAGAGGGCGAGTTTGCGCTGAAGATTCCGGCGACGAGCTCTACCGCCTTGCACAAGGCGGCGTTTGATGCGGCGTTTGCGGCGCATCCGCAAGACATCAAAACGAATGCAAGTGCAAAGATTAACGGAAAGCAACTCGAATTCAGCATCCGCGATTTGCCTGCTGCACTTCAGGGCAAAAGTCTGCAGCTGTTTCCCGAAACGCCCGAAGTGTTGGATAACGGCGCGAAGCTGGCCAACGACGGTGAGAAAGCTGCGAAGGCGAAGGCGACTTGGCAGCAAGCTTGGGCGGGCGATGTGTGGACGGCTTCGTTTCCGATTTCCGCGCAGCGCAGCGCCAGCCCAGAGCTGATGCCTCTGGTGTTGACTGCCGATGGCAAAACGGCGGTTCGCGTGCAAGCGAAGGTGGATGGCGAGTGGCCAAAAGTAGCGGCTGCGGCGCAAGTCTCGCCTGAGCTGGCCGCTGCTTTGAAAGCCAACGCAGGCGCATCGCAAAAGCCCGTGCAAGCTGGCGGCTCGGAGGTGACTTCCTTGCTCCCTGCTTTGCTATTAGCTTTGCTCGGCGGATTGATTTTGAATTTGATGCCTTGTGTGTTGCCAGTGCTCGCCATCAAGGTGCTGGGCTTTGCGAATGCACCGAGCCAGAAGGCACGCGTCTCGGGTGGCGCGGCTTATACGGTGGGCGTGGTGCTGAGCTTTTTGGCGCTGGGCGGCCTGATGCTCGCGCTGCGCGCAGGCGGCGAGGCGCTGGGATGGGGCTTTCAGTTGCAGTCGCCGGTAGTGATTGCTGCGCTGGCTGTGCTGTTTACCTTGATTGCACTGAATCTCCTCGGTGTGTTTGAGCTGGCGAATGTGTTGCCATCGTCTGTCGCTACCTTGCAGGCGAAGAATCCGCAGGTCGATGCCTTCCTCTCGGGCGTGCTCGCCGTGGCGATTGCTTCGCCTTGCACCGCGCCTTTCATGGGTGCATCGCTGGGCTTCGCGCTTGGCTTGCCGGCTTGGCAGGCGCTCGCCGTGTTCGCCGCTTTGGGTATTGGCATGGCCTTGCCTTATCTGGCGGCGAGCTTAGTGCCCGCTGTGGCAAACCTTCTGCCACGCCCCGGCGCATGGATGGATGTGTTCAAAAAGTTCATGGCCTTCCCGATGCTGGCTACTGTAGTGTGGCTGCTCTGGGTGATTGGGCAGCAAACGGGCATTGATGGCGCAGCGGCGTTGCTCGTGCTGTTGCTGTGCGTGGCGATGCTTGCGTGGGCGCTCTCTTTGCGTGGGCGTTCGCGCATTGTGGTTGCTATTATTTCCATAGC
This sequence comes from Comamonadaceae bacterium, assembly GCA_013297925.1. Lineage (GTDB taxonomy): Bacteria > Pseudomonadota > Gammaproteobacteria > Burkholderiales > Burkholderiaceae_C > JANMDU01. The sequence continues at coordinate 22,763 of JAAFJC010000028.1, forward strand.
TGTTTGCGCAGTTTTGATGCCGGCGATCGGCCAAAACATCTTCAAAATTCAAGAATCCACACCGATTCAAGCCGCTGGCTGGCAAGCCTGGGAGCCAGGCAAGGTGGAGCAACTGCTCGCCAGCAACCAAGCCGTCTTCGTGGATTTCACAGCCGCATGGTGTGTCACCTGTCAATACAACAAGAAAACCACGCTCTCAGACCCCGCTGTGCTGCAAGACATTCAAGCCAAAAAAGTGCAGCTCTTGCGTGCCGATTGGACAAAGCGCGACCCCGCCATCACCCAAGCCATCACTCAGCTGGGCCGCAGCGGCGTGCCGGTGTATGTGATTTACAAACCGGGCAGTGCCCCTGTCATCTTGTCGGAAATTTTGGATGTGCAGCAGGTTCGCGCGGAACTTGCCAAACTCTAAGTCATCTCACCTGCAAGTTTTAGGAGCTAACTATGCAACGCCGTCAATTCGCCACATCCACCCTCGCTAGCGCCGCCCTTCTGGCCACCACATCCGCTGCTTGGGCGCAAGCCACGGCAACTGTTGGCCAAGCCGCCCCCAATTTCAGTGCCAAAGATGTGACGGGCAAAACCGTCTCGCTCGCAGATTTCAAAGGCAAAACCGTCGTGCTCGAATGGGTCAACCCCGGCTGCCCCTATGTGCGCAAACATTACGATGGCGGCAACATGCAAGGCACTCAGCAAGATGCGCTCGCGAAAAACGTGGTCTGGCTCGCGATCAATTCCACCGGCAACGATCACCCCGATTACCTCGCGCCCGCAAAGCTCTCCGATTGGATGAAAAAACAAAAAGCGCCTGCTACACACACCCTCATGGATGAAGATGGAAAAATCGGCAAAGCATATGGCGCACGCACCACGCCGCATATGTACATCGTCGATGGAAAGGGCATGCTGGTCTATGCCGGCGGGATCGACAGCATTCCCTCGGCCAGCGCTTCCGACATTCCAAAAGCCACGAATTACATCAAGGTCTCGCTCAGCGAAATGGCGGGCGGCAAGGCCGTGAGCAACAGCGTTACTCGGCCTTATGGCTGCTCGGTGAAATACAAGAGCTGATCCAATACCGTTCGCCCTGAGCTTGTCGCAGGGTTCTCTAGGCTTCGACAAGCTCAGCCCAAACGGAACAGCTATTACCGTCAGCCTCTGGTAAAACCAGTAGCCGAGCGGCCTGAGCCTTTTAACACCAGCGGCGGCACCTCAATCATGCCAAACTCATCTAAAAAAGCGCTTGAGCGCGCCTCCTCGGTGGGCCAAGCTTGATTCCAGCGTTCAGATTTAGCCGCTTGAGCTTCTTTGTTTTTGCGCAACACGGAGAATTCACGCGGCTCCAGCTTCGTCGCAGCCCAATCCGAATCTTGATGCTGCACCGAATGCGCCTCAGCTGCTTGTAGCTCCGGCATCACCATCGCCCTCAGTGTATGCACATCTGGCAAATCATCTTTGGCCATTTGCCACACGGGAATTTGAGCCATCTCCAGCGCCTTGAGCTTGCGCACCGTGCCCTCTGAAAAAGTTTTCGATTTGCTCGATTGCAACTGAATCACACCGAGCACATCGCCTTGCTCAGAGCACAATAAAAAGTCTACACAGCGCCTGCCCACGCTGCCAAACCATTGGTTGTAAGAGCGGTTTTGCTGCACACTCAAAAAGCGCGCCAAAGCCACTTGCGGCATCAGTAAGCATTCAGGCAAAGCCTTGCGCAACAGTTTCAAAACGCGCAGCTCCTCCGGCGTGAGAGGGCGCATTGTGCGCGGTGGCCAATCTTCCAAACGAAAAGGGCGATGCTTTCCCGAATGCACCACAGGCGCGGCGCGCTGCAACACAAACCAAGCAAGCACCGCCAGAGTAGCAAGAACCAACAAAGCCGCGATCCCCGCAGGCCAGCCCAAAGTCGAGATCATATTCATCACATCATCCTCCAGCGCTCAAAAACGCATCTTGTTTACATTATGTCGGCTCAAATGAAAGCGGAGGAAAACAGTCGTGTTTTGTGTGTCTGAATGTTTTATGAATACGTCATCGATTTGATCGACAAGAAGGCAGCTAGACGTATGAAAATTCAAACTATCAACGCGGGCAAATCCGCCATGCTGGCAAACACATGGCTTGCGCCTACATCGCGCATGGCCTGGGGGCTGGCATTACCGCCGACCTCGGGGCAATAAGCAAACACTGTGCAGCCTGCGGCTACGCCAGCAGTAGCGCCTGTCGGGCTGTCTTCAATCACGGCGCAGCGCTTGGGGTCGACGCCTAGGGCTGCCGCTGCTGCTAAATACACATCGGGAGCGGGTTTGCTTTTGGGCATTTCTACGCCGCTGAAAATTCGGCCTTCGAAGTAGTGGAGCAAACCCGTCTTGGTGAGTTGCAGCACTACTTTGGCACGATCAGCCCCGCTGGCGCAGGCGATTTTTGTGCCATAGCTTTTGGTGATCGTTGCTAAGGCTTCGTGGATATGAGGGATGGCTGTGAGCGATTCAGTGAGTGCCTGATTGCGCCTCAGGCGAAAGCCGGTGATCCAAGCGTCATCAATATGTTTACCAGTCTTCTTAAAAATCAAATCGCCTTGGTCTTGCACGAGATGGCCGACGAAATGCGCCATGCATTCCTGCGCCGTCATCTTCCAGCCCATATCCCCCAGCATCTGTCGCAGCACGCCATTGGTGATGCCCTCGCTGTCAACCAACACGCCATCACAATCAAACAAAATCGCGTCGAATTTCATGCTTTGCTCGCCTTGCGCTGCTCCAGCGTCTCCATCGCAAAGCCTGCTTCTTTCATGGCTTTGAAGCCACCGTCGATGTGTGCAATGTTCGTCATGCCCATGTCTTGCAGTGTCTTGGCAGTGAGCGCGCTGCGCCAGCCGAGCCCGCAGAAGAGTACGAATTCTTTGCTCTCATCTGCCCACAAAGGCTTGTGATAAGGCGAGGCAGGATCGACCCAAAACTCCAACATGCCGCGCGGCGCATGCGTGCTGCCTACGGGTGTGCCGTCTGGCGTTTGTAATTCTCGAATGTCTCGGATATCGACGAGCACCACGGATTTGTCTGCGGCCATTTTTGCTTTGACCTCTTGCGCGCTGTAGGTTTTGACTTCGCGCATGGCTTGGTCCACGAGCTGTTGGCTGGAAACTTTGATGGGCATTTGATTTCTCCTTGTCTTGGTTGGAGTTTGGCATAATTTTCTGAGAGCGGCCTCGACTGCGCTTGGGCTATCCCCCTCCACGAATGTCCTCCGGCTGGCGCTGCGCGCGTGCCTCCCCCTTTATTTCGTTTCGGGGGATAGCCCAATCACAGCCGAGGCCTGTTAGCTACTCTTGTGATCTTCGCTCGCCCACAGTAACTACTTTCAACAGTGGTCGCGCGCTGAGCACAGGCCAAAGCGAGCAAACAAAGCAAAGACCTCAAGCCAAAGCCCGACCAATCAAAATCTTTTGCACATCGCTCGTGCCTTCGTAAATCTGGCACACGCGCACATCGCGGTAAATCCGCTCTACGGGGAAATCGCTCACATAGCCATAGCCGCCATGCACTTGAATCGCGTCTGAGCAAACCTTCTCTGCCATCTCGCTCGCAAACAACTTAGCCATCGCCGCTTCTTTCAAACAAGGCCTACCAGCATCTTTGAGCGAAGCCGCATGATGGATCAAAGCCCGTGCAGCTTCAATCTGCGTGGCCATATCCGCGAGCTTGAATTGCACGGCTTGATGCTGAAAAATCGGCTGGCCGAAGCTCTCGCGCTGCTTGCTGTAGGTCAAAGCTGCTTCAAACGCTGCGCGCGCCATGCCAAGCGATTGCGCGGCAATGCCGATGCGCCCGCCTTCTAGGCCGGATAGTGCAATCTTGAGGCCTTGCCCTTCTTCACCCAGCAAATTCTCAGCCGGCACACGGCAATTTTCAAAGCGAATCTGCGCCGTGTCGCTCGCATGCTGGCCGAGCTTGTCTTCAATGCGCGCGACTTCGTAGCCCGGTGTTTTGGTCTCCACCAAGAAAGCGCTGATGCCTTTCTTGCCAGCGGCTTTGTCAGTGATGGCCATCACGATGGCCACATCGCCATTCTTGCCACTGGTAATGAACTGCTTGACACCTTTGATCACGTAATGATCGCCATCTTTGGTGGCTGTTGTCTTCAGGCCATCCGCTTGCGAGCCCACATGCGGTTCGGTCAGGCAAAACGCACCGAGCATATCGCCGCGAGCCAGTGGCTTCAAGTATTTTTGCTTCTGTGCCTCATTGCCCCAAGCCAGGAGGATGGAGCACACGGGGCAGTTGTTCACGCTCACTACGGTTGACGTGGCGCCATCGCCCGCCGCAATCTCTTCCAAGATCAGCGCAAGGCTCAAATAATCCAAACCTGCGCCGCCGTATTGTTCCGGCACAGCCACACCATAGCAGCCCAAATCCGCCAAGCCGCGCAGCTGAGCTTTCGGGAAGTGATGCGTCTTATCCCACTCTGCGGCTTTGGGTGCAATCTCCGTTTGCACGTAAGCGCGCACGGCATCTTGCACTGCGATGTGGTCTTCGCTGATAAGCATAATTTTCTCCAGTTAATCAACACCGCGCCATGGCAAAAACCAGCTAGTAAACGACCAAAACGAAGCAAATACTGCTGCGAAAAGCACAGTGACCCATTTTGTGAAGAAGGTGTCTAAAACTAATTTGCGTTGATCTTTAGAAACTAAAACCGCGATGGATTTCCCTACAGGTAGTTCAGTCGCGCTGCATCTGTAAAGCAGAGGCCTTGGTGACTTACCAATATCCCCAACCAAAAACTCATAACTTTTCTTGCCGTAGCGACATTGCTGCTGAACCTGTTTGACAACTAATGCTGTTTCAGCATTAAAAGTATTGTCTTCATAGAGTCTAGTTGCGACTTCAAAAAGAAACCAGATAATCGATACTATCGAAATAAATCGAAAAATGCTTCGCATCAATTTAGGCGAACCCGGTCCGGTACTGCGAACCTCCCAGCGTTTGATCACATTACTACCCTATTTCAAAGCATTTCCAAGCACACCGCAGTGCCTTCACCACCACCAATGCACAGCGTTGCCACGCCTTTTTTCAAGCCGCGAGCTTTGAGCGCGTGCATGAGCGTGACCATGATGCGTGCGCCGGATGCGCCGATGGGGTGGCCGAGAGCGCAGGCGCCGCCGTTGACGTTGACGATCTCGTGAGCGACATTGAGCTCGGTCATCAGCGCCATGGGCACGACAGCGAAGGCTTCGTTGACTTCCCACAGCTGCACATCTTTCACGCTCCAGCCTGCTTTGGCTAGCGCCTTTTGCGTTGCGCCCACGGGGGCGGTGGTGAACCAATTGGGCTCTTGAGCGTGCATGGCGTGGCCGACGATTTTGGCCAGAGGCTTGCAGCCGAGTTTGGCAGCGGTGCTTTCGCGCATCATCACCAAGGCGGCTGCGCCGTCGTTGATCGATGACGATGAAGCGGCAGTTATCGTGCCGTCTTTCTTAAACGCGGGCTTGAGCGTGGAAATCTTATCGAGCTTGGCTTTGAGTGGGCCTTCGTCAACGCTGATGATGCTCTCGCCAGCGCGCGTCTTGACCGTTACCGGCGTGATCTCTGCGGCGAATGCTCCTGATTTAGTAGCAGCTTGCGCACGTTCTACGCTGGCTATGGCGAATTTATCCTGTGCTTCGCGGCTGAATTTGTATTTCTCAGCGCACTCTTCGCCAAACGTGCCCATCGCGCGGCCGGGCTCGTAAGCGTCTTCCAAGCCGTCGAGCATCATGTGATCAAAAATGCGGTCATGCCCGATGCGGATGCCGCTACGGCCTTTGAGCAAAAGATGCGGCGCATTCGTCATGCTCTCCATGCCGCCTGCAATCATCACATCCACGCTGCCCGCTGCGAGCATGTCATGCGCAAACATCGCCGCGCGCATGCCCGAGCCACACATTTTGGAGAGCGTCACAGCGCCTGCGCCTTTGGGTAGGCCGCCTTTGAACGCCGCTTGGCGAGCCGGCGCTTGGCCTTGGCCGGCCATCAGGCAGTTGCCAAACAAAACTTCGTTCACCGTATCCGGCGAAATGCCGGCGCGCTCAACAGCCGCTTTGATGGCAGCGCCACCGAGGTCATGCGCAGAAAGAGCGGCGAAATCGCCCTGAAAAGCGCCCATGGGAGTGCGGGCGGCGGAGACGATGACGATGGGGTCTTGCATAGCTGTTCCTAGAAAGTTTGCCACTGGAATTGACTACCAAGCGGCATGAAGATGACATTCTCGGAGCTTAGCTGATTTCCTGTTTCCGGTTGGGCTATACGTGATTTGACGTAAGCCGTCTATCAAACGTTGAAGTTTAAAGCGGTGATGGCTTGCTGTGCAGAGCGTCGATTTCTTCGTCGCTCAAGGTGCGGGCTTCGTTTTCTAGCAGGATGGGGATGCCGTCGCGGATGGGGTAGGCCAAGCGGGCGCTGCGGCTGATGAGCTCGTTTTTCTCGCGGTCAAGCGTGAGCGGGCCCTTGGTGACGGGGCAGACGAGGAGTTCGAGGAGTTTGGAGTCCATGATGTTTTCACTTCACTATGGCTAGAGATGATAGCTTTTCGAGCAGGTCCGTGGTGAAGGCTTCGGGGAGATTCACTTGCAACGGAACGGCAGCGATGGTGCATTGCTGGGCGAAGGGTGTTTTCCAGAGCTTTACGGCATCTTTTTGAGTGCAAATCAGCCATTGGCCTGCATGGAATGTGCGGGAGGCGCTATTGAAATCATAGTGATCGGGGAGCGGGATGGTTTCTTTCAAGCGCAGGCCGCGCTCGAGCAGCATGCTGAAAAAGCTCTCTGGGTTGGCGATGCCAGCCAACGCTGTGAGCTCGTGCTGAGCCAAATCTGTGAGCGTAATCTGCGTGCCATCCGCAAGCAAGGCATGGTCTGCTAGTTTGCGTTCTATTTCAAAACCCACCTCGAAACCGCCGCGATGCAAAACGAAATCCACATTGCGTGGCCAAGATTCTCTGAGCGGCCCTGCAGGCAATAAGCGGCCATTGCCAATGCCGCGCTCGTCAAACACGCAAATCTCGATATCGCGTTGTAAAGCAAGGTGTTGCAGGCCGTCGTCGCAGAGGATCGCATTGGTTTGTGGATAGGCAGCGAGTAAAGCGAGGGCCGCTTCTGACCGTTCGTTAGCTACGAACACAGGGGCGCTCAGCGCAGATTTGATCAGGGCTGGTTCGTCACCCGATTCAAAAACTGGCGTATCGCACAAAACTTCAAGCACGCCAGAGCCTTTGCGCCCATACCCGCGCGAGACAATGCCCGGCTTGAAGCCTTGATCTTGCAAAAGCTTTGCAAGCGCCATCACAATCGGCGTTTTCCCCGCACCGCCAGCGATCACGTTGCCCACCACGATCACTGGCACGGAGATGCGCATGCTGTTCATCACGCCGTTGGCATACAGCGTTCGCCTAAGCTTCACCAGGCCGCCATACACCCAGCTCACATCGAGCAGCGCGAGCGAGAGCCAATCCTTTTTAGGCGAGTACCAAGATTTTTGCAGCCGCTCAGAAAATCCCATGGCGGCGTGGCTTTGATTACTTGTTGCCAGAAGGCTGCGTTGCAAACGTTACCTGCTGCAAACCCGCGCGCCGTGCCGCTTCCATCACGCTGATCACCGCTTGATGGGTGGAGAGCGCATCGGCGCTGATGATCACCACCGTGTCTTTACCGGCTTTGGCTGCACTAGCAAGCGCAGAAGAAATCGCATCGACGCTCTTGCCTTCCACGGCGGTTTTGTTCACCGCGTAGCGCCCATCGCTGCTCACGCTCACGATCAGCTCTTTGGGATAGTCACGCTGCGCATCGGTATCTGCCGTGGGCAGCTTCAGCTGCATTTCAGTGAACTTGCTGTAGGTGGTGGAGAGCATCAAGAAAATGAGCACGACCAAGAGCACATCGATGAACGGGATGAGATTGATCTCGGGCTCTTCACGGTTGTTGCGGCGAAAGTTCATCGTGGATCTTTCAATAGCCGCCATTGCGCATGGCCAGCAAATGCCGCGCCATTTTGTCTGCAGCGAGCTCCAAGCTGAGCAAATAGTCATCCACGCGAGCGCGGAAATAGCGCCAGAAGATCAGCGCGGGGATGGCGATGATCAGGCCGAAAGCCGTGTTGTAGAGCGCAATGGAAATACCATGCGCCAGCTGCTGCGGGTTGCCAACGCCGCCGCCAGCGCCCGAGCCGCCGCCCTGGGAGCCGAAGATTTCAATCATGCCGATGACTGTTCCGAGCAGACCAAGCAAAGGGGCTGCAGAGGCAATCGTGGCAATGGCGGGCAAGTAGCGCTCCAGCTTAGCAGTGACTTGGCGGCCAGCGCCTTCCATCGCGTTGCGCAGCTCCTCTTCAGAGCAGCGCGGGTTGCTGTTCATGGCGCGCATCCCAGAGGCGAGCACCTTGCCCAGCGCCGAATTCGCTTCGAGCTGATTCACCACTTCGCCTGAGGGCAGACTTTGGCGCGAGACGGCGATGGCTTCGTCCAGCAATTTCGGTGGTGCAACTTTCGCTGTTTTCAGTGCAACAAAGCGCTCAATAATGAGCGCTAATCCGAGGATGGAGCAGGCAATCAGAGGCCAAATCGGCCAACCAGCGGCTTGTATGATCGAGAGCACGAGAGATCTCCTGAGAATTTCCCACATTATGCGCGATGATGCTATGGTTTTTGAAGTCACTGGCTCAAGTCGAGTTTGGGCGGTGGGCGCGCTCGTGCGGGCAGTGGCGGATGCGCTGGAAGCTCGCTTCAATCCCGTGAGCGTGAAAGGCGAGATCACCGGCTTTTCTCGTGCTGCCAGCGGGCATTGCTATTTTTCGTTGAAGGATGAAGCCGGCCAGATTCGCTGCGCGATGTTTCGCCGCGCGGCCAGCTTGATGGATTTCCAGCCGAAAGAGGGCGATTTGGTTGAGCTGCGCGGGCGCATCAGCATTTATGAGCCGCGCGGGGATTTGCAGCTGATTGTGGAGAGCCTGCAAAAGGCGGGGCAGGGCGCTTGGTTTGAGCAATTTCTCAAGCTTAAGGCGCAGCTGGAAGCCGAGGGGCTGTTTGATGCCGCTCGCAAACGTGCCATTCCTCTTGCGCCGCGCGGCATTGGCTTGGTCACCTCCAGCGGCGCAGCGGCCTTGCAAGACGTGGCCACGGCGCTCGCTAGGCGTGTGCCGCATATTCCAGTGTGGTTTGCGCCAGCTTCTGTGCAGGGCAATGCAGCGCCTGCTGAGCTGGTCGAAGCGCTACAAAAACTGTATCACGCCGCGCAGATTCCACGCCGGCAATCAGGCGATTTGGCTGATAAAACACCCCAAATTGATGTGATCTTGCTCGTGCGTGGCGGTGGCTCCATCGAAGACCTCTGGGCATTCAACAACGAAGCCCTCGCGCGCACCATCGCGCAAAGCCCCGTGCCCATCATCAGCGGCGTGGGCCACGAGACGGACTTCACCATCGCCGATTTCGTCGCCGATCTGCGCGCCCCCACGCCCACAGCCGCCGCCGAGCTCTGCGCCACAGACCGCGCCACCTGGCTGGGCGCAGCCGGTCTCATGCAAGAGCGCCTGGAAGAAGCTGTGCAAGACGCACTCGATGCCCAAGCCCAGCGCGTTGACACCGCCGCCCGCCGCCTCGCCCGCCCGAGCGATGTGCTTGCCGAGCAGCGCCTCGGTTTGCAGCATCTGGCCTTCGGATTGAAGCAGCGCTTACTATCATTTCATGAGCAATCCGCGCAGGAAATACGCCGGCGAGAAGCCGATTTCTCTCAAAAAACCCTGCAATTCATCAGCAAAGCCAGCGACCGCCAGCAACGCGCCGCGCAAGCCCTGGAGCACCTCAACCCGCAACGCGTCTTGGAACGCGGCTTTGCCGTGTTGCAAGATGCGCAAGGCAGCGTGATCAAAAGCACTGCTCAAGCCTCGCAAGGATTGGCCCTCAAAGCCCGGCTGGCCGATGGCGAGATTGCGCTATCGGTGCAATAGATTCATTGCATCAAACAGGGACAATTCCTGCCTTGAAAATACCGCTTGGCAAGCTATCTACAATTCACCGTTTAACACCACAGAGGAAATCACCATGGAACACACCCTACCCGCTCTCCCCTACGCGATTGACGCGCTCTCTCCCCACTACAGCAAAGAAGCCCTCGAATTCCACCACGGCAAGCACCACAATGCCTACGTCGTCAACCTCAACAACCTGCAAAAAGGCACAGAGTTTGAAGCCAAGAGCCTGGAAGACATCATCAAAAGCAGCTCCGGCGGCATCTACAACAACAGCGCCCAAATCTGGAACCACACCTTCTTCTGGAGCTGCATGAAGCCCCAAGGTGGCGGTGAGCCATCCGGCGCTTTGGCAGCAGCCATCAACGCGAAATTTGGCAGCTACGCCGCTTTCAAAGAAGCCTTCACCAAGAGCGCCGTAGGCAACTTCGGGTCCGGCTGGACATGGCTCGTGAAAAAGCCGGATGGCTCAGTTGACATCGTCAACACCGGCGCTGCTGGCACGCCGCTCACCACCGCAGACAAAGCCTTGCTCACGGTTGACGTGTGGGAACACGCCTACTACATCGACTACCGCAACGCCCGCCCCAAATTCGTCGAGACCTTCCTCAACAGTTTGGTGAACTGGGAGTTTGCTGAGAAGAACTTTGCTTGAACGCATTGAGCTCTAAGAAAGCCAGCCGAGAGGCTGGTTTTTTTCTGTGCAAGCTATGACTCGCCCTTTGCTCTACACCTACCGCCGCTGCCCCTACGCCATGCGCGCACGTATGGCGTTGATCGTCTCGGGTATTGCGTTTGACGCATATGAAATCAGCTTGCGCGATAAGCCAGCCGCGATGCTGGCTGCTTCGCCCAAAGGCACCGTGCCCGTACTCGTTTTGACAAGCGGTGAAGTGCTCGAAGAAAGCTTGCAGATCATGCGCTGGGCCTTTGAGCAAGGCTTTGAGCCGTGGTGGGTAGGTGCTCAAACACCGAGTAATCAAGCACTCATCGCGCTCAATGACGGCGCTTTCAAGCAACAACTTGATCGCTACAAGTATCCCGAACGGTACGTCGCCAGCGAGCGAGAGATGCATCGCGATCAAGCCGTGCGTGGTTTGCTGCAAAAGCTTGAGCAGCGCCTTGCAGCAGATGCGTATCTAGGCGACGCAACGGCTTGCGCGGCCGATCTCGCCATCTTCCCCTTCGTGCGCCAGTTTCGCGCCGTCGATGAGGCGTGGTTTGATGCGCAAGCTTTGCCTGCAACTCAGAAATGGCTACAAAATTGGCTGCAATCAGAGCTGTTTGAGCAATGCATGAAAAAGCTGCCAACAAATCAGCACGTTATCTTCAGTTCATAGAAATATAGAGAAAATGGCTGATCACCGGCGTATCTATTGCGCAAGCAGATATTAAATTCGTAGCACTCTTAGCCGTGCTTGATCGCCACGGTCTTGAGCTGCGTAAATCCATAAAGCGCTTCAAACCCCTTCTCGCGCCCATAGCCTGAGGATTTCATGCCGCCAAAGGGCAGCTCTACGCCGCCACCTGCGCCGTAGTTGTTGATGAAGACTTGGCCGCTCTGGATGCGTTTTGCCAAGCGCAGTTGGCGGGAGCCATCGCGCGTCCACAGGCCCGCAACGAGGCCGAATTTGGTGGCGTTGGCCATTCTGATCGCGTCGTCTTCATCTTTGAATTTCATAGCGCAGAGCACGGGGCCGAAGATTTCTTCTTGGGCTAGGCGGTGATGCACAGGCACATCGCGTAAGAGCGTGGGGGCTTGGTAGAAGCCACCCTCGGGAGCCTCATCGACCACCTTGCCTTGCGCCACCATCGGTATGCCAGCCACTTGTGCATCCGAGAGGAAATCCCACACGCGCTGCTGCTGGCTTTGGCGAATCAGCGGGCCCAGATCCAAATCCATCGCGGGCGGGCCGGCGCGGAGGTTTTCAAAAGCTGCGCCTAGGCGATCAAGCAGTTTGTCGTAGATCAATTCATCAATCAAGAGGCGTGAGCCAGCGGAGCAGGTTTGCCCTGCGTTTTGCACGATGGCGTTGATGATCACGGGAATGGCGGCATCCAAATCTGCATCGGCAAACACGATTTGCGGGCTTTTGCCGCCGAGCTCCAGCGTCACGGGGCAATGCCGCTCGGCGGCTACTTGCTGGATGATCGTGCCGACGCGCGGGCTGCCGGTGAAGCTGATGTGATCAATGCCGGGATGCTTGGCAATCGCGTCTCCCACTTCATGGCCATAACCGGTGACGATGTTGATCGCACCAGCTGGAAAGCCTACTTCCGCTGCGAGCTGCGCCACCCGCAGGATGGACAGACATGCATCCTCCGAAGGTTTGACGACGCAGACATTGCCCGCCGCCAGCGCTCCGCCCACGCTGCGGCCAAAAATCTGCATCGGGTAATTCCAAGGAATGATGTTGCCCACCACGCCAAAGGCCTCGCGCCAGGTGAATACGGCAAAGCCATTCTGATAAGGAATCGTCTCGCCCATCAACTTATCCGCCGCACCTGCGTAAAACTCAAAATAGCGCGCCAGCGCCGCCGCATCGGCCTTGGCCTGCTTCACGGGTTTGCCGCAATCGCGCTGCTCAATCGCAGCCAGCTCATCCGCTTGCTCGGCCACCTTCATCGAGAGCTTCATCAGCAAACGCCCGCGCTCAGCAGCGGTAATGTGCTGCCACACATTCTCGTAGCAAGCACGCGCGGATTTCACCGCCGCATCTACATCTTGAGCTGTGCCGCGCGCGATTTGCTCATACACCTCGCCGCTCGCGGGGTCGGTCATGGGCAGCGTTTGGCCGCTGGAGGCGGGGACGTTTTGGTTGTGGATGTAGTGGTGTTGCATGATGATTTACTGATCTGCCATCGTGAACTTTAAACCGTTTACCCTGAACTTGTCGAAGGGTTTCGACAAGCTCAACCCGAACGGAATAAAACGACACGTCTTGCCGTCATAAGAACGACGCTCAATTAACGTGGTTTATCAAGCTGATAGAGCAACTGCGCCTTGGCCTCAGGCCATTCGCCCGCTGTCATGCTGTACATCACAGTATCGCGGATCGTGCCATCTCGGCGCAGGGCGTGGCCACGAATGATGCCGTCTTTACGCGCGCCCAAGCGCTCAATCGCGGCTTGGCTGCGAAAGTTGAAATTATCAGTGCGCCAGCCTACAGTTTTACATTCCAGGGTCTCAAACGCATGCTGCATCATGAGGAGCTTGCAAGTGCTGTTGAGATGCGTGCGCTGCATGCTCTGCGCATACCAGGTGTAGCCAATCTCCACACGGCGCACGGCAGGCAGGATGTCGTGATAGCTGCTGGAGCCGAGCACTTTGCCCGATGCTTCATCGATCACGGCAAAGGCAAAGCGGTCTGCCATTTTGTGCGCTGTTTCAATGTAAGCGCGCACGTTTTCTGGTTCGGGAACGGAGGTGATACGCAACTTCCACAGCTCGCCATCTTTGGCTGCTTCGCGCAAGCCTTCCTCATGCGAGAGCGCAAGCGGCTCTAAGCGCACGCCGCGCAGGCTCAAGGTGACGGGGGAGACGAGGGGTATTGATGACATCATTGATCCAATCACTATGAAATTAATAGCTGCTTCCGCAATATGTACGCCGGCTGAATGCCGATTTTCTTTGAAGCTGAGTGTTTAAACACATGACCCCACAGCATGTTTGTAATGAATAAATCCTGAGCGCTGGGCAACGCGATCATAAAGCTGGCGGGCTGTGTGGTTGTCTTCTTGGGTCAGCCAATAAAGCTGGTCAGCTCTTTGGGTTTTTGCCCAGGCTGCGCAGGTTTCAATCAGCTGCCGCGCTACGCCTTGGCCGCGCGCGGTTTGGCTCACAAACAAGTCTTCCAGATAGCAGTAGCCTGCGTCTGACCAAGTGGAGGGATGGATGAAGGCATGTGTAAAGCCTAGCAAAACACCATCTTGCTCAGCCACCCAAGCTTGAAGCGGGTGCGCAGGATCAAGTATGCGCTGCCAAGTCAGTGCCGTTTGTGCATCGCTCACACTGCCTTTGTAAAACGCAATGTAAGCATGCCAAAGAGGTAGCCAAGCGGTGTGATCTTCGTTTTGAACGGGGCGTATGGTTAATGGCATAGACGCATCACACTATAAAATTGATAGCTGCTCGCGCAATAAATACGCCGGCGATCTGCTGTTTACCTGCCTCTTTGGTTCATAAACACCAGCTTTTCAAACAGCGTCACATCCTGCTCATTCTTCAGCAGCGCGCCCACCAGTGGTGGCACGGCGATTTTGTCGTCTTTGCTGTGTAGGGCGTCGAGTGGGATGTCTTCGGCGACCAGCAGTTTGATCCAGTCGAGCAGTTCGGAAGTAGATGGCTTTTTCTTGATGCCGGGCAGGTTGCGCACGTCGTAGAAGGTCTTCATCGCGGCGCCGAGCAGTTCTTTCTTCAAGCCCGGGAAATGCACATCCACGATTTGCTGCATGGTGGCGGCTTCAGGGAATTTGATGTAGTGGAAAAAGCAGCGGCGCAGGAAGGCATCGGGCAGCTCTTTTTCGTTATTGGAGGTGATGAAAACGAGTGGGCGATTTTTCGCTTTGATCAGCTCGCGCGTCTCGTAGCAATAAAACTCCATGCGATCAATTTCGCGCAGCAAATCGTTGGGGAATTCGATGTCGGCTTTGTCGATCTCGTCAATCAGCAGCGCTACGGGCTGATCGGCGGTGAAAGCTTGCCAGAGCACGCCTTTGACGATGTAGTTGTGAATGTCTTTCACCCGCTCACCGCCATCTACATCGGACAGTTGTGAATCCCGCAAACGCGAGACGGCATCGTATTCATACAAGCCCTGCTGCGCCTTGGTGGTGGATTTGACGTGCCACTGGAGCAGAGGCATGTTGAGTGCTGTGGCTACTTCTTCCGCAAGCATGGTTTTGCCCGTGCCGGGCTCGCCTTTGATGAGCAGGGGGCGCTTAAGAGTCATGGCGGCGTTCACAGCCAGCATCAGATCAGGGGTGGCGACGTAGCCTTGTGAGCCTTGGAATTTCATGGTTTGATGGTACAGGTGAGGTTTCTTCGGGTTAGCCCGAAGCTATAATGTGGCGATGTTTTGGGCGCGTGCTCAAACATCCCTCCATTCTGTACGCAAAATGAACAAGTTATTCGCCGCTGCCCTCGCTGTTATTGTCTCTTCTGTGACCTTCACCGCTTCTGCCCAAGAAGTTAAAGGCGATGTTAAAGCCGGCCAAAGCAAAGCCGCCATGTGCATCGGCTGCCACGGTATCGTGGGCTATCAAGCCAGCTTCCCAGAGATTTACAAAGCGCCCATGATTTCTGGCCAAGGCGCCAAATACATCAGCAATGCCCTCGCTGCTTACCAAAAAGACGAACGCAAACACCCAACGATGAAAGCCATCGCTGCCTCGCTCTCGGAACAAGATATGGCTGATTTGGGCGCTTATTACAGTCAACATGGCGTGGTGGCGGGCGCGACGCTTCCAGAAAAAGCAGCCAAAGAGCCATCTGCTGCAGTGGCTGCATTGCTGACTAAAGGCGCTTGTATTTCCTGCCACGGCGCAAATTTTGCCAAGCCGATTGATCCTGGCTACCCCAAGATCGCTGGCCAGCATGCGGATTATTTGTTTGTCGCGCTCAAGGCCTATAAAATCGAAGGCAATGCCAAAGTGGGCCGCTCCAACGGTGTGATGGCGGGCATTGCTAAGCAGTACTCCAATGCAGAATTGAAGGCCATGGCGGGCTACATCAGCAGCTTGCCTGGCGATTTGAAGACCGTCAAACAATCCCCATTCAGGTGATTTTTCGGTAACATTGTCTCTTCCAGCCTGATTTGGGCTGCGAGGAGAACAACATGCCCGTGATCGTCGTCGCCAATCCCAAGGGCGGGGTTGGCAAAACCACTTTATCCACCAATATCGCCGGCTACTTTGCCAGCAAGGGCCATGGCGTGATGCTGGGCGATGCGGATCGCCAGCAATCCTCCAAACTCTGGCTCGGCCTGCGCCCCGCCGCTGCCCGTCCGATCCAAAGCTGGGATGTGAGCGATGGTGTGGCCAAGCCACCCAAAGGCGTGAGCCATGTGGTGCTTGATACGCCCGGTGGCCTGCATGGCGGGAACTTCAAAGACGTGATGAAGGCGGCCGATAAAGTGATCGTGCCGCTGCAGCCCAGCGTGTTTGATATTTTTGCCACGCGGGCGTTTTTGGATGAGCTCGCCAAAAGCAGCCAGGCCAGCAAGATTCAGGTCGGCATCGTAGGTATGCGGGTGGATTCGCGCACGATTGCTGCAGACAAACTCCAAGAATTCGTAGGCAGCTTAGGTCTGCCCGTGCTCGGCTTCCTGCGCGACACGCAAAACTACATCCACCTCGCCGCACGCGGCCTCACGCTGTGGGATGTTGCGCCCAGCCGCGTGGAGAAAGATTTGGAGCAGTGGCAGGCTTTGACCGCATTCTTGGATAAATAAGCATGGCGAAATTCGAAACCCTCGCGCAAGTCATTGCGCTGGTTGGCCAAGAAGTGGCCGTAAGTGAGTGGACGCTCATCACGCAGAGCCAAGTGAATAAATTCGCCGAAGCCACGGGTGATCATCAATGGATTCACGTGGATGTGGAGCGCGCTAAGGCTGGGCCCTTCGGCGCGCCGATTGCCCACGGTTTCCTCACTCTTTCGCTGATCGCCAAGTTTTTTGACGAAACGCTGCAGATCGACGAACCCAGCATGGGCGTGAACTACGGCCTCAACAAAGTCCGCTTCATGGCTCCCGTGCCTGTAGGCAGCCGTTTGCGCGCGCGCTTGAAGCTTTTAGCCACAGAATCTGTGGCTGGGCCGGGCGGGTCAACAGGGGTGCAAATGACCTGGGAAGTCAAAATCGAGCGCGAAGGCTCTGATAAGCCGGTTTGCGTGGCGGAAAGCTTGGCAAGGCGCTATCCGCAGCCAACTTGATGCCCATAGCGTTGGCAATAAAGGGTTTTCTCACCCTTCACTAAGCTTCTTCGCTTCGGTTGAACGCCCGCCAGAGCAGCCGGGGCGGATGGCTCCATGTCCTCCGGCGGCGTTTTGGGTTGGTTTGTCCTTGGGGAAGTTGAATGCGCCGCCTCCCCCTTTACTTGCGCCATCCGCCCCAGCTACTCTGGCGGGCTTGTTGGATGTGAGAAAGTCTGGCGCACCACCAAAACTCATGCCCGTCCGATGTGGCTTTGCGTCTGGCGGAAGTAAAGGGGGAGGCGCAATACTGTTCATTTAAATCATTTTCAGGTACGATGCGTCATCCCACCCAAGGAGATGACGCATGGCACGAACCAAAGCAAGCTTAGGGCAAGGCGCAAGGCTGGCGGAC